>SFBI01000035.1 GCA_007095845.1 Microcystis aeruginosa Ma_MB_S_20031200_S102
TGAAAATGGCTGTACCGTTGACTGTATCTGGAGTAGAGCGATTCCGTAGAGTTGGCTGTATAGTGATCGCTAACCTGATTTTAACAGATAGTGTCATTAATCTCTAGAGTAAGGGATTCCCTCTGTAGCCATGTTTTTGCTGGTTTTCTGCCCCGAAACAAGCTATAATGGTCTAAAGGTCAAATTTGAAAATTTTTGCCTCAAACCCTATCTGCGTAAGAACTTCAGGATTTTGTGTCCAGTAGTTCATTAGTATTCTATTGCTTTAACTCAGGCTCTGTAAGACTTTTAGCCATAGCTAGTATGTTTATACGGGGGAAGTCCAGATATATGTATGGGGGAAGTTCAGTTAAATCACTGTTTCCTCCGCAACCCGGATGGTTATCTCATCGAGATACAGCGATTCGAGTCCATCAAGGACGGCAATTAATCGGTCACTAACCCGTAATACTTCTCTAACATGGTCAGCATTTCCTCTTCTAACGCGCTCAGGTAAGGTCGCTGTAGTTTCCCCAAGATTCCCAAAAAGGCGACGGCGGTCTCTTCGATATCTTCGAGTTCCCTCCGCCTCGACAATCGATCTCGCGTAGCGAGCGCTTTGCGTTCGCATAATCGCCGCACCGTCTGACAGTCCCCTTCGGTGTAGCCCAACTCCTTAAGGTACTCGATTTTAACAAGATCGATCGCCCCGTCGTAACTCATCGTTCGCTCATTTTTTCGAGCAAGAGTGGGTCAAACAGGGTAAAAAGCTTACCCAATAGTGGTTAATCTTTTTACCCTGCTATGGCAGTTTTTACTGTTTCTTTTCGTCCGAAATCAGAAAGGTTACTGTTTTCGGTCTTTTCTATCAGTTGTCTTGATATTAATTGAAAATTATCAACATAATTACTTATCATTTAAGAAACAGAATTTGCCCTTAGCACCATAACTTTTTCCTCTGATTTTTCAGTCCCTAATTAAAGTTGAGCAATCGATGCTAAATCATACTCCTCTAACACCTGAACACTATGATGAAAACCAGTTTTGGTTAAGGTCTCCCAAACCATCTCATTTGGTTTAAAGATGTAGAGCTTCACATCATTGCCCATCTGTTGTTTGGAAAAAATCAACATTCGCAGACCTGCGCTGGCCATATATTTCAACTCCTCAAAATGTAAAACTAATTTGGTCAGCTTCGGCTCATATTTGGCCGCTTCCTCAATTTTGAGTTTGAAATCATTCGCCGTACTTGCGTCTAGGTCTCCTTTCAGAAAAATGGTCGCAATGGAATTGGTCACTGAGAGAGAAGTTGCAAAAGCCATAGTCGTTTCTCAATAAAGTCAAAGGGTTAATCTAAACAAAATTGGGCTCTCTTAGGTTTGGTGGGCAAAATGTATTCTAAGATACATTCTTTCTGGCGAGCGAGTGGAAGGAACCACAAAGACACAAAGGACACAAAGATTGATCGATCCTCTGTAAGTTAAACTTATCACACAGAACCTAGAAGAGCCGCCGAGTAGACACCCCTGGGGATTTTCTAAAGGGGGTTCCGTGCCGGGGTTATAACTATCCTGAGGACTTGGAACGCCAGTGTTGGCAAAAAGATGCCATTGCTTACCCTTAGTCGGTTGGGGTAATTCAAACCAGCAGGCTTGCCAGTGCATATTTATGGCCACGTAGAGGTCATCATCGGGTTGTTGTCCCTGTTTGGCGTGTTGACCAGAGAGCATGAACGCTAAATGATGACTAGATGCCCAATCCACATACCAGGCCCGACTGCCGTGCCAACTAATATCAGGATAACCGATCCCCAAGTAATCACAGTTACGAAAATGGTCGGGATTGCGTAACACGGGATGGGCTTTGCGGAAGGCGATACAGTGTTGGACAAATTGAAAGATATCTTTTTCTTTGGTTAGTAATGTCCAGTCCAACCAATTCAGGGCGTTATCGTGACAATAGGTATTGTTATTGCCCTGTTGTGTCCGGCCCATTTCATCCCCCATCAGCAACATCGGCACTCCCTGGCTGACCATTAATAGGGCGATCGCATTTTTAATCTGACGACGACGCAGGGCATTAATACCAGGGTCATCGGTCGGACCTTCCCAACCACAGTTCCAACTGTCATTATCGTTACTGCCGTCGTTATTGCCTTCCCCATTGGCCTCATTATGCTTATGGTTGTAGGAGACTAAATCCATCAGGGTAAAGCCATCGTGACAGGTAATAAAGTTAATCGAAGTCGCTGGCGATCGCCCTGAAGTCGCATAGAGATCTGGGGAACCCTGTAATCGTTGGGCCACATCCCCCACATTGCCATCCCCCTTGAGGAACTTCCGCAGACTATCTCGGTACTTGCCATTCCATTCCGCCCAACGCCCAAAGGCGGGGAAAGACCCTACCTGATATAAACCCCCCGCATCCCAGGCTTCCGCAATTAATTTACACTTGGCGAGAATCGGATCGAACGCTAAACTTTCTAATAACGGTGGATTCGCCAACGGTGCGCCCCAAGGATCTCGTCCTAAAATGGCCGCTAGATCAAAACGGAAACCATCAATGTGGTATTCCGCCGCCCAATATCGTAAACAATCTAAAACCATACCCCGCACGATCGGGTTATTACAATTTAGGGTATTTCCAGTACCACTAAAGTTAAAGTAATATCCCTCCGGGGTCAACATATAATAGGTCTTATTATCAATGCCTCGAAACGAGATGGTCGGTCCCTTTTCATTGCCTTCGGCGGTATGGTTAAAGACCACATCCAGAATGACTTCAATCCCATTTTTATGCAGTTCTTTGACTAAATTTTTAAATTCATCAATCTGCATCCCAAATTTACCGGTGGCAGCATAACCTGCTTTCGGTGCGAAAAAACCGACGGTGCTATATCCCCAATAATTCAGTAATAATTCCCCCGTTTCTGGATTGGGACGACTATTTTCAAATTCATCAAATTCATAAATAGGCATCAACTCGATCGCATTGACTCCCAATTCCTTGAGGTAAGCAATCTTATCTTGAATCCCCGCAAACGTTCCCCGATGATTCTCCTTAACGCCCGATGACGGATCACAGGTAAAACTGCGAACGTGCATTTCATAGATAATTTGGTCTTCCGGGGGAATTTCTAAGGGACGATCGTCCTCCCAATCAAAATCATCAAAGGCAATTCGTCCTCGATGTTGGTAGGGATTTGACCAATCGGGCGCCACCTTCCACACATCCCGTCCCCCAATATTTTTCGCATAGGGATCGAGCAAAATTTTACTGGGATCAAACCAGTGACCCTGGGAAAAATTATTGGGACCATCCATACGATAGCCGTATTCCAAATTTTCATAATCCAGATCAAAAACCACCATAGAATACACATTGCCAATGCGAAACTCATCGGGAAACGGAATTTCAGTAAAGGGTTCACGGGCGTGCTTCTCAAATAACACTAGGGAACAGGAAACCGCATGACTGGAAAAAATCGAAAAATTTACCCCGCCTGGAACTAGGGTTGCCCCAAAGGGAAAGGGCTTGCCACTGCGTAATTTAAAATCACCGTAGCGATGGGTCGGATGAATATCAATACGATCTAAGGACATGGTGATGATCCACAGAAAAAAGTAAGAAGAAAATACCGTAAAAAACTGAGATTAAAATTCGTTCAATTAGGTCAAGATTGCTAATCCTTCAGCAACCGATTGACTGGTTTTAAAGAATTTTAGGAAGCCCGTAACGGTCATGGTGTCTTGAATTTCTTCAGATAGACCCACTAAGACCAAACCACCCGCCGTTGCTGTTATCTGACGATAAAGAGATAACAAAGTCCTTAGCCCAGCACTAGACATATAGGGTACCTGGGTCATGTCTAAAAGAATTTTGCTGTTACTTCCAATTAGAGGAAGAATGGTATCTGTAATTGAGGGAGCCGTACTCGCATCAATTTGTCCCGTCAGTGCAACAATTTGAACATTGTTCTGGGTATTGATTTCGATGAGCAGTGTTTTTTCTTCCATGGAAGCTTTCTCGAAAATTTTAAGAATGACTGGTCTCTCAAAAATGAGTTTTTCTCAACAAGGGAAAAGGGGAATAAATTAAGATAGAGTTACGCATTCCCTCCCCCCATTAACCCCTTAGTTGGGGACAATTTGCACTTTGACTTTGACCCGATCGCTGGTTTTCGGTAAGGTCACAGTTAACCCCTGAGCATCAAAATGGCTATAGGGTTCTCCATCAATTTCACAGCTACCAATGCGAATACTACCAGGGGGTAAAATATCTGGCGAAACCCGCAGAAGATTGTCAGGGAAACCGCCAGGCATGGGCTTAAAGTAAAAGTCCATAGGCTGTTTGCTAATCAACAAATTGGTATAAACGGCGGCGAGGTAACAGAGTTCAAAGGAGTGATAACCGCTCATGGAGTGACTGCCTTTACCCCGTTCGTTACCACCCGCTAAGTAGGGAATGCCATTGGCTAGCACATTAAAATAAATTCCGCCATCTTCTAAATCCAGGAACCAAGCATTGTAAAAGGCAGCCGCCTCCTGCGCTAACCGTCGGTATTCTGGCTCCTGTAAACAGCCCGTCAAAATGTAGTAGGCGAGAATGGCCTGTTCTTGTTGCCACCAAGCTTTGCGATCATGCCACACAAAACGATGGAATTTTTCGCCAGGCCCTAATAACCGTTCCACCACATCGTACCAGCCGCCCCGTTGTTGATCGCTGCCGACGGCGGGCATCATATCGGCAATTTTGCGAGCTAAATTGACATATTGATCCTTGGCCTTCAGACTTTGCATCCGCATTAGGTTCCAAGAAATTTTCAGGTTGTGACCAGCCACTGCACGGTTTTGTTGCCAGCCCCAGGTGGTGTCATAGCTCCAATCTTGATAGAAACGTTCCTGCACAAAGGGGCTATGGTCGTAGTCGGGAAAGCGTTCTTCGATGGTGTCGAAGGTGTATTCCAGCATATCCGCATATTCTGGCTTACCTGTTGCTAACCAGAGATTGATTAAGTAAGCAGGAGCGTGATCCCCGACGGAGTTCCAGTTTTTCTTCCCTTTGTTGGCACCTAGAGCATCACTCAATGGATCTAAGGTAATGGGATCTAGGTGAGAGAAATACCCGCCGTATTCCGATTTATCTAAAAAGAAATCATTGAATAATTTAATGGTCTTTTCGGCATCATCTAAAATGCGGCGATCACCAGTACAACGGTAGGTTTGAATGGGACCTGCTAACGCATAGATTTGTTCGTAGGCGGGAATGGCGTAATAATCATCCCCAAACTCGGAGGCAAATATTTTTTCTTCGAGACTACCCTTAACATCAATGCCGTGATACCAATAGACAATGCCCTCGTCTAAATCCACAAAACGCATATGCTCGCGGAGGTATTCTGTTCCCTTTTCTGCCCCTTCTAAAAAGCGGTCATCGCCGGTCATTAAAAAGGCCGTGGCAAAGCCATACACTAAGCGGGAAATAGTGTCAGTTTCCTGGCGAAAATTGACATCGGAACGTTGCCCCGTCAAATTTAAATTGGTTCGATAATTGCGATAATCCACAAACCCATCATCAAATTGAGCTTTCAGGTAGAATTTGCCCAGGGCATTAATCTGTTGAATCCACCAATTTTGCTTTTCAAAGACATAATCTTGGGGTGTCCTGCCGGCAAAAACAATTTGTTTAACATCAAAAAATTCACTGTCGGGATAAAATACTCCGTAGGCAAAGAGATACCGTCCCGGCACTAACATCGAGCGCATACTGCCCGTGGCGTCGGGGTAGCCTTCCTCAAAATTTTGGATAATTTTGGCGTAGGCCATGGCACTGATTTTGGCTTTAAATTCCCGGTTATCGGAGGTTTTTAAGCCAAATATATCGCTATCCGCATCAAAAAAAGTGACGTAGCCAGCGACTAAATCTGAAAAGGAGAAATTCACGGATGTTGCCATAGAAGAACCTATTTATTGGGTAAGCTAATAAAAGTGTATGGAAATCATAAAAATTCTAGAATAGATGCCCGATTCATGCTGTTAATTCTGTTCAATTTCCCTGACAAAAACTTCCATAAATTGCTCGACTATGCCAGGATGTTTACCAGTGATTAAATTTCCATCAACCACTAAGTCAGCCGTCGCCTCTCCGTCATAAACAATCTCCGCACCAGCATTTTCCACATCACAGATAATATTGTGAGCGCAGGTCACTTTTCGATTTTTCAGTAGATCAGGGTCGGCACAAAAGAGCCATAGACTATGACAAATTGTTCCCAATTTAACCCCTTCAGTGGCCATCGCTTTTCGAAGAAATTCAACGGCAGGGGCCTGGTTTTTCTGTCCCTTACTAACCCTAACTTGATAACGCAGACGATCCATCGCATAGGCCCCGATACAAATAATCCCTTTATAGTCACCAGGTCTAACATGATTGACTTCGGTCTTGACGGTGATGTGATACTCAATCTGATCGTTTTCGGGATTCGAGCCAAAACGCAGTTCCGGGTTTCCCCAGAGGTGAGAAAGATATTCAACCTCATATCCCTGCTGGGGGAAATATTCATTAAAACGGCGGAATTCAGTACCATCAAAGTGCTCTTCGATAAGAACACCAATCTTGCCCTTACTCATGGTTGTCATGAATGATCTCCTTAAAAATTAAACTCAATTTTTAGCGTATCAGGATTTAGCACAGGCTACTCCTCCTCTACTACTGTTCCACTTGCCCGTCTCGTCCAACGCGCTTGACCCCTTCGCCATCGTAGGCCACGGCGACCAAATCTGTCTCAATGACTTGACTGGGCTGCAGGATTAGAGCCGAACCATTTTTTATGGCCGTTGCCACCCCTCCCGGAGGATAACTGGTAAAGGGTTCTAAGGCACAGGTGTAGGCACGACCGTACCAAGGATAATCATCGTTGCCCCCATAGTTTTGCCACATCCAGAGATATTTAAACAGTAAAGGATCCCAAGCCATGCCAAAACCGACTTTTTGCCGTTGGTTGGTAATACTATACCAGCCTTCACTCAATTCCTTGAGAAAAACTACATCGACAGATTTAATCGCTGAGGAACGAACCTGGGCGATGTTTTCCAGTTGGCCAGTACGCCGATTTTTGGCAAAGGGATAGTCAAATTCAACGCTTGTTTCCCAAAGTCCATTAGGATGGAAATCCATGACCTCGATTTTGCTAGCAGGGGTTTGTACCCAGCAACTATCATCTAGAAAGGGTTCTCCCAGGGCGGGATGATGACCCCACATAATGGCAAAATCTACTGGAGCATCGTTTTCTAAGCGTTCCCGGAGGAAAAGAGCAGCCTGTCCTCGTTTGAGGGTCAGATATCGTTCTAACCGGAGGGGAGAACGATAGAGGCGTACATGAGTTTTGAGTACGATTTGCTCCGAGCTATCTTCGATAATCGAGCTCTCAAAGGGCAGTAGGGAAACTTCTCCATGCAGGCCTTGGTGAGAGCTTTTATAAGCCTCAGAAGCCCAGCCCGCCGAAGGTAAAACCTCCTGCCATCCTCCATAATAGTAATCGTGGAAGTTGCCCTCTGCTAAAGCACTCGTGGCCACGAAGGGTGAACGCATCGGAATAGGCGATTGCCAGAGAAAATCGATATCATGAGGCTTATAGGTGAACTCAAAAATATCGGCTCCTTTGTCCAGCAGAACCCCAACGCGAATTAGCTCATTTTCGAGAAAGGCCACCCGCATTCCCTTATAGGTGTAATCTAAACTAAGACGACAGCCCTGTTTACGCCCGTAGGTATACATAGTTACCGTCCTTGGTTACCATTCTTCTAGTACAGCGGTCAGTCCCCCGTCCACAAACAGTTGGGTTCCAGTAATAAATGCGGCTTCGTCACTGGCTAAAAAGGCACAGGCATATCCTACATCCTCAGGTGTACCAATACGCTTCATAACTTGACGCTCCTCCACTTGTTTCCGCACGGCCGCTGGATCATCGTAACCGTTGAATAAATCTTCAATTAGGGGAGTCCAGATCCAACCGGGGGCAATGGAGTTGACTCGAACTACTGGCCCGTAGTCAATGGCCATGTTACGGGTCAGGGCAGTGATTGCTCCCTTGGAAGCACAGTAGGGGGCAACACCATTGGCTGTCGCATGGGCATGAACTGAGGACATATTAATGATGACTCCTTTACCCACTGCTTGCATATGGGGAATCGAATATTTAGAACAGAGAAAGACTCCTTTTAAATTAACCGCCAAACAGCGATCCCATTCTTCACTGGTGACATCAAGAATAGATTTATAGGTACCGATACCCGCGTTATTTACCAGTATATCTAGTCGGCCAAAGGCTTCGACTGTCTTCTGGACAAGGGTTTTGACGTTTTCTTCGTTAGCAACATCGCATTGGACAAAGAGTGCCTCGCCCCTGCTTTCCCGAATTTCTGCTGCTGCTTGTTCCCCGTCCTTCAGTCCATTGGCCGCTAGAACCACCTTAGCCCCCTCCTGGGCAAAGACGGCGGCAACCCCCTTTCCAATCCCCTTAGATGCACCAGTAATAATAGCAACTTGATCTTTGAGTTTCATGGTCTTAGCTAAAAAGAATGGTCATCATGTAAAGTCACAGTCCGTCGGCGAGCGATCCTAAAAATTAGGGACGCTAGAGCCTTTATTGAAACGGGGTTAAGCGGGCATTATCGGCAACCAATAAGCTCGCTAGTTGATCAACTCTCAAGGTTTTGAGGTAGCCCCTAAGTTGTTCCCATTTATCCTGTATCGTCAGATCCGAACCCCCGCTGGCTCTGACTACATCTGAATCTATCGGCCATTGGGGACCAGCAATGGCCCATTTGGGCAAAAAGCCAGTGGCTAACCGCTCTTTTCCATCAGGATGCTCACGAAAAAAGACCCGCATCAGGTCAGTGGAGGAGAATTTTTGTTGATCACGCAGAACCATCACTGAAGCGGTATCAGCTACGGGGATATTGCCATTGCCCACGGGATTGGCATCCATAAAAATGCGTAACTCTGCCAATTTGTCCCCCTCAAATCGGCAAATATCAAAGCAAGGGAGGGTCACTTGGGAACCATCTTTGCGCCAGTAGGTGACATCCATTTCCACAAAGACCACTTCTCCGTATTCCCAGAGGGTTTTGATATCATGGTAGAGGGCTGAAACACTGCCAAAAAAGGCTGTCACCGAGGCTTTGATCGCCTCTTTATCGAAGCAGACGGGAAAATTGCCGAATTGATAAACAGGATGATCGCTAAAAAAGTCGATAAAACCCTGGGAATCAAAGGCCTCTCCCCGGGCAAAAAGCCGTTTAACCTGATCGGTATTGGCTCCCGGTAATTTTTCGGTCGTCAGAATCGCCCCGTTACGGACGGCTAGGTTTGCACTTCCTAAGGTTTCAAAGTTAATCGGCCAGCGCGGACCGGCAATAGCCCATTTGGGAATGAAGCCGTTAGCGACCCGTTGCTTGCCCTCGGGATGGTCGCTAAAGAACTGCCGCATCAGATTCACTGGCTGATAACGGTGCTGATCCCTTAGGGTCATCACCGAGGACGTGGGGGAGACGGGAATAGTGGCATCACCGACGGGGTTAGCATCCATGAAAATCCGTAGTTCGGAAACCTGATCCCCTTCAAAGCGAAAAATATCAGCACAGGGAAGAGTTACTTGGGAACCATCTAAACGCCAGTAGGTGACATCCATTTCCACAACAACCACTTCCCCTACTTCCCAGAGCATTTTAATGTCGTGGTAAAGGGCTGAAACAGCGCCAAAAAAAGCCTTTACCGAGGCTTTGATACTTTCCTTGTCAAAACAGACGGGGAAATTACCAAATTGATAAACGGGACGATCCGTAAAAAAGTCAATGAAGCCTTGGGAGTCAAAGGCCTCTCCGCGAGCAAAGAGACGTTTAACTTTGTCCGCATTGGTTCCAGGTAGTTTTTCTCCTAGGAAGTGGGTCGGCGCCAAGGCCTGTTGTCCCAGCATCAGGTTGCTGACATCGGGTTTAAGTTGGTTGGCTGCCCCAATACGAGTAATCAGGTCGGCGACTGTTGCACTCCGTTGACCGGCTAAGGTCAGTTGCCCTTCATAGACAAAGGTGTAGGCGGAACGCTCGGGGAAGGGGTGAAAGTTTTTGATGTACCGAGGTAAATCCCGGGCAACAACCTGGTACTGTGGAGAATCCAAGAGTAATGCTAATTGCAGGGCATTGGCAAAGGCCAATTCAATCGCTCCTTGGTATTGATGCTCTGGCAATTCTAAATGGGTAACCGGTCCTGCGTCGGGGCGGGAATTATCGACTTGATCGAAAAGGTGGAGACGACATTTCAGGATTTGGGGAGAATGCGAAAACACTGACACTAATCGATTTTGGACGAAGTGACGAAACTCCTGAACACTAACGCCATCCATCTTACGAAGCAGGCAATGATACTTGTGGACTCCCAACAGGCCATTGGGAGCACCGTCAAGAACTTGATCAACATAGGTGATGGAGTTGCCAGGACTGGTATTGTAGCCAATAGCCTTACTGAAGATGTTGTATTCGTCGCCCATCAAAATCCCTGCGGATTTAAACCAGGTCTGGCGTTCCACTATCGATTTGAAGGTTAACTCGGCAATGCCGTCAAATTGCTCTGAGTCTGAGGCGGCATTGAGAACATCCCCTGGCAGGGGCCAAATTCCACCGTCATTGTGAGCGATGTGATATTGCCAATATTGGTATTGACCCGGAAGTCGAGCGCAAACCGGACCATGTACATCTTTCCAGTAATCATCAAAAAGGGACAAATCAATGCCTTTCTTTTTCCAAAGTAAGACGTAAAATGCAACTTCCCCCAAGCGGTCACGCATTGCGTAGTTCACTGTCGTCATTACCATTCTCCATAGGTGAAGATTTGAGTAAGTTGAGAGGTTAATAATCCAACAAGCACATTGATAAGAATCTAGGATTTAGCTCTACCATTGTCCACCAAGTCAATAAGTAAATATTTTAATAATCAATGCCTAGCAAACGGTAATCAAGCTGAGAAGTTCTTGAGGGGCAAAAACATCACGATAAAAAGTCAACTGCTCTGTCTTGAGATAACAGGCCCCACGATGGCCTCGACGAACCCAAGTAACATTTCCCTTGGCTAGCGTTTCATTTGTTTCCGTGTCGACGCACTTCCATTCAAAAAAGGTATGCTCTCCAGAAAACATGACAATCGGCCAACACATGGTAACACCAGGCTGAGCAATTAATGCCCACCAATGTTTTTCCCTTTCTCTCTGTTCATCTAAACCAAAGTAAGGACCATCTTGGCAGAGATAGATCAAGTCATCTCGATACTCTCCAGTCAAAATATCCCCCCGACCTTGACGGAGTGCCTCACAATGAGTTGGCCACCATTCCTTGTTTTCCTGTTCGATCTGCTGTAAAGTATAGCTGGCATCCAAAGCTGGTAGAACAGGCTCTTTTAAGCTAACAATTCTCTGTGCTTCTTGAATCAGCAGTTTTGCCTTTTCAGGGTCAATCAAACTAGGGTGTGAATAGTCGGCGGATAGTTCCCCATAGTAATTACTGCGTTTCTTCATGTTGTCATCGAAAAAATGGGTTTGAAACCCCGTCCCTTCGGCAAGCTCAGGATAAACCCCTCGGCAAGCTATTGTTTGAAAAGGGTCGAGTGGAAAGAGAGAATAGAGTTTTCAGGAACTTTTCCCCAAGGAAAGAAAAGGTCTTTCAGCGATCAGGGCAGACTTCATCACAAGCTCTCTTAGTTAGTCTTGGTAGAGGGGAGACATGTCAACATAAACACGCCATTCCTTTATTTTATCTCCATTCATGCGTAAGACATCGGTACAGGCAAAATTGACAATTTTGTTGTCTGATAAACGAAGGTAGTGGGCTTCAAACTCAAAAATAACTTGGTCTTTCTCTGGCATATCCAAAACTTGGCGAACATCTGGTGGTTGCATGGTTACCTGCGTATATAGGGACTTCAGAAAATCCGTAACCGCTTGCTTACCTTCTACAGATGAACCGGAACCTACTCGATAAAAAACATTATCATCCAAGCAGGTTTCAAAGGTTGCCCAATCCTGTTTAAGCATGGAACCAAATAGGGTTTCACAAGTCTGACGCTGGGGCGATTTTTCTTCTGGCATAAATAAAGGCTTCTTTGGTAGTCAAAATATCTGTCCAGTTGATTGACTATGCTGAGGCTAGCAATCCCTACACAGCTAGGGTGATCCTAGCGAGATTCCCAAAAATTGTCAATTAAGAGTTCTAAAAAATTGTGAAGAATTGTCAAGAGTTGCCAATGTGGCATTTATTTATTAGAATAAATGCACTAACTAACTAATTTTCCCAAAAAAATTAGTTAGCCGATGACTATAACATATAATTAATTTGCAAGAGTGGTGACTTTAGGGTACTATTATGGCCAAGTTAGATGGAAAAATTATTCTGATAGCTGGTGGTGCTGGGAATGTGGGGGAGGGCATCGTTGCTACTTTTCTCGAGGAGGGAGCCACCGTTATCGTACCCTCCCGACGTGCGGAGGCCTTAGATAGCCTCAGGGAATTCCTTGTTACCTTCGACTCTGAGCGCTTTGTTGGTATCGTTGGCAATATTGGCCAACTGGAAGGTGTTGAAAAAGTTCGAGATGAAATTCTTCAGCGTTTTGGTCGTCTTGATGGGGTACTGGCCTCCCTGGGTGGCTGGTGGACAGGAAATAAGCCCTTAACTGAGGTGTCCATAGAAACCTGGAATCAATATCTGGAAAGCAACTTGACCTCTCATTTTTTGTTAGCCCATACCTTTGTACCTATTCTAACTAACCAGAAAAGTGGAACATATACTTTCCTCGGTGGAACCGCGGCGGAAGTTCCTCTTCCCAGAGTAAGTCCTGTGGGGATTACGGCGGCTGGACAGTTGATGATGGTACGCATCTTGATTGAAGAGACCAAGGGGAGTGGGGTCAGGATTAATGAGGTGATCGTTCAGGGCATGGTGAGAACGCGGGTAATGCAGTCCCATAGTAGTCCAGAATGGATTACCCCCACCGAAATTGGCGAATTTGCGGTCTGGTTAGCTTCCGATGAAGCCTATATGGTGAATGGCAGTATTTTGCATCTCAATCAGCGACCAAGATAAAAGGCTCTTCTAGGTTCTGTGTAATAAGTTTAACTTACATAGGATCGCTCAATCTTTGTGTCTTTGTGGTTCCCTCCACTCGCTTGCCAGCATTACTGTATCTTATAATACATTTTGCCCACCAAACCTAAGAGAGCCGATATAAAGATTGAGTGTAAACTAAACCTCAATTTTGGTTACACTCTAAACAAGATTTTTGCTAACAGGAGCAATGGAAAAAATGACCTATAAAAATGCTGTTCTGGATGATTATGACCTTCAAGCTGGCCTAGCCAGTATCAATCCTAAGTTTGGAGATTTTGTTACTCGTGTCGCTGGAGAAGCTTGGGGTTTACCTATAATTGATCAAAAAACTAAGGCCTTAATTACGATTGCCGTTGATGTCGTGAATCAAGATCAATCGGGACCGGGCAATCCCTTTGGTGCCCATATTGATATGGCCTTAAAACAAGGAGCCACCCGAGAGGAGATTGAAGAGCTATTGCTTTTTATGTGTGTTTATGCCGGCTTCAATAAAGTCGCAGCTTGTTTTGGCGCTCTTAACGAATTTTTTGCAAATCGTACCTAATGACGATTTGCAGGCTTAATGAATAATATCTGAGGAAAATGATGAGCCAGCTAAAAAGTCTTTTTCACTGTAACATAAATGTCACCAGCCTTGATGTTTCTCTACCATTTTATGAAATGATTGGCTTTAAGGTCATTATTGATTTTCGTGAAGGTATGAGTAGTTCCCCTTTGGCTAGGGCATTAGGATTATCTCATGCGGTGTTAAGGGGGGTACATCTGAGTACTGATGGTGATCTCGATAAAACCCGTATTGATCTGGTAGAGTTTCAAGAACCAGCAACGGAAGGGAAACCCTATCCCCACCTTCATCATACTGGGATTAATCGAGTATCTATCAGAGTAGATAACTTGGAGGAACTATATGAAAACCTTAAGAGCCAGGGGGTTAAGTTTTTATCTGAGCCGATAACCTTACCGGGTACCAAGGATTTTACTTTTGTTTGTTTTCCTGATCCTGATGGCACAATTCTTCAGTTTGTGGAGGGAGATCTTTCATAAGACCCACCGTTCACTGATGGCGTTGCTGAATCAAGGTATGAATGCCAACTGTGCATCGTATCTAAAAGTTAGTTTGGGTCTAGGTTTAAAAAATCCCACAAGAGAAGATTCAGCTCTCAAATCGGCAACGCCCGCTGATTTTCTACTGATAGTGTTTTTAATCTCTTCTGGTGTAATACCATTTTTCTTTGTTCGTCGTAGGTATCTTACTCCTCTCTCCCCTTCTGGGCTGTCCATTAGTCAAATCTTTCTTAAGACTCCTTTGTAGCACAACGCTTTCAAAACTCGGTTAACAATTTGTAATATTACTTGTTGACACCTTTACTGACAAAGAAAAAACTGAAATCAAGTCAGGATAAGGGTTGGAGTGCTTACTGAAAAAATTGGTTCTTCGGTTTGTCTTATGCCATGGACGAGGTTATGAAAAATGAACCCCTTGGAGAGACAGACATTGCCGCGATTAAATCTTTTGCCAGATAAGGATTTAGTCGATTTATGCCCCCATATCGAAGCATACCAAGTCCCGAAGAGCCTTATTATCTTTAAGTGAAAAATGCAAGTTGTAGCCGTGCAAAGTATAGAAGGATGAACCAAGCAGTAGTATTACCTACATTAATTGATATTGCCGCCCCGCTCGAAGGGTCTGACAGCATTGCCCTGCCGCCCTATCAAGGCGAATCTTTCTGCCTACAAAACTTTCCCCACTCCCCCTTGACTTTACCACAGGGTAGTCAGGTTTTCTCTGTTGCCGCGCCAACCTATGATGCCATTCCCCGCCAGAGGATTTTAGAGTACAGTGTTAACTATTTGAACCATGCCCTAGAGGTTTTGGAACTGAAGAATGTCCTCGAACCACCTCGGCTATTATTGGTGTTGCCAGACAAAACGAGATCGGCGATCGCAGCTCGCTTGTTAATTGATAGCGTTCTGATGTTAAAAGAACAGTTTCCAGCGTTGGGCTTCACCTTGCTATTTGGCTTAGGTACCCATCCTCTTATGACTTCAGAAGAGATGGAAAAACATCTAGGAAAAGTAAGATATCGGACGCTATTACAGCAAAATATTGCTATTCATCAACAAACCACCCGTAATCCCTATTTACCCACCCAAAAAGTTTGGCTAACCAAGTCTCCAGCGGTAGAGTCCACCGACTTCATGAAGTTAGTCCGACTCTTGGAATCTTGTCAAGCTATGGTGCGTCAACAAATTGCGCCAACGGCGGATCATTCCCTGGAACCTCATTTAGCTTTGCAAGAAGTGATAAACACTAGCCATGCTCACCTTGACCCATCTATCGGGGAAACGACCAAATATCTTGCCAAGGCAATGGTTTCCTTAAACCATCGCCGCCGCCACACAATGGTTATGCCACGATTACTTTGGGAACATCACTTGACTATTGTAGCGGGTGATACTGATCTCCATCCCTACGAAGGCCGGGGCGGTAGTGGAGGACTGCATAAAATGTTGACGGTAGCTCTAGCGGATCTAGGGACAATTCGCCTCTCTCATAGCACCCGTGTGTTATTGGATTCCCAGACAAGAGTTGGGGCAGGGGAAAATGTCTTTGTTCGTATTTTGGATTGGTTAGCAATGGCCTTGGGGGAGGCCTTGACCCAGGACTCCGATAGTTGTGCGCGCGCCCTACCCCTGGGTTTTTCCGTGTTATCCCTTCAGAATGGAAACGTTCATGGATTCTGGTGGAGCCAAAAGGAATCTAGCCGACAACAGTTAACCTCTGTCAAAAAACAGGGACAAACCCAGTCTGTTTGCCATCCTCTTCATTTGGTGATTACCGAAGCAGAGACAGGCAAAGGTACTGACATTTTAGCTGGAGCCCGTTCCCTACAGTATGTGGCCGACTGGGATACCCCTGATAATCGGATTTTGGCGGATACTTGTCATCAACGGGTGGCCTTGTTATTTAATCCCTGCGACGAGCCTCAAAATCACGGCGGTATCGGCAACTATGGCACTAAGCAACAGCTCCAGGTCTTACAAGCCTTGGCGGAGAAGCATCGTTATCAACTCCAGGGTGAACTGTCCATTGTCACTAGCTTATCCCAATGTTTAAACGCCATTCAACATCATCGCCGCAAAACGTTAAGCCGATGGCTAGATCATCTACAACTGGTGAGTGAGATGGATGACTTTCTCGATCTAGTGCAGGATTTAGTTCGATTAACCCAAGTGCTAATATTGTTCGAGCAAAACCCTGTACTTTGGCAAGAGGAGCTACAGGCATTGTTATCCAACTATAGTAACCCTTATAGCAAAGAAGGTAGAGCGATCGCCGAACTGTTAAACTCATTGCTCAGGGGAGATTCCCTAGGCAAAATTGACCAACAGCTTACTGACCTTCGCTGCCATTATCACAACACAATCGGTTTAGGACCTGGCGGTCAGAGGTCCCTACGCCTCTATCGGATTTTGCAAAAGTTTGAAGTCTTAATTTTGGCAACGACCAATAATAATGTGCTTGATTTTTTGGAGCAACTTGATCCGGACCTCTGCGCCCTCTTGCCAGATGCGGTCGCTAATCGTTTTCGGGAAAACCGGGTTTCCTGTCGGCTACTGGGCATAGTCGGGATCAATTTAAACGAGCATACCTGTCAAACGGCGTTAGACTATGGGATTAACTATACCAAATTTTATCATCCCCTAGTTCCCAACCCCCAAATTGGTTTTTTGCCCCAGCCTCTAATTTTGCGACGTTGCTAACCACTCGCCCCTGTTCTTTCCCAAAGGATTTTGTAACCATGGCCGCCTATCTTCTTCTCGCCCGTCAACTGTATCTGCCGCTCCTGAGCGCAGTATTAGCGGGGGCCGGTATTAGTTTGGCCTTGAAAACGTTCAGCCGTTTTGGATGGTTCCCCACTGATTGGTCGTTACGCTTACCCCGTTGGCTCGGCAAATTTCTTTATTTAATTGGGGTTCCCATTAGTGTTGTCAATTTCATTCGCAAAGCTGATCTTTCGGGGGACATTTGGTTAGCCCCGATCACCGCCTGGACAGCTATTGTCTTGGGACTGCTCTTTGCCAACTTATGGACACAAATCCATCGAGACCAATGGGCGATCGCCACTCAAAGCAGTTTTACCGAGTTGTGTTTAGTGGGCAATACCAGTTTTTTGGGATTTCCCGTGGCCCTACTATTGCCACAATTGGGTCCGCATTACTTCGCCTGGGCTCTGCTATACGACGTTTTAGGAACCTTTTTCGGTGCTTATGGTTTGGGTGTTATCATCGCCGCTCGCTTCCGTTTTCACCAAACTCAGGTTGGCAAACCAGCGATCAGGCCTCCGTTCCTAGGGCAAATTGCTAGAGAAGTTATCGCTAATCCTTGCTTGATCGCTTTTTTTATCGGTTTAGCCCTCCGTCCCCTTCCCTTTCCTGTCTGGTTAACCAATGTCCTTAATTTTTTTGCTTGGAGCGTAATTATGATGGCCCTGGCCTTGATCGGTATTCGCCTCCAACAACTGGACTCTTGGAGCAATATCCACACAGCGATAGGAGTCGTTGCCATCAAAATGTTACTGGTGCCCATGGTCATTGGAATGGGACTGACGACGATCGGCGTTTATGGCCCTGCCAGATTGGCGCTGGTTTTGCAAGCTAGTATGCCCTGTGCCTTTGCGACCCTAGTTATCGCCGAAGCCTACGATTTAGACCGTTCCTTGGTGGTTACAGCCCTCGGACTCAGCTCTTTGGCTTTAATTTTTATGATACCTTTTTGGATATGGGGGTTTGCGACCTGGTAATCTGTTCCGATACCCAGAAGTCGGTGAACCTCTTATTGGGACTTGATTCCGGTTCTTCGGTTTGTGTTATGCAATGGACGGGGTTTATAAGGGATGCAACCCTTATATAGAAAGGCATTTAGCGATTTTTGTTGATTGTTTTTGCTCTAGAGCGAACTAATCAATTAAGTCTCTTGCCAGA
This sequence comes from Microcystis aeruginosa Ma_MB_S_20031200_S102, assembly GCA_007095845.1. GTDB lineage: Bacteria > Cyanobacteriota > Cyanobacteriia > Cyanobacteriales > Microcystaceae > Microcystis > Microcystis aeruginosa_D. The sequence continues at coordinate 18,117 of SFBI01000035.1, forward strand.
TAAGGATTTAGTCGATTTATGCCCTCCTATCGAACCATAACAAGTAACGAAGAGCCTTGATTCCTAACCCTCCTTAATTTTGGCCATTATCCTAACAACTGGAGTTTAGACTAAATAGGATTTTGCGCTGTATGCCGTGGCTTTCTGCTCATTTGTGGCACTATCTATGGTGTACTTTTTGATTTAGTCTCAAGTCCAATAACAACTAATGATTCGCTTTAAAAAATTGAGTTATGCTAACTTCCACTCTACAAAAACTCTTTCGTTCTACTCCATGGATTATCTCTATTTTTCTATTAACAGGATGTGGGGTTGCTCAGTTTGAGCAAGGAATGCCTGACAGTCCAGATCGCCCCTTACAGGTTTGGTGGAGTGAAGGCTACTATCCTGAAGAAACAGAGGCAATTCGACGGGTCATTGATCGGTGGGAGACTACCACTGGCAAATTGGTGGAACTTACTTTTTATAGCGAAAAAGATTTGGTTGTAGAAACCGAAAAAGCCCTGCAACAGGGAACCCTTCCAGATGTCATCTATGGCTATAGCATTGATACTGTCCTGATTCCTAAACTGGCATGGAATGATCAACTTGCAGATGTTACCAGCATTATAGAACCACTAAAAAAACAATATATTCGTGAGGCTCTTGATAGTGTTTACTATTTCAATCACCCCAAAAAGGCTCGTAGTTACTACGCCGTACCTATTTCGCAGTCCACTACCCATATTCACTATTGGCAAGATTTTCTGTCCAAAGCCAAGGTAAACCCACGACAATTGCCCCAGGAATGGAGTTCTTTTTGGCAAATTTGGAAAACGGCCCAAACCAATTTACGTCAGCAGGGGGAGACCACTATCTACGGACTCGGTTTACCCATGTCTAGCATTGCTACCGATACGAATAATATATTTGAACAGTTTCTGGAAGCCTACAATGTCCAATTAGTTGACGATCAAGGGAATCTTAACCTCGATTCCTCCCAGGAGCGACAGGGGATTGTGGCAGCCTTAAAAAACTACACAGATTTCTATCAGCAAGGATTTGTTCCCCCCCAAGCAATTACCTGGAATGATCCTGACAATAATGTCTTTTTCCTGAGTAATTTAACGGTAATGACGGCTAATCCAACCTTGTCTATTCCGGGTTCTCAACGCCAAGATCCCATTAACTACAATGAGCGAATGAGAACAATTCCTTGGCCGAATAAACCGGATAAAACCCCGATGCGGAACATCACCTATGTCAAACAAATTGCCATTTTCCAAGAGACCTCTTACCTCAAGGAGGCTAAAAGTCTAGTGACATTTTTAGTCCAACCAGAAAATCTTGCTAAATTTATTGAGGGTTCCCAGGGGCGTTTTTTTCCGGTGATGCCAGTCCTGATGAAACGTCCCCTCTGGAATAATCCCCAGGATGCCCACCTTTTTAATTTAAAAGTGCAGTTTGATAACCCTCGTCTAGCCTATACTGTCTTCAACCCAGCCTATAGTGAAGTTCTGTCCCAAAATATTTGGGGACAAGCTATTCAAAAAATTCTCATTGATCGTCAATCCCCGGAACAAGCGGCAGATTTTGCCATCAATAAAATTAAAAATATTTTCGAGAATTGGCAATAATTAGGGCTTACTGCATAAGGGGAAAACTCTTTTAAAATAAGGCTTTTGATCTGTTAAAATCCGATGTTAGTCCAAGAAAATAAGATTGAGACCTTCAAAAACCTGGTATTATCTTTCTTGCCTAGGACTTTTTCAGCAAACCCTAATTATTTCTATGGTTAGTCCTCTTTATAAATTTACCGCTTATTTCTGTTTATTATCCACCCTTGGCTTTAGCGGTGGGGCTTTTACTCTTTATATCCGTGAGCGGGAGGAGGCTTTGAAGCCAAACTATCGCGCTCTAGAAAGAGTTGCTAACTTAAAGGAACAGCAGGTTGCTCAATGGTTTGGTCAGTATAAACGTGATTTTACCCAAGATTTACAAAATAGCCAGGTCCAGAAGGCGGCATTAACCTTGTTGACTATCCGCTTAAAATCAGATTCCAATTATCAAAAAGCCTATCGGTTTCTATTAAATTACTTCTCTCATCAAAAACCTAGTCGCGAAAGTAGTTTATTGCTAAATCGGGGAGGGATTGTCATGTTTTCCACGGGGAAATTAGAAGAAGGACAATATCAACCCCTTCAAAATACATCTACATATTTCACCCCCGACCAAATCAATGTAATTAAACCCATTTTTTATCAATCTTCTCTGACACAAAGGCCAGAGATTACCTTTGTTGTTCCCTTATTGAATAGTCAGAATCTTCGCATTGGGGCATTTGCCACGGTACTGAATCTCCAGAATCTAGACAATCTAGTGCGATCGCCATTCAGCAATGTTTCTCCCGAAAAATTGGCGACAAGTTATTTAGTGGGAAATTTATCCCACACCCAGAATGCTTTAATTGCCTTAGATCCACGCCGATCTGAAACCAGTCTTCCCCAGATTTCAACCCCTCAGTGGCTAGGAAATTCATCTCTATTGATCAAGAACAACTATCACGTCAACAGTTTAGGCATCACCGAAGTATTACGGGAAAAGAGTGGGAATCTAGCCTACTTGGATTACCGGGGTGAACCTGTTTTAGGGGTGTATCGTTGGTTGTCGGACTATCATTTAGGGCTGATGGTCGAAATCGATCAAGTTCTGGTTTTTCGCCAAGCCCAACAGAAGATTCGCGGGCTTTATTGGCTGGGTATTACTCTCAATATTCCCTTGGCTGTGCTGTTGGTCACCTTTTTCAAGCCCCGCCCATCATCAGGGATCAACGATTAGGATAACCGCTTGAGGGCAACGACCGTAATGTCATCAAATTGGTCAGCCTTGCCAATATGCTCTAGGACTGCCTCTGTAATGGTTTGAACTAGAGCTTTTGCTGAAGTTTGGGGTTGAGTAAGTAACTCTTTAAGGCGATCGCTGCCAAAGAATTTTCCTGTTATTGATTTTGCTTCGGGAACACCGTCGGTATAAGCAAAGAAACTGTCTCCAGTTTCTAGAGATGTTTCTCGTACCTGAAAGGGCAGATCGGGTAGCATGCCCACCGCTGGGCCGGTTGACATTAACGTTTGTTTAAGGCGATAGTCCCGATCTAAAACAAATACGGGTTCATGGCCGCCGTTGATATAGCTCATATTGCCAGTATCGAGGTTTAAGACCCCAAAAAAAATTGTGGCAAACATCGCAGTATCGCCATGGTTAATCGCAACATAGTTATTGGCTAAAGTAATAGCTTCAAGAATGAGATGATAATTAATGTGATCACAGTTGGCGTCTATCGGAGCAGAGGATTTCCTATTGAAGCTTAACCCATCTAGTAGAGTTTGCCCAGAAAAAATGCGAATTAAACTGCGAAACAATCCCATAAACAACGCTGCGCCAACTCCTTTATCGCACACATCCGCAATGACAATGCCCACCGTATTGTTAGACAGGTCAAACATATCGTAGAAATCCCCAGCTAATTGCTTGGCCGGACTAAAAAATGATTCAAATTCCCACCCTGGCTTAGACAAGTTTTGGGCGGGTAAAAAATTCTTCTGCATTTGGCGGCCTCTATCCAATTCTTGCTCTAGGAGTGCGGATAAGGTTTCTACTTGCTGAGTGTAAAGAACTTCCTGATCCCGAAGTCTTTTACGCTCAAGAGAAGCACCAATACGGGCCGTTAAGAGAATGGGATCAAAGGGTTTCGGTAGATAATCTTCCGCTCCCATCTGGATACATTGAACAATCTGCTGAAAGTCATCCAATGCAGAAATCATAATCACCGGAATAAATTGAAATTGGGGAGAGACTTTGAGAAATTTCAAAAACTCGTAACCATTAGTGTCTGGCATGATTACGTCCAATAAGATGATATCAAAGGCAGATTCTTGTAGATGCTCAAGTGCCAGTTTGGTGTTTAAACAAGTGGTGACTTGGTGTCCTTTCCGGGTTAATTGTCTGGCCAACAAATCTAGATTGGTTTGGTTATCATCGACCACTAAAATTCGACCTCTTAGATCAGGGGAAATGCTGGCCACCGCGATTGACGGTAGCTCGATATTCTGCCCTAGCTCTTCCCCATTGTTAATCGTCGGCCGTTCGATTACTTTCGCTAGGATCGAGGTGGCAGCTTGGTAATACAGTTCATCCAGATGATGAATAAAGTGGTCTAAAGCGATCACTGCCGTCCGAATTTTTTCTACATCAAGGGTTAAGTTTGGTTCTAAACCCTCAGTAAGCAAGTTTTCAACCCTTGTTACGAGGGCGCAAATTGGTTGAGTCATGGATTCAGATACCCGAGAGAGGAGTTCCACAGTCTTGGAATCCTCGGCTTCGCCGTCCGTTTCTGGCATGACCAGGCGATTAATCAGCCCCAGCAGGTGTCTTCCTTGCTCTGCTATGGTGCCACATTCTCCTGACAATGGCGATAGGCCATCCTCCAGATCTTCCTGAAGCATTTCAGCGTAGCCAATAATAGCATTGATGGGAGTACGCAACTCATGACGTACATGGGAAAGTGCCTGTTCATTGCCCTGGGTCGAATCGTGGATGCTCATCGGTTTTCCTAGTAAAAATTAGGCAGATAATTGGGTATTAATTTTATCGAGCAGTCGTTTAAACTCAATCGGTTTGGTATCGTAGTCATCACATCCGGCAGCGATCGCCTTTTCTCTGTCCGCCGCCATGGCATGGGCCGTCAGAGCAATAATTGGAATAGCACTGGTTGCATCATTTGCCTTGATAGTTTGGGTCGCAGTCCAACCGTCAATAATAGGTAAACTCATATCCATCAAGATCAGATCAGGCCTTTCCACGGTAGCAAGGGCGATTCCCTGCTCACCATCAACGGCGATCACTACTTCAAAACCTTGGCGAATGAGACGTCTCGACAGCATGTCACGATTCATTTCATTATCTTCAACGAGCAAAATTTTAGGCATAGGTGATATACTTCCAAAAGATAGTCTAGAAAACTACGAACGAGACTCTCAGCTATTATAAAGCCCTCCATAGCTATTATGCAAATCACAAAGCTAATTCGAGAAAAACTATTAGTAAAACTGGTTCTACTATATTTTTTTGCCTCAACCTCTATCGTTGCTCTAATCACCCTCAGCAATTATCTTTTAATTAGAAGGGCTGTTATTAACGATGCCTACGGCGACTTAGGCGTATCGGTTGGTTATCAAGAGTCTTACATAGAACATTGGTTTCAGTTGATTAAGTATCAGTTATTTACGCTACGAAGTATTGGTCATATTAAAGAATACGCTCAAGTATTGAAGAGCAAGCCGGCTGATAGTTTTAATTATGAGCAAGCAAGGGAAGCATTGCAACGAAATTTTGCCATTATTAGTCAAATTTCCCAAAATATAGATACCATTAGTTTCCTGAGTCCTAGTGGTATTGTCATTGCATCTTCCGATCCTTCAAGAATAGGTCAATACTCGGGTATAGGTAATCAAACAACCTACTTTCCTGCTAACCAAACCGACGATATTAATATTGTTCCCACCATTTATACAAAAGAGAAGACTAACCGTCCTCTAATGACCTTTACCACAGACCTTTTAAATGACCAGAATAAACGCCTTGGCTATCTCACCATGGATATTAATCTTCATATACTTGATCAAATAATTCGCAGCAATCCCAACCCAGAGCTATTGACCCCTTCAAGTCTTCTGCCAGATACCTTTTTAATTGGTAAAGTTAATAATCAAAATACTTTTTTATCGGTAGCATCAAACAATAATGTTATCGTCAAAAATCCCAAACAATTTATTCCTCCCATACTTCAGACTATGCTTCGCAGCAAAAATGACATGGTTAGTATATATGTGAATCATTGGGGAATTCCGGTGATTGGTACATACAATTGGATTGACAAATATAATTTAGCCTTGGTCGCAGAAATCAATCAGTCTGATACCATTGAACAAGTGAAGAAATTGACCGAAAAACTAATTATCATTGGCCTCGGTGGTGGAACAACTCTTTTGCTTGTAGTGTATTTACTCTCAATTAAAATTACTAAACCCATTTTGGCGATAACCCAGGCCGCCGAGAATATTGCCGCAGGAGAAACCGGCGTAAGAGCACCCGTTTTGACGCAGGACGAGATTGGTTCATTAGCGATAACATTTAATCACATGACAGATAGTTTAAATTTAAGTCTTGAAACATTGTCCGAAAAAAATCGGGAGTTAGAGAACACTCAACGAGAGCTTGCTGCGGTGAATATTGGACTAGAAAAAAAAGTTAAAAAGCGCACAGAGGCATTAGAGCAAACTATTGAAAAAGCCAAAGTTGCCCGTGCTGAAGCTGAGGCTGCCAATGCAACTAAAAGCATTTTTCTTGCTAATATGAGCCATGAATTGCGGACACCGTTAAACGCAATTATTGGCTATAGTGAAATGTTAATTGAAGAAGCAGAAGATTTAGAACCGCAAGAGTTTGTTCCCGATTTGGAGAAAATCCAGCGATCGGGTAAATTATTGTTAGCACTGATTAACGATCTATTAGACCTCTCAAAAATCGAAGCGGGCAAGATGGATCTCTATTTAGAAACCTTTAATGTCAATGAATTGATCGAGGGGATTATCGCAACGGTTAACCCCTTAATACAAAAAAATAATAATCAGTTAATTTTGGAAAATCAAACATCGGGATTGATGTTATATGCTGATCAAGCTAAGGTGCGACAGTCCATACTGAATTTATTAAGCAATGCAGCTAAATTCACCTATGAAGGCAACATTTGCTTGCGAATTCAATGCTACAGTGATGCCAACCAAGAATGGATTAAATTTGCGGTGCAAGATACGGGTATCGGATTATCGCTGGAGCAACAGGATAGATTATTTCAACCCTTTACCCAGGCAGATGCCTCAACCACTCAAAAATATGGCGGCACTGGATTAGGATTGGCTTTAAGTCGTCAGTTTTGTAGGCTACAAGGTGGTGATATTACTGTTAGTAGCGAATTGGGTAAAGGTTCTTGTTTTAGTATTACCTTGCCCTTTAACTCTGAACCTGCTTAAGGAGAAAAATTGATGATAAAAGAGCAGGGTAAGAGTATCTCAGTTAGGCTTGACAAAAAGCTCTCAGCACAGTCATCATATAGCTGAACTTCCCCCATACATATATACCATAATAGCCGAAAATCCTTATCCATCAATGGATGCACCCCCTTAACTTTTCTCAATATACCCATGTAATTTGTAATATTTCTTAATGGATAAAAATTCTCTCCATTTGCTAAAATAGTGGTCATGTACATAGAAAAAGTTCCTAACCGTAATTCCCCCCCCGCTGTTCTTCTTCGGGAGTCCTACCGAGAAGGAGATCAAGTCAAAAAAAGAACCCTGGCCAATCTCTCAAAATTACCCGATGATATTATCGACAATCTAAAACTGGCTCTTAAAGGAGCAACACTGTCCATGACTGAAGGCATTCCCAATCATTTTGAAGTGATTAGAAGTCTTCCTCATGGTCATGTAATGGCTATTTTAGAGACGATTAAAAAATTAGGTTTAGATAAAATAATCAGTGAAAAATCCTCAC
>SFBI01000036.1 GCA_007095845.1 Microcystis aeruginosa Ma_MB_S_20031200_S102
AGATACAGAAATCGCAGACGGCGATTTGGTCTGAGATTGAATTTGATTGCTGGTATCTACAATTACGAACTTCGTTACCGACAAAAGGATATATCTTGATTACTTTTGCAAGAGATCTAATGAAAATAATGCCGGGGAGTCCAAGAGAGGCCAGTTTTTGAAGGACTTCATCCAGAGAAATTCCCCAGGAGACAAGTTTTTTGTTGATTTCTGCGGGATTAATTCCGAGAAAATCCTGGGGAATGACGGGTGCGGTGGTTTCCGTCATTGATGAGACTCCTAAAATCACTAAGTTGGATTGGTTGCTAGGGATTTCAGTCATATAAAGTCCATGGTAAGGCCAAGGCGTACAATAACGGCCGTCTAGGGATTCCGATGCCTGGCAGCATTCTACATCAGTCTTACTGTTCACACAACTTGCAGAAAATCCTCAGTTCTTAAAGAAATAGCCATTTTTGGGCATTATCGGGTTAACCCCTAGAGCATATCCCAGAGGAAGGCCAGAATGGGCAAGCTGACAATTTAGATTCTGTCTCTCTTGTCAAGTCCAATTTATACTAAAATTGATACGCTTACCAATCTCGGACAGAGCTATTATTATCACACCGTAAGATTAATGTTAATATCCTACAGTCATCAGTTCATTTTTTTTCATGTCACAAAAGCTGCGGGGACAAGCGTTAAAGCGGTCTTAGAACCTTATGCACAACAACCTGAAAAATTCAAAATTAATCGTCCTCCCAGAATGTTAGGAGAGCAAATCAATCCCCTGTATGAAATGTGGGAATCCTCTCTTTGGCACGCTAAAGCCAGAGATATGCAAAAAGAACTGTCAGAGGAAGTATATAATAATTTTTATAAATTTTCTTTTGTCAGAAATCCTTGGGATTGGCAGGTATCCTATTATCATTTTATTCTTAAGCAGAAAGATCATGTTAGATATGAATTAGTTAAATCTCTGGCTGGTTTTGAAGAATACTTGGAATGGGTTATTAGTACAAAAAATCCCTTTCCCAAAGGAGCAACTAAACTACAAAGAGATCTTATTACTGACTTAGAAGGCAGAATCATAGTTGACTTTGTTGGTAGATACGAAACTTTAGAAGCTGATTTTGATCGGGTCTGTCAAAGGCTGAATATTAAAGCTTCTCTGCCCTGTTTAAACAAGTCAAAACATCGTGATTATCGAGAATATTACAACAATAGAACCAGAAAATTAGTAGAAAAACACTTTCAGGATGACATCGCCTTATTTGGCTACACATTTGATGGTTATCAATACCAAATTGCATCGGAAAAATTGTTCGTCACAGCTGCTGGGGGTTATTGAGAGTTGACAAAAATTTAGCTAAACCAATTTTCTGCCCTGGGGTTCAAAACCAGCGTCTATGTGAGTGGTTCTAATTAATCTGATCCCCCCGGCTATCGGCACCCCCCTTATTAAGGGGGGCAGGGGGGATCGAACCTAAAATCCATTTTTAATTTAATTACAACCAGCGTCTATGTGAGATATTCTAACAATAGTCCATTGACAAGACAAAATCTAATGATTTCACAAGCATCATCCCCTATTATCTTGACAGAGTCAGAACAAATCCAGCCAAGAAATATGAGTGACCTAATTGTCGATTATTTAGAACAATTAGGGGTAGAGTACGTTTTTGGCATCCCGGGAGGACATAATAGTGCCTTCTACGAAGCCTTAGCACGCAGCGAAAGACGCGGGGGGGTTCGTGCCGTTTTGACTTGTCACGAAACCGGTGCCGCTTTTATGGCTGATGGTTATGCTCGTGAAACGGGAAAAATCGGGGTTTGCTGCGGCACAACTGGACCGGGTAGCACCAATTTTATTACAGGATTAGCCTCAGCTTATGCTGAAGGGATACCTCTACTTGTTATCACCGCACAAACTGCCCTACCTCATTTTAGCTGGAGTGCCTTTCAAGAATCATCGCCTGATACCATTGATACAGTAGCCATGTTTAAGCACTGTACCCGTTATAACACCCTCGTCACTCACCCTAATCAATTAGAAAGAAAATTAGCAGCGGCATTAACAACAGTTTTGCATTCACCTTTCGGACCGGCTCATCTTAGTATTCCTGTGAATATTTTCCGGGTTGAGTCTCCCTCATCCCTTGCTTATCCCCAGGTAGCGACTCAAGCTGCTGCATTAGTTGATTTAAAAGCCTTAGATGAGCTTGATAGTACCATAAACAATATCTTAGATCAAGGTCAAACCATCGCCATCTGGGTTGGTCAAGATTGTACGGAAGCCACCCCAGAAATTATGGCATTAGCCGAATTAATTAACGCTTCTATTGTCACAACTCAAGGTGGTAAAACCTGTGTTAATCCTTATCATCCTTTAGTAAAAGGTGTCTTTGGTTTTGCTGGACATCAAACAGCCCGTCAAGCTTTAACCGATGATTCTGTTGCTTTAATTTTAGCGGCTGGGATGAACTTAGGGCAATGGGAAACCTCGGCTTGGGATCAGGCATTGTTAACTAAAAAAATAGTTCATATTCATCACGCAAGGGATTATTTTAAAAGTTCTCCGATGGCCAGTTTACACATTCAAGGTAAAATCAAAACCACCTTGGCAGAATTACTAAAAAGATTGCAAAAAACTCGGCAAAGGGGACAAGTAAAACCGCAGTTATCAACCAGCTTATCCCCCGAATTTTCCCAGCCTTATCAACCCGCTCAAATTACCGTTAAAGAACCGGACAGCTATCGACTGTTAGAGGATAACTCCCCCGTTAAACCCCAGCAATTAATCGGTGAACTCATACAACATTTTCCCCCAGAAACACGCTATTTAGTCGATGTAGGTAATTGGTTAGCTTGGACAATTCACTATTTCTTCCCACCTTGTCCTGAAAATTTCCGTTTAGCTGTGGCCACTGCCCCCATGGGTTGGGGAATTGGCAGTGCGATTGGAACAGCTATGGGGGCAAAAAATACCCCAGTGGTTTGTCTTACAGGTGATGGATGTTTTCTAATGCACGGCAACGAACTTGCTGTTGCTGTTGCTGAAAAATTACCGATTATTTTTATCATTCTTAATGATCGATCTTTTGGTATGGTTAAACACCGGCACCGTCAAACGGGAGTAGAATCTTTAGAGTTTGCTTTACCATCAGTAGATTTTAGTCAAATTGCTCGAGGAATGGGAGCGAATGGTTATATTATTCGTAATAGTCAAGACTTGCAGGAATTAGATTATGAGGCAATTTATCGGGATGGCAAACCTACCGTCTTAGATGTGCGAATTGATTCGGAATATGTTCCCCCCATAGGAATGTTTTAAGGTGATGAAACCCGTTCAATATTTTCCCTATTCACTATTGACTGAAAAGCGATGTCCTATACAAAGTTAGTGGCCAAGCGATTACTAATTAATTCCTTGCCAAAAAGTGGCACTCATTTATTGGCTAAGTCCGTTGAAATTCTGGGCTATAAAGAACATTTTGAAGATCAAGAAGTTCAAGAAGTGCCTCTATTTTTTAACTATCGAGAAGTTAAAAAAAGAATCGAGCATCAAACTCAATTTAGCCAAAAACAAATTAGCATAGGGGCCTTAACCCCCTACTATGTAGATTTGGCGATTGTTCGACATTGGTTAACTCTTATTGCTCAAAACCGATACATTTTAGGTCATATTCCTTGGACACCTCTGTTAACCCCAATTCTTCAGGAATTGAATTATCAGCATATCTTCATTATTCGTGATCCTCGTGCTGTTATAGCTTCCTCAATTCCCTTTGTTTTAGATACGGGAAAAATGCCAGCAAGACACTTTTTAGAAGAGGATTTTAAGTCCATGTCTCCTAGCCAAAGATTAGATTTTATTTTAGTGGGAGGCTATGGGGCAAAAGCGGGAGTAGAAATCAGAAATTTTGCCGAAGTGTTCCGTTCTATGTTAGCTTGGTCTCAAGAGCAAAATTGTTTATTTATCCGTTTTGAGGATCTGGTGGGAGAACAGGGAGGTGGCAAGTCGGAAAAACAAAGGGAGACGATGGAAAAAATTTGCCACCATTTGGATATTCCTTTTAATGAAACTATTGCTTCTCAGTTGGGGGAGATTTATAACCCTTCTGCTAGGACATTTAGAATGGGTAAAATAGACGGATGGAAAGACTCAATAGAGCCGGCAGATATCGAAAAATTAAACACCTATTGTCAACCATTATGTCAAGAGGCAGGTTATGAAATGTATTGAGTTATACCTACGGATTGGTCTAATAAATTACCAGTTTATTGGTGATTATTTTCCTAGATATGGTACGATCCTTCCACGACTTAAAATAAGGAAACCCAAAAATGGACTTACAAGCAAATCTTGAGAGATTTAAAAGCAAACACCCCATCAGTCGCAATCATTATATTTCCTATCGTAGTATATACAAAGCTACTCCCAGTCTCAAATTCATATTCAAGCATTATTGCCCGATTTATCATATTTCACTAGATGAGTTTTTTGAATATTATCCGCTTTTAGCGTTTATTGAATACCTTGTCTATGAAACTGATACAGAGATGGAAAGCAATCAAAAGGATAGCAGCCCATCAAGTCAGTCTTCTCTGTGGGATTCTAAAAAAATCATCATTCGATCTTTTTTACAGGAATTTGATTTAGAAGATCCTAGGATTTTAAATCAAATGGATAATTTAGGGAAATATATCCATTTGGAAAGTAAGCTATTGACCTCTGAAAAGATCACATTAGAAGACGTAATTCGTGCTTCTGAATTGCGGTCTTCTGACGAGTTAATTCTCCACTGTACCTTGATTGCTATGTCAGGTAAACCTTATAGAGATGAAATTTTTGAGATTATGTCACCCATACATATTCTGCTAGAATTTCATGATGATTTTCGTTCCTATCAAGAGGATAGGGCAGCAGGTAATTATAATACCTACTGGATGTTTCAGAAATTGTATGGAGAGGAAGCACAGCATTATTTAAAGGCAGAAATAGACCGTTACAGTAAGCTATTTGAGGCAACCCTGAAACGATTATCTGAACGAGAACAAGAAGTTTATTCAGCAAAATGGTCTCGTTTATGGCAAAATGTATTTCCCTATTTCTCTAGTGCTGAACTTCTTCGTCAAGCTATTTTAGAAGGGGTTTAAACCTGTTATTTGACTGTACAAACTTATTTGTTTAAAAATTCAAAAAGGAGAAACTAAAATGAACCCGCAAATGTCCCCTGGGATGATTGAAAGAAAAAAAACCGTTAGTCAAATTCCTTATATTTCCTATTATAGTATCTATAAAGCTACTTCAGTTTTAAAGCCGTTTTTTAAGATATATTGTCCAATTTATGACATTTCTGATGATGAATTTTTTGAATTTTATCCACTGTTAGCATTTATTGAATATCTGATCTACGAAACCGATGTAGAACTAGAAGAGAGTAATCAAAAAGATGGCTCACTATTAACTCAAGTTTCTCCCTGGGATGCCAGAAAAAAAATTATTGAATCTCTTTTGCATGAACTTGGTGTAGAAGGCTCCGCAATTCTAGCACAAGCAGACAACTTAGGTAAATATATTGAATTAGAAGGTCAGCTAATTGCTTCTGAAAAAATAACTTATGAGGACTTACTTCTTGCTTCTGAACTAAGGTCTTCTGATTTGAGGATTCTACACTCTGCTCTCGTTCAAATTTCAGGTAAACCCTACCGAAGTGAAATTTTTGATCTGATGTCACCTCTAGAAGTTTTAATAGAATTTAATGATGATTTTCGTTCCTACAAAAAGGATATAGCATCAGGTAGTTACAATACCTACTGGATGTTTCAAAAATTCTATGGAGAGAAAGCACACCATTATTTAAAAGTAGAAATAGACCGTTATAAAAATCTATTTGAGGAGAAACTTAAGCGATTTCCTCAAGAAGAACAAGAGATATATTTAGTAACATGGTCTCGTTTTTGGCAAAGATTTCCCTATCTCTCCGATGCCGAACTTATTCGTCAGGTTGCTTTAGAAGGGATTTAAAAAACACATGACTAAACCTGTGACTCAACAGTTAGACCTGAAAGCGGAAGTAAATGTGGATTCCTCGATTCAATTTGAGCAATCGCTTGCCAAGAATTGGCTAGAGCCAAAAGCTATCTTATTGACAGGAGCAACTGGTTTTCTTGGAGCTTATTTACTCGAAGAACTTCTCCAGAAAACCAGCGCAGATATTTATTGTTTAGTTCGCTGTTCTAATATAGAAGAGGGAAAAAATCGTCTTCAAAAAAACTTAGAGTTTTATTCTCTTTGGCAAGATGATTTTAATTCTCGTATTGTTCCTATTGTCGGAGATTTAGGGAAACCTTTATTCGGTCTTTCTCAATTAGCATTTGAGGGATTAGCGGCAATAATTGATATTATTTATCACAATGGAGCTTGGGTTAACTCTGCTCGTCCCTATTCTACTTTAAAACCGGTAAATGTCTTGGGGACGCAAGAAGTGCTAAGATTAGCTAGTAGGGAGCAAACTAAACCCGTTCATTTTGTTTCGACTCTTGGGGTTTTTCTCGGTGATAATCAGGAGGAAATTGGCAGAATCACTGAAATGGATAGCCCTAATTTTGTTAATCTGCAAGGAGGTTATCGCCAAAGTAAATGGGTGGCAGAACAATTAGTGATGGTCGCACAAAAAAGAGGATTACCTGCTTGTATTTATCGTCCTTCAAGAATTATCGGGAATAGTAAAACGGGGATTAACGGTAATTTCCAAGATTTCCTATGTATTTTGCTAAAGGGTTGTATTCAATTAAAAAAATTTCCCGATTTAAACACACAAATAGATATCGTTCCCGTTGATTATGTCAGTCGGGCAATTGTTGGTTTATCCCAGCAAAAAAACCATGCTGGGCAAGTATTTCATTTAATTAATTCTCAGCTAATTTCCTGGGAAACTTTCTTTAATTCTCTTCAACTTTTAGGCTATTCCTTAGAAAAAGTTAATTATGATAATTTTTATGCCGAATTAAAGTATCAATTATCCCAGTCTCCCAAGAATACACTATATTCATCTTTATTACTGCTTTTGAAACTGTCAAAACTATTTTCCCCTGATAAGCTAGAATTTGACGCAACTCGAACATTGATAGAATTAACAGAGCTATCTATATCCTGTCCTGTTATTGATGAAAAATTGCTCAGTTTATATTTTTCTTACTTTCAGAAAGTTGGCTATTTTCCCCCTATCATAGCCGTAGGTTGGGTTGAGCAATAATAACTCTTGTCTGTCAAATATTATCGACGCTGGAGCGAAACCCAACTGCACCGAGGTCTTTAAGAATGTTGGGTTTCACTCAAACCATTGCTTCGAGCAGTTTTGTTGCAAGTATTAAATTGCTCAACCCAACCTACAAGCTACAAGCTATCATAGATAGGTACAAAGTTTTGTAGGGGCTGCTATATATTTTTAAGATTTTGGAAGATAGTAATTGGCCGATGAGGATTCGTAACAATTTCCGACCATATCTGCATGAAATCTCGGTTAATTTGAGTCATTGAATCAAACTCAAAATAATCTTTTTTATATTGCCACCAACCCTTAAGAGAGGGTTTTGGGGAAGTTTTATTTTCCCAGAGTATTAACTCTAAGTCGGGCCTAACCTCAAACTCTTCCATTTCCCAAGATTTCACCTCTAACCCCGGTAGTTTAAATTCTTCTTCGGGGGACTCTGACAAAACCGCAATAACTGCTTTAAAACTAGAATTATTAAGGCGATATTCTGGTTTGATAACTTTTGCTAAATGCTCAAAGGGAATATCTTGATACTCTAAAGCTTCTAATACTACCCTTCGCACTCGCGTTAGTAACTCTTTAACAGTAGGATTACCACTTAAATTAACCCGGAGCAACATTACATTACTAATTAGACCAATTAGAGGCTTCAGGTGTGGATGATTACGAGCGTCACGGGGAGCGCGGATAATCATATCTTCACAGCCACTATAGCTATAGAGTAAAACAGCAAAGGCTGTTAGTGCAGTCATAAATAAAGTCATTCTTTGTTCTTGACAGAGGATGTTTAATTTCTCTGTGAAATCCCTAGGAATTTCAAAATCAAAATTAGTCCCTAGACTTGAAACCGATGAATCGGATAATTTATGACTGGATCTAGACGGCGAAATCAGGTGTGGGGGAATTTGTAAGGTTGGTGGCTCTCCAGCTTCTAAAATACGTTTATAGTGGTTAATTTTCGGTTCAATTAGTTGAGAACTAAAGGACTTTAGTTGCCATTGAACATAATCAACATACTGGATAGGTAGGGGAGGTAAAGGGGAGGAATTACCTAAGACAAAAGCCTGATAAAGTAGCTCCAATTCTTTAAAAAAGAGCGTCAGGGATGAATTATCTATAATAATATCATGGATGTGAGTGAGGAGGATGTGATCTTTCTCATCCAAACGAATTAATATCAGTCTGATTAAAGGACCATTAATCAAGTCAAAGGGTTGATTAGTAATCTCCTGTAATAATCTTGCTAATTCCTCATTTTTTTGGTTCTCTGGCCAGGGTTGTAAATCAATTATGGGTAGGGGTTTTTCGGTGTAGGGGTTAATTAACTGAACAGGGGAACCGTTGACTTCTCGAAAGATGACACGCAATATTTGATGGCGATAGATAATCTCATTCAAGCTGGCTGTTAAAGCTGCTAAATTGAGGTTTCCTTTAAGGTAGTGTCGTCTAAAATTACCTGAAAAATGGATGACTGTATTGGATTTTTCATAGGACCATCTTTTCTGTTGAGTCAAAGATAAGGGAAAATAAGGACAGCCAGATAAGGAATCAATTTTTGGGGAAGAATCGGCAATAAAATCCTCGTCTATGATTAAGGGATTAATTACCTCATTAAATTTTATTTTATCAATTTTTTCGATTAGTTCTGGATGATTTTTCCGTAAATAATCGGCAAATTCGACCACCGTTGTAGCATCAAGAATAGTTTCTACAGCAAACTTTTTTTCAAAGTGAGACTCTAGCCTCTTACAGAGGGCAATAACTTTGAGAGAATGTCCCCCCAATTCAAAAAAGTTCTCATCAATTCCTACTTTTTCTAATTCCAAAACCTCTGCCCAAATTGCAGTTAATAGTTCTTCTTCTGGATTTCTTGGCGGTGTAACCAGACGAGAAGTGTCATAATTTAGGGGCAATTTAGCTAAAGCTGCACGGTCAACTTTATCATTGGGGGTCAAAGGCATTTTCTCTAAAATTACTAATGCCCGGGGAATCATATAATGGGGTAACTTTTCTTTTAGATAGTCGCGCCATTGAGCGAGAACTTGCTCGACTTTAACGGTGGGGTTAATAACAGCATAAGCGATTAATTGAGGATCATTTAACTGCTCTTGACGGACAATGACTACCGCTTGGTGAATGGCGGTATTTTCGTTTAAGATGCCTTCAATTTCTCCTAATTCAATTCTTAAACCGCGAATTTTAACTTGAAAGTCTATACGCCCTAACCATTCAATATTACCATCGGGAAGATAACGGGCTAAATCGCCGGTTTTGTATAACCTCGCCGATGGATTATCCTCAAAAGGATGGGGAATAAATTTTGCCGCAGTTAATTCGGGACGATGGAGATATCCCCTAGCTAAACCTACTCCCCCAATATGTAATTCTCCCGCAACCCCCACAGCCACTTTTTTGAGAGACTCATCGAGGATATAAGCTTGCGTATTGGCAAGAGGACGACCGATGGTTAAGGGAAGATTAGGGCTACATTCTGCTATGGTGGCATCAACGGTGGCCTCGGTGGGTCCATAGGCATTAAAAAAGCGTCTTCCCATTGACCACTGGGCCATCAAGGCAGGGGGACAAGCTTCTCCGCCGACAATTAATACCTGTAGGTGTTTTAAGGGTGCTTGAGGGAGGACGGCTAATACTGATGGGGGAATTTGTGCATGGGTAATAGCTTTTTTTTGCAGAAAATTAAGCAAGTTGTCTCCCGGAAGTAAGGAGTTAGAATTTCCTAGACAAAGTTGCGCTCCCGAAGAAATAGCGGTGAAGATTTCCGAAACGGAAGCATCAAAATTTAAGGAAGCAAATTGCAGAACACGACTTGAGGTATCTAAATTAAATAGTTTAATTTCTGTTTGAACTAAATTAACTACTCCTTTATGAGTAATTAAAACCCCCTTGGGTAGGCCCGTGGAGCCAGAAGTATAGAGGATATAGGCTAAGTTGTCGGAGTTTACAGTAGTTTTAGGGTTTTCTTGACTTTGTTGAACTAGGGACTGATCTTTATTTAAAAAAATTACTTTTATCTGGTCAAGGGGGAGATTTACAAGGGGTTTTTCCTGTGTCAATAAGATAGATATATCGGCATCTTCTAGGATAAATTTTAGCCGTTCTTTGGGGTAAGCAGGATCCAGGGGTACATAACCCCCTCCCGCTTTGAGAACACCTAAAACCCCGATGATCATTTCTAGGGAACGCTCAACACAGATTCCTATTAATTGTTCTGGTTTTACTCCTAATTCAATTAAATAATGGGCGATTTGGTTGGCGCGGTCATTTAACTGCTTATAGGTTAAGCAGCAATCTTCAAAACTTACCGCAATCTGATTAGGGGTCTTCTCCACCTGGGTTTCAAATAATTGATGAATTGTGGTGGAATAAGAATAATTTTCTGCCCTAAAATTCTCCTCAATTGGCTGTAATTGTACTTCAATCATGATTTAAGTAGCTGGTTATAATTAAATTAAAAATGGATTTTAGGTTTGATCCCCCCTTAGTCCCCCCTTAATAAGGGGGGTGCCGATCCCCCCTTATTAAGGGGGGCATCTGAAAGTTTTCAATACCTACCTACTTAAGATACTGCAAAAAATCAATTATGTTTTCTAAGTCTGGTAACACTGTGGCCAATTCCCGTTCATGTTTGCGCCATTTTTCCTGTCTAGGAGCAGATAGGGTTCTTTGAGCGATGGGTAAGGGTTGAGAGAGAATTTGCTCGATTTGTTGGTCTTGATCTAGTTGGGCAAATTGGGCAATATGATTAATAGTTTGCCCGGGATGTTCAATTAAGTCGCGATAATTGACCGGACACCAACAGGAAGGGTTGAGGGACTGAAGGTCTTCTATGAGGTAGGAATTAGCCATTTTCCACTGATAGGCGGCAATTTCTACCAGAGCGGATTCCTGGAGAGATGACCAACCGGGTACGAGCAGAAAACTCCACTGACTATGCTCCCAACCGGGTAAGGGTTGATAGGCAATAAAACGATGCGATCGCCATCCTTCTAACAAACTACTAATATTTTCCCTAGCATCTCGATAAAGATAGATAAAGAGAGCATCGGGAAATAAAGTCTTTAAGAAAGGAACTCTTAGGGCATTTTTCGGCGTTTTTTCTAAAAAACGAATTTTGCTAGGACGCTCATTTTCAGCAATGTTTAAATATTTTACCCCTTCCCGATTTTGTAATTGTTGGGTAAAACCTTTTCTCAGAGTCGCGCTAATTTCTGGGGTAGCATCACCTTCATCCAAGCGGTTAGAGCTAAAATTGCGTGCGGCAGGATGTAAAGCGGGTATTCCTTCGATAATTTCGTGACTTTCATCTCCAATTGTCCATAAATCGGGGAATTTAGCCAGGGTTTCAAACAATAAACTACTTCCTGCTCTGGGTGCAGAAACAATAAAAACCGGCTTTTCAAACTCTGGTATTGAGAGGTTTTTATCTTCTACTTCTAGCTGAGACTGATGCTTTTTTTTGGCAATTAACAAACGCTTTCTCTGCATCAGAGAAAGCATCTCGCCATCTTTTCCCCTCAGGGGTGGAGAAGGGGATAGGGTTGAAAGCATGGAAGTAATAGGATTAATTATCTCTTGGATTGCCACGGATGAAGATAGCCATTTTTGTAATAATGGTGCAATTTTTCGGCTAAATTCCCCGATTAAATCTCGATAGGCTAATTCTCCTCGATAGTTTTGTCCAAATTTGGTAAAAACCGCTTGCCATTGGCTTTGAAATTCTGCCAGTTTTTCGGTCAGTTGCTCTAGTTGTCCCTGGGGAAGCGAGCAATTTTCAAGAAGACCATAAATAGCGGCTACTTGCTCTTCAATTTCCGCAGCAGTAAGCACGGGTAAATCATTAAGTGGGACCTGAGCTAAACTGTTTGTTCTGCACATCTCATCCTGGTCATTTTCAACAATGAACAATTATTAGTTAGCGATTATCCAGTTTCTAGATTTTAACTGAGTAAGGGGGTCAGAACCCCTTACTCAGGGGGGAAATTGACAATTTTTAACACCTACCTACTTACTAACTTTTGAGTTTTTTGAGAGATGCTGCTAAAGTTTCGCCCACATAGTCCCCATAAAGAATCCCCTTAGGGGTTAATTCAATTTCTTGGGTAGATACGGTGACAAAACCATCTCTTTCAAGCGCGGACAAAGTTTCCGCGCAAAGGGATTGTAATTTAAACCCATGTCTTTGCTGAAATGCAATTAAATCAAAACGTAATGTCTTGATTCCTAGTAAAACTTCCCGCACCATCCGGTCTAAGCTAGTCAGCTTATACCCGCGAGATAAGGGTAGTTCTCCTTGGTCCAGAAGGGTCGCATATTTTTCCATATCGCTAGTATTTTGTAACAGAGAATCCCCTAAACAGCCAAAAGCAGAGACTCCCAGTCCATAAAACTCCATTCCGTGCCAAATATTAAAAATGTATTCACTGCGATATTGTTTGGTACTTGTGGCCAAATCGCTGTCATTTTTAACATAAGTGAAGTGACTCCAAGGATTATAGTTTGCTTGGGCAAAGCGCTCCATGGCCAACTGCATAAACTGCATTTCTAGCTCTGCTGATGGCAATTCTATAATTTCTTGGCGAACCCCTTGATCAAATACTTGGGTATTGGCAAAAGCTTCCATTTTATAAACGGTGATGCTTTCTACTCCGGTTTTCAGAGCGCATTCTAAGCTTTCTTGCCAAGTTTCTAGAGTTTCTCCCGCTAGTCCACTCAACAGGTCAATATTAATTGACCATTGACCCTCGCCAGCGTTTTGGGCCACATCGATCGCTCGATAAGCTTGTTTCTCGTCATGACCTCTGCCACTCAGTTTGATGATTTGGTCATTAAAAGATTGAACACCTAAACTCAGGCGATTTACTCCTAATTCTTTGAGTACCCTCATTTTCGATGGGGAAACACTCAAGGGTTCTGCTTCTACGGAAAACTGTTTCTTTTCTTCAAAGTAGGAGAAATTTTTGCGTAAATTCTCGACAACTTGGACTAACTGGTTTCCGGTTAAGGTAGTGGGGGTTCCTCCGCCAAAATAAACCGCCTGAATCCGTCGGTTTTTCAAATTGAATCTTTCGGAAACGAGTTTAATTTCTTGGCAAAGCGTATCTACATAGGCCTGTACTTGGCTCTCTTTGAGGTCAACGGTTTTGTAGTAACAAAAAGCACAGCGTTGAGTACAAAAGGGGATATGAACATAGAGACAGATTGGCTGTTCTTCTAGTTTTTCGGCGATTACCCCTGCTTTCCACTGGCGAAAGGGGGGATAGTTAGGGTTTAAGGGTAAACGTTGCGGTGTTTGGGTTTTCGGAAGTTCGATGGTTAAAGTCATGATTTTTGACCAGGGTATTTTTATTTAGATTGCGTTAACTCTAGATCAAGCTGTGACTATTATTTGTTCACTTGCCGGCATTTTCTGAGCAATGCAACTAGCTAAAACGTTAAGATTACTAAAGGATTCTAGATTTAAATCCGATTCCGCAAACTCAACCTCGAAATGCTGTTCGGTCAAAGCAATTAATTCAACTACTGCGATGGAATCCAATCCTAACCCGTCTTCAAATAGGGAGGCGGTTTCGTCAATTTCCTCGATTTTGAGATTGACATCCAGTTGTTCGGCAATAATTGTCTTGAGTTGATTTAAAATGTTTGTCGCCATTTTCTAAGCTTTGGGTAAAAAACTGACTAATTGCTGATGGTCGATCTTCCCGTTGGGTAACATCGGTAAGGTTTTCAGAGTGACAATGCGGTCTGGAATCGCTCTTTTCGGTAGTATATCAAAGCACAATTCTCTGATTTCATTCTCAGATAGATGACTCCCTTTTGTCAAGACACAAAAAGCGACTATACCTTTGCCTCTTTGACTCTCTCCATGGCATTGAACCGCAACCGCTTCAATTTCCCCTAAAGTTTCCATATTTTTCTCGATGTCAGAAAACAAGACCAATAGACCATCCCGGTTAATACTGCGATCGCATCTTCCCCAAACTTCCAGATGACCGTCTAAATGTAGCTTACCTAAATCTTTAGTAGGGAACCAATCATCGGAATTTGTTGACATCAGCGGCACTCCTGCCGGATCCACATAACCATCAAAACCTAGGGGATGCTGACAGCAAATTTCACCAACTTCTGACATTTCCGAGTTTAAAGATTTATTAAGTTGCAATCGCACACCTGGCATAGGCAAACCGACCGTTTGACAACGGAGGGATAATTCTTCTTGGGGATTACCTACGGCAATTACCCCCATTTCTGTGCTGCCATATAACTTCACTAGGGGGCCGAAATTCTCTTCATATTTAATAAAAGTGTTTTCTTTGATCAGATCTCCCGCAACTACTGTTAATTTATACTCTCTGGCTGATTTTCTGCCTTTAACTAAGGTTTCACAAAAGCTAGGAGTCATAAAAGCAACATTAGGATTAAAGTCTTTTTCTCTCTGAAGATAGCGTAAAAGGTTAGCACCTTTCTGTAAATCAATAGAGGCTCCAACAGCCACACTAGGAAGAAAAGCAGCCCCTAAACCATAGAGATGATAAATCGGGACTGGAATGGCTACTCTCGCCTCTGAATTTAATCTCAATCTTTCCACACAGTTAAGCACATTTTCTAGCAATCTGTTCTGAGAATGAACCACTATTTTTGGTGTTCCTGTACTCCCAGAAGTTCTCATATATAACCTTTTACCCTTGTCATCGATAGTTTTATATTGATGATTTTCGGTAATTTTCAGCCAATTGTTAATCTGATCTAAACTGTCAGTTTTTTCTAGTTTGGGAGTGAGACAATAGCGACAAAATTCAGGAATAATAGAAGACGAGTTTGACTGAGACTGCAAAAAGAAACTATAGCCCTTTTCTAGCAGAAATAACAGAGTTAAAGCACTGGGAAGAGAATTTTCACACTCTAGGGACAAGCAGTCTGAATGATCGATTTTTTCTTGCCTGAAGAAGCTTGACAAATTGTCAAATATTTCCCCAACATCTTGCCAAGAATAGGTTAAACATCCATCAGTAAGCACGTTGGACTGATACGAGTTTAGAGAGGGGATGCGGGCTATAAATATTGTCATAGTTCCCTAAAATTTTTTTCCTGTACTTAGACTTTTATTTTTCATAATACTCAATAATTAGATTAATTCTATCTGTCTCTCCACGATTAATACCCCCATGTAAAGCCTTATTATTTACTTCATAGGCATAACCTTCGAGAAAATGAATTCGTTTCCGCTCTAGCCAAAACTCAACCCCTGGATTAGTTATAATCGGAATATGAATTTTATGGGTATAGTTAGAAGATTTGAAGGGATCGATATGTAAAGAAATTTTTGCCCCAGCTGGCAGTTTGGCTAGCATTATTCTCGAAAAATCTCCCTCTTTATAACCATAAGGTTTAGTTGCTGTTTCTAAAATAGGTTCTAATCGATTTTTCCATTCATCCCATATTGGATAAAAAAAGTTATCCAAATGATTGTCATAATCACGGATAAATTTGAAAACTATATGCTCTGTTCGTCCTAATTTTTCAAATTTATTTGGTTTGTCATTGTCGTGAAATTCCCAGATTTCTCTGGGTAAGTCTAGGATATATTCCCGAATTGAAGAAATATCGACGGGACCTAACTCCCTGATAGTTTTTGTTTTTTTCGGACTTGCTAAATCGGTTTGATCTTTAGGCAATAACAGACTCATTTAATTTACTCCTTGACGATATCTGCGATTAGTTTGACTATGAATAAAATTTAAGAATACCTCAGAGGGGGTGCGATAGTCAAGAGATTTGGCTCTTCTCGATTTTGCTCGATTTTGTACGATAAATTTTGCTTATGGAATCGTGAAATGCTTATCGGACAAAACTTTTAGGGCTACTTTGACTGGCTCTTCTAGGTTCTGTGTGATAAGTTTAACTTACAATATGATCGATCAATCTTTGTGTCCTTTATGTCTTTGTGGTTCGCTCCACCCCCTTGCTAGAAGTAATGTATCTTAGAATACATTTTACCCACCAAACCTGGGAGAGCCTTTGACGGAAGAACCTATCAGTATAGACCTCGTTTCCATACAGGGTGAGAGCATCTACAGCAATTCTCATTTTAAGGTTTCATGACATTAAAACCCTTGCACCTAGAGGGGTTAATAATTCTTAACGAATCTCTAGATCGCTGAAACAAGGCAAATCGTTTCAAAATGAGAATTGCTGGAGCATCTAAAAAGCTATTGATAATTGATCAATTTTGTCGGCCGTTGGTCTGCTGTGTGGGCATTGCAAGTGCTACCAGTCAATCAGAATATTTATTAATTGTCAAGGATTTTTAAAATAGGTTTATCCCTCGGTCAAAGTATGTTAAACTCCGGGAGATTGATTTTTAGGAGTTTCTCATGGACGAAGTTAACGAACAGGCTGCCGCTGAATCTTCATCCCAGAATGTTAACGAACAAGCTGCATCTGATGAATCTTCATCCCAGAATGTTAACGAACAGACTGCCGCTTCGGAATTTTCTTGGGAGGAAATCGGCAAAAAACTAAAGCTTGCCCCCGGTGAAATCAGCAAAAAACTGGCATCCTGGGGGGTTTCTTTGGACGAAGTAGCCAAGAGAATTGGTTCTTTGGGACTCCCCGGCGTAATTCTCGTGGTCACGGTATCCACCTCGGGGGCTACCACTTATCCCATTGCCTTCGCTCTGGCCGCTTTAGGGGGTCCCCTTGGCGTTTTCGGTGGTTTGGGACTGCTTGGCCTAACCACTTTTGTGGGAGATGCTTTAACCAACTATGGAATTGAAGCAGTTCTTGCCGCTATTTATAAGGATCGTCGTAAACAGGAAGCTCAGGAAGACTTAATCAAAGAAGTTGAAGGTTTACCGATTACCCAGGGACTGAAACTGAAGCTCAAACAGCAAATAGAGTCGGCGGAGGTTGTGTCTGAGGATATTGGTTCCCCTCAAAAAATTGAAATTGCAGAATAAGGACTTCCCTTAGTTCAATGATTCGATTTCAACATTTTTTGCTCTGATTTCTTCTTCGTCTTTGATCACATCAACTAAGTTGGTTGCCTTGAATTGAATTAACCCCTAAGTAAAGAAAGGATCTGTTTCATGTCTGCTCAACAAAGTGTTTTGTCCAATGTTTTGTCCTTTGATGGTAAAGGCGATTATGTAGAGATACCTAATTATCCTAACCCAACTGAATCTATGACCATTTCTTTTTGGGCTAAGAGCAATACTCCCACTTGGAACCAGACTGGATGTTTAGTCAGTAAACGGGATGCCTTCATATTACATCCCGTTGCTGGTGGTAAATTAATCCAGTTCTACATCGCTTCCCAGGGTTGGCGAGAAACAGCAGTTGACCCGAAAATAGACATCACTCAATGGCATCATTATGCAGGAACCTTTGACGGTAAGAGTATCCGTTTGTATATTGATGGAGAAGAAGTAGCCCGAAAAGACTATGTGGGAAAAATTCAAGCAGATAACGGCTCCTTGTTTATCGGTTGGGATGATGGAATAGGGGGAAAGTATTTTAATGGACAAATAACAGAAGTGCGTCTATGGAACACTGCCCGAAGGGAACAGGATATCAAAGGGGATATGTACCGGCGACTAAAGGGCAATGAAACTGGATTAGTCGGATATTGGCCCCTTAATGAAGGTTCAGGGAACATCGCCACTGACAAAACCGTTAAGGGCAGTAATGGCACCATTAACGGGGCAACATGGCGGCAAGAACAAATCCCCTTAAGTGCCAAAGCCTCTAAACCCAATATTGTCGTTTTCCTCACTGACCAAGACAGTGCCGCCGTTGCTGAACGCTGGCCGCAAAGCTTTGAAGATGAGCATCTACCGGCCCTGAAACGACTGAAAAAGAACGGGCTGACCTTCAACAAAATGTTCACGGTAACGGTGGCCTGCTCTCCCAGTCGGGCTACTCTGCTCACCAGTACCTATCCCAATCAACACGGTGTCATCAACACCATTGCCGAGCCTTTTTCCGATATTATCAACCGCTATGAGGACAGCTACGGACAATCCCTAGAACAAAAGCTTCTTAATCCCACTCAGGTGAACCTAGCTCGGGTTCTGAAGGCGGCCGGTTATAAGGTCTATTGGAAGGGCAAATGGCACTTGAGCGTTCCCAAGAGTGATACCGATAAGTGGTCAAGCGAAGACATCGAATACATGAAACAGTCCTACGGTTTCGATGGCTGGAATCCGCTTGATGCAGGAGTTGCCCGCAATGATTTAACCAAGTTTGGCAAAGGGACTTTTTACAATGATGAACGCTATCTACGGGGTGTAGAAGGGGTCAAAAAAGTCATTGAACGAGATGCCAAAGAAGGACGCGGAGCTTTTAGTGGACTTTCCCCAGAGAAAAGGGAAGCGAAAAAGCAAGAATTCCTAGCTGGAATTGACGAGGCTATTCCCCGGGAAGAACAAGGGGTTCTCGAATTTATTCAAAATTACAAATCCGAGGACGGTCCTTTTTGCTTAGTGGTGTCTTTGGTCAATCCCCATGATATTCATGTGGCTCCTACCTTTGAGAAAGATGCTGGCTATGCCCTAGAGGACTTTAAAGATTTTAATCTTCCCATTCCTGAAACTGTCTTCGAGGATCTATCCTTTAAACCAACCGTCCAAGAAGTTTTTAAACAAGGCTGTCAAGTCAAGGAAGATCAACGACGGAAACGGCTAAAACGAAGCGGCGAAAAGGTCTGGTATGACGATTTGCCAGAACTGAAAGGGGGTAAATTCGCTACCAATAGTCAGCAAGTTCAGCAGATGTTTGTTAACTTCTACGGCTATCTAAAAAAACTGGCAGATAACCAAATCAATGAAGTGCTGAATGCCCTTGAAGCTAAGGGCTTAATTAACGATACCTTAATCGTGCGGACTGCCGACCATGGGGAAATGTGCCTGGCCCACGACCGTCAGCGAGAAAAGCCTTTCAATGCCTACGAGGAAGTGCTTCGGGTTCCTCTGATTATTTCTAACCCGAATCTATTCCCGAAAGCCGTTAGTACCGATTCCTTTGCCACAACCTTGGATATAGTGCCAACTCTGGCTAAATTTGCTGGGGTGTATGATATGTTCCAGTTTGCCTTTCAGGGTTGTGACCTAACGCCTTTATTCACCAATCCCAATCAGGAAGTCCGCGATGTCATTCACTTTACCTTTGATGATGGTACGCTGCCTCCCCGGTTTTTCAAAACCATTCCCCGACGTATCCGTACTATCCGCACCAAAGAGTGGAAATATTCTGTTTACTTTAACGACGAGGGGACTAATTACGAGTACGAAATGTACAACCTAGTCAATGACCCTCTGGAAAAAACCAATGTTGCGGGTAAACCAGAATATTTAAAAAAATTCCTGGAACTACACGCGCAATTGATCGAGCAGATGGTTAAACTAAAAACTGTTCCGGGTCGTTTTTCTATCTATACAGAAGAGATGAAGCAACAGAATTTTATTCCTCCTCTGTATTGGCCGACGCAAGAGGAGGCCGAATATGAAGCCATCATGGATTATGCAGCTAACCAAGCTCAGTCTTCCTACCGGATCGGAGATCACAAAGAGGTGATCAAAACCCAGGCAAAAGATGTTGATCCCGATATGTGGTGGTTGGGAATCTAATCAAAGCGCCGCGGCAAAACAACTAAGGGACTTGCGCTTTGATAATCTACCTTTTGGGCGAACGCAGTTCACCCCTACATTGTGGACAAAATCCGTTACTGTAGGGGCGCAAAGCTTGCGCCCTCCGATCAATTGGGATATTATTCCCACGCAAGTCCCTAAGTAGGTGGGTGCAAATCAATGGCACCCACCTGTAATGGGAGCATACCGCCCACACTGGGTCTTACATTCAATGAGACCAACCTACTTAGTAGATTGTCAAGCTTAAGGTTGTGTTTATCCAGTTATAGCAAGATATCCAGAGAGCGCTTAGGCACATCGATGGGCTAACTTTAAATCTATCTATCCAGCAAATTGAGGAATTATGTCATGATGCCAGCGAAACCAGCGAATCGGTGTAAGATCGAGTTGCTAAAAAATAGTTTTAGCAAAACTCCTCTTAATCTGTCGGAGTTAAGCACACTCCAGCGAATCATTTTAATAACTGATGGGACTCTGACCGACATTTTAGAGATTTATTTGTTGGAAAAAATGTCAATTGTTAAACTGTCTGAAGAAGCGGTATATTTAGAGGAAGACTTCCCGGTTTTAGACCTTGAAAAAGGTAGCAAAATTATCAAGAGAAAAATATTTCTTCGCAGTACAGTCAGCCAAAAAAAATTAATTTATGCCGAGTCTATTATTGTTATTGATAGACTAGACACCAAGTTTCAAGACGAGTTAATCAAGTCAGGAAAACCCATCGGTAAGCTTTGGTTAGAAAATCGGATGGAAACCTTTAAGGAAATCGTTGATTTATCTCAAGAGCGTGCGGGGGATTTGGCTGAGGATTTTCAAATCAGTCCAGAAGAAAAACTTTTTTCTCGTACCTATCGTGTTTTCTCTCAGAAGCAACCGATTATGATGATTACAGAAAAATTTCCTGAGAGTTATTTCGTCTAAAAATATCTCTGGAGTCATTCCATTAACAACTATCTCAACTTTGCTCATTCAATCATGTTTAATCTTCAGCGAGAAAATCCTGGGCAAATGTCTGATAGAGACACTGTCTTGCAGATGGTAAGGGGTTTTCAGATTAGCCAATGTATTTATGCGGCCGCCAAATTAGGAATTGTTGATCTGTTGGCCGATGAAACAAAATCTTATCAACAGTTAGCCACTGAAACCCATACCCATGCTGATTTACTTTATCGTTTTTTGCGGACGTTAACCAGTCTGGGGATTTTAGAAGAAACCCAACCCAACTATTTCCAAAATACTGCTTTAGCAACTTATTTAAGAGATAAGCAACAGGGAACTGTTCGCAATTTTCTGATGGCGGAAATAGAAGAAAGTTATGCTATTTGGGGAAATCTTACTCAAAGTTTAACCACAGGTCAAGGTGCTTTTGAGTCTATGTATGGTGTCAATATTGAAGAATTTCATCAACAAAATTCCGATCAAGCTGAAGTTTTTGATCAAGCAATGGTTGATATAACTGCAATTCAAAACCCCCTGATTTTGGCCGCTTATGATTTTTCTGTCGGGGAAATTGTCGCAGACCTTGGTGGAGGATACGGAAAATTTCTGGCTGCTATTTTACAAAAATATCCCCAGATTAAAGGGGTGCTATTTGAACAACCCTATTGTATTGAGCAGGGGAAATATCTACTAACACAAGAGGGAGTGATCGACCGTTGTAGTTTGATTTCTGGGAGCTTTTTTGACCCCATTTTCCTGAGGGCAGACATTTATTTATTGAAGAAAATTCTGCTCAATTGGGATGATCAAAAAGCCCTTGAAATTCTCAAAAACTGTCGTCAGGCTATGCCTCCATCCTCTCGATTGTTAATCGTGGATCGAATTTTGCACAAAAATCGTTGGAAGGATAATTTAGCTGATCTCAATTTATGGATGCTAGGTTCAGGAAAAATTCGCTCAGAATCGGAATTTAGGGTATTGTTAGAAACGGCTGGCTTTCAAATAACTAAAATTATTGATACTCAGTCTATAGAGAGTTTAATTGAAGCTACTCCACTCTAAACCAGAAACTTAAATACCGCTCTGTTTGCCAAACTACTCAATTCAACCTTATTAGGAAAAGTTTTATGACTAACAACATCTCTACTAAACCTCTCAAGCATATTGCCATCATTCCAGACGGTAACAGAAGATGGGCAAAAAATCAGGGCTTATCTCCCCAAGAAGGTCACAAAAAAGCATTTATAGAGGTGGCACCTTCCCTATTAAAAACGCTTTGGGATAAGGAAATTTACGCTGCGACATTGTGGCTGTTCTCCACTGAAAACTGGAAGCGCTCCGACAGCGAAGTTGACAACTTAATGGCTGTTTTTAGCCAGTTTCTCAGCGATTTATTGCCCTTATCGGCTGAATACTCAGTACAGTTGCGACACTTAGGTAGAAAAGATCGCCTTCCTGACCATCTCTTGTCTATTGTTGAGGAGGTAGAGCATAGCACCAAAGGAATGACTGGTCACATCTTCAACTTTGCCCTAGACTACGGTGGTGAAGATGAGATAATCCGCGCAGTCCGCCGCTTGGTAGAAAAGGGGGTTAAACCGGAAGATATCGAACCTCATCAGCTAATGGATCAATTTTGTCCGCCGCCGGATCTGATTATTCGGACCTCTGGAGAATGTCGGTTATCTGGATTTATGCCCCTACAGAGTTGTTATAGCGAACTCTACTTTACAAATACCTTCTTTCCGGATCTAACTCCGGCAGATATTGAAGAAGCTATCCAGTGGTTTCAAAATCGCGAGCGTCGCTTTGGAAAATAGGATCAAGCAAATTAAGCCAACTATGGCCCTTGAGTGAAATCAAATTACTTTAGTTCCCATGACTCAATCTATTCATCAATTATTTGAACAGCAGGTACAACGCACCTCTGAAGCTATGGTGCTGATTGGGGAAAACTGGCAAATTAG
Source organism: Microcystis aeruginosa Ma_MB_S_20031200_S102 (assembly GCA_007095845.1). GTDB lineage: Bacteria > Cyanobacteriota > Cyanobacteriia > Cyanobacteriales > Microcystaceae > Microcystis > Microcystis aeruginosa_D. The sequence goes on from SFBI01000036.1 coordinate 22,831, forward strand.
CTATGAAAGCTTAAATCAAAAAGCCAATCAACTGGCCCATTATTTACAAAAATGTGGGCTAAAACCGGAAAGTCTCGTCGGCTTATCTGTTGAACGTTCCCCGGAAATGGTGATGGCCCTTTTGGCTATTCTCAAAGCCGGATGCGCCTATGTTCCCCTCGACCCCGACTATCCCCCGGAGCGCTTGGATTATATGATACAAGATGCTCAATTATCTCTTATAATCACCAATAGTTATTTAATCGGTAAATTCGGGGACAATCAGAGAGTTAAATTTCTGAAATTGGATGAAGATTGGGAGCTAATTGCCCTGGAAAAGTCGGAAAATCCCGATATTGAAGTTAACCCCGAAAACCTCGCTTATATTATCTATACATCAGGTTCCACCGGAAAACCCAAGGGCGTGATGATTGAACATCGCTCTGTGGTTAATTTTATTGAAGTGGTTAAGACTACTGCTAATCTCAGTCAAAGCGATCGCATTTTACAATTTGCCTCGATTAGTTTTGATGTTGCTGTGGAGGAAATTTATCCTTGCTTAACTGTTGGTGGCACAGTGTTTTTGCGAACTGAAGCGATGTTAAGCTCATTTTCTAGCTTTATCCAAAAGTGTCGAGAATGGCAACTGACAATCTTAGATTTACCCACAGCTTTTTGGCAGACTTTAATTAGCGAATTAGCGCGAACTAAGGAACCCTTCCCTGAATCGGTGCGATTATTATTTGTGGGTGGAGAAAGTTTATTACCCGAAAAACTCAAACTATGGCAGCAATATATAGAAGAAATGTTACAAACTGGTAAACTCCGCCGAGTACCCCAATTAATTAACGCTTATGGACCGACAGAAACCACCGTCGAAGCAACCTATTGTGATTTATCTAATTATCAATTAACAGAAAACTGTACCTCTGTCCCTATTGGTCGTCCCATCAATCAGACACAAATCTATATTCTTGATCAGAATTTACAGCCTGTCCCCCAAGGAACTCAAGGGGAGTTATATATTGGGGGTATTAGTTTAGCGAGAGGTTATCTCAATCAGCTAGAATTAACCCAAGAAAAATTTATCAATAACCCTTTCAATCCCTCCGAACGGCTTTATAAAACTGGAGATTTGGGTCGCTATTTAGCCGATGGTGACATTGAATACTTAGGACGCATTGATAATCAAATTAAGATTAGAGGTTTTCGGGTAGAACTAGGAGAAATTGAGAACCTATTGATTCAACACTCAGCGATTGAGTCGGCGGCGGTTATCCTCAGCCAAGATCAATTAGGGGATAAACAGTTAATCGCTTATGTCGTTCCTCATCTAACTTCTGAGGATCCCTTAGAACAGGAAAAAACTCAACAAGAATATCTGGCTCTTTGGAAAACTGTTAATCAGCAAACTGACAGTCAAACCCCTATTCAAAGTGATCTTACTTTTAATATTATTGGTTGGGATAGTAGTTATGATGGACAGCCAATTCCCGAAGAAGAAATGCACGAATGGGTTGATAAAACCGTTGAACGCATTCAAGAATTACACCCAGAAAAAGTTTTAGAAATTGGCTGCGGCACGGGATTATTATTAATTCGAGTTGCCCCCGATTGTTCCGAGTATGTAGGTCTTGATTTTTCTCGTCCTGCTTTAGATCATATTCGGAAAATTCAGCAGACAATAGGCGGTTTAAATCATGTTACTTTGTGTGAACGAAGCGCCGATGATTTAGCGGGGTTGGAGTCAGAAAGTTTTGACACTGTTATCATCAACTCTGTGCTGCAATATTTCCCCAGTACCGCCTACCTACTGCAAGTTTTAGAAGGGTTGATTAAACGGGTTAAAAAAGGAGGTCATATTCTTGTTGGAGATATTCGTAATTTAGCCCTTTTGCCAACCTATTGTACTTCGGTAGAAGCTTATCGAGCTAATGATCATGTTCTTGCCTGCCAATTGCGAGAAAGAATTACCCGCAAACAACAAGCAGAAGAAGAGTTGTTATTACATCCCTTTTTCTTCCTAGCACTTCAACAAAAATTTCCTGAAATTACTCATGTGCAAATAAAACCCAAAACTGGGGTTTATGATAATGAATTAACTCGCTTTCGTTACGAGGCGATTTTATCTATCAATAGTTCCGTTGAACCGTTGACAGAGATTGATTGGTTAGACTGGCAAAAAGAACAACTGAACTTAGCCGAAGTTAAACGCATTTTAACTGAAGATCAACCGAGAAATTTAGGTATTTCTCGTATTCCTAATGCTCGTTTAAGCAAGGAGGTTAAGGTTCAACAATGGTTAGAAGAAACTGATCAAAGCGACTCAGTTAAGCAACTAAACCAGTGGCTAGGTCAGCAGCCGAAGCATGGAGTAGAAATTGATCGGATAATTGCTCTTGTTGAGGATTTACCTTATCACCTAGAGATTAGCTGGATTAACACCGATGCTACAGGATATTATGATCTAGTTTTTAGCCATAAATCTGCGCCATTCCAACCAGTAATTTTTCCCATTAGTTCTCCTATTGAAAATATATTTACCTATGCTAATAATCCAATCGAGATTAAATTTAAGCAGCAATTAGTATTAGAACTCAGTCAATTTATTAAAAGTAAATTGCCAAAATATATGCTACCCAATGCCATCAGTATTTTAGACAAATTGCCCCTTACACCTAATGATAAAATAGATCGTCTGGCCTTGTCAAAACTGGCAAAACCGAGTTATCTATTAACCAATGATAAAGCTAATTTTGTAGCTCCTCGTAATCGAGAAGAAGAAATATTAGCGAACTTGTGGTCTGAAGTTCTACAACTAGAGCCAATCGGTATTAATGATAACTTCTTTGAGTTAGGCGGAAATTCTCTCAAGGTCATTGTTTTATTGAATAGAATCCAAGAAAGGTTGAATAAAAACTTGCAGATGCTTGACCTATTTCAGTCGCCCACCATTGCTGAATTAGTAACTTGTCTATCAGAAAAATCATCAACATTTAACAGAATTGAAGCAACAAATCTCCAACCTGCCGACGAAATTCGTTATTATCCGCCCTCTTTTGCTCAAGAGCGATTTTGGGATTATCGTCATTTAGGCAGTTTTTATTATTTACCTAACTACTTCCATCTGGAAGGAAAGCTTAATGTAGCTATTTTTGAAAAAAGTCTTAATGAGATTATTCGTCGCCATGAAATTCTAAGAACAAAATTAGAAGAAATCAATGGTTCTTTAAAGCAGGTTGTCTATCCCAATACAAAGATCGCTCTTGCAATTATTGATCTGCAAAACCGCTCCAAAATAGAACAACAGCAAGAAATAGAAAGAATAACCCTAGAAAAAATCAAAAAAAAAGTTTTTCTCGACAAAGACCCTTGGTTGTTCGTTAATCTACTACAATTGTCGGAAACATCTCATATTTTGCTGATCGGTTTACACATCCTGCTGGCCAATGAACGATCTTCGGAAATATTAATGCAAGAGTTGACTCTTCTCTACGATACTTTCCTGTCTGATAACCCTTCTCCTTTGCCCGAATTACCCCTACAGTATGGCGATTATGTGATTGCCGAACGTCAATCTCTTACAGAAGAAGGACTAAAAATAAGGCGTGACTATTGGCAACAGTGGTTAAGTCGAGAACCCCAACCTTTAAACCTTCCCACTGACAGACCGCTACCAGAGGTGCAAAGCTTCCAGGCGGCCACTCTAGAAACGGAGATTTCCCCTGAACTGACTACTCAGTTAGAAATTTTGAGTCAGAAACAAAAAGTGACTTTTTTTACCACCATCGCCACTACCTTTGGACTTTTACTCCATCAGTACGCTCCGAAGGAAAGTCTCGTTATCGGCGTTCCAGCGATTGATGGCAATCAGTGGCAATTTGACTCTATGATGGGAGATTTTGGTAAAATGCTGACTTTAAGGCTTGATTTTGGCGAAAATGACGACTTTTTCCACCTATTAAAACGGGTTCAACAGGAGATGCTTGCTGTCATCACTCACCAAGATGTCCCTTTTGAGCAAATCGCCAAAACCTTTGACCCGCCGATAGAGCGAAATAAACGCTTTTTTAGAGTGTATTTAGACTTTTTGCAAAAAGCTCCCAGAGAGCATTTAGAATTATCGGGTTTGAATGTCACCCCCATACCGATTAAATTATCAATGGCAAGAGTAGATTTAGGCGTATTGTTCTGGAAAAAAAATACCCCTTCCGGAACTGTTCTTCAGCTATGGTGGAAGTATAAAAAAGATTTGTTTGAAGCGGATACCATCGCTAGGATAGCGTCAAATTTTGAAAATTTATTAGAGGTAATCGTCAATCAATGAAATCAACTCAATCTCATCTTTTCACTACAACTCGTTGGCATAATACCTGCTTAATGGAAGCTCTGGTTTTTGCTGTTTCTGGTCAAACTGAAGGAATAATACAGTCAAGCCTAGAATTGTTGACAACTAAGGTAAAATCGTTAATAATTTAGAGAAGGATTTATTCTTAGCAAAAAATACTTTTTTTAGGAAATCCGTAAGCTCAATCAAAAAGGCCATTAAATTATGTTTAATCTTTCCAGAGAAAACCCAAACCAAATATCTCCCAGAGACACCGTTTTACTGATGATTAGGAGTTTTCAGATCAGTCAATGTATTTATGCTGCCGTAAAATTAGGAATTCTTAATCTGTTAGGAGATGGCTCAAAACACTATCAAGAATTAGCGAAGGAAACTAACACTCATGCTGATTCTCTTTATCGTCTTTTACGAACTTTGGTCAGTTTAGGAGTTTTGCAAGAAAATCAACCGGATTATTTTCAAAATACTCCCTTAGCGGCTTATCTAAGGGATGATCAAGTGGGAACTTTACGCAACTGGCTAATTACCGAGATAGAAGAAAGTTATGCTTGTTGGGGCAATTTTACCCAAAGTTTAACCACTGGTGAAGGAGCCTTTAAATCCATGTATGGTCTTGATATTGAGGAGTACCATCGAGAGAATCCTAGCCTCAATAAAGTTTATGATCAATCAATGAATGATATAACCATATTCCAAATAGCTAAAATATTAGAAGCTTATGACTTTTCCTCTGTAGAAGTATTAGCAGATATTGGTGGCGGTCAGGGAAAACTGATTGCTGCTATCTTAAAACGTTACCCTCAAATAAAAGGGATACTTTTTGAACAGCCATACTCCCTTGAAAAAGCCAAAAATTTATTGAAACAGGAAGGGGTAAGCGAACGCTGTGAGTTGATAAGTGGAGATTTTTTTGAATCGGTTCCCGTCGTAGCGGATGTTTATTTACTCAAGCAAGTTTTGCTCAGTTGGAATGATCAACAAGTGGTTAATATTCTCAAAAACTGTCGCCAGTATATGCCTTCCACATCTCGATTATTAATTGCAGAAAGAATTATCCGCAAAATTTATTGGAGAGACAATTTAGCTGATCTACAGTTATGGATGCTTCATTCAGGAAAAATTCGCTCAGAAAATGAATTAAAAGTCCTATTAACAAGCGCTGGATTTCAAATAGATAAAATTATTGACACTATGCCTGTACAGAGTTTGATCGAAGCAAGTCCACTCCCTAAATTAAATTAGATATGTCCTCGCAAAGCATGAGCAATCAAGAATGTATTCCAGATTTTAAAACAGAAGCTATTCTCAATCCTGATATTAGTTTTGACAGTCCTCTGAAGGAGGATATTGACGAGCCAAAATCAATTTTTTTAACCGGTGCCACTGGATTTTTAGGGGCTTATTTGCTCAGGGAACTGATCGATCAAACCACCGCTAATATCTATTGTTTAATTCGTTGTCATACTTTAGAAACTGGTAAACAGCGACTAAAAGAAAACCTACAATCTTACCAACTTTGGCAGCAACATTTTGATGATCGTATTATCCCAATGCTTGGCGATTTAGCTCAACCATTGTTAGGTCTTTCTGAGAAAGAGTTTTGTCAATTAGCCACCGAGATTGATGTTATTTATCATAACGGATCAGAAAACGACCCGATCACCCCTTACTCCCAAATGAAAACGGTTAATGTTTTGGGAACTCAAGAGATTCTTAAGTTAGCCGGACTAAGAAAAACTAAACCAGTTCATTTTATCTCAACAGTCGCCATTTTTTTTAGTCAGGCTCAAAGACAAGATACCCCCATTAGAGAGACGGACTTTCCTCTATTTTCTCCCAGTTTAAATACGGGCTATAAACAAAGCAAATGGGTGGCTGAAGAATTAATACACCTAGCTCAAAAAAGAGGTTTGCCTGTCTCTATTTATCGACCTACAAGAATTATGGGTGACAGCAAAACTGGAATTTATAGAAAATCGAATAATTTCTTTTTTCAGTTTATTCAAATATGTATTAAATTAGGAAAATTTCCGACTTTTGATGTGGATATCAATATTATTCCCATTGACTATGCCAGTCAAGCTATTGTTTATCTCTCAAGGCAAAAGCAACTTTTAGGAAAAACCTTTCATTTAGTTAATCCTGAATCAATTTCATGGCAGAGACTTTTTGAACTAATTAATGCCTGTGGTTATGCCACTGAAGCGGTATCCGATAAAAATTGGTTAGTGATGGTTGAAAATTACCTTTTTGAGCAGGGAGGAGAAAAAGCCGTTAGTTCTTGGTTCCCAATTATTTTAAAATCAGCTAAAATGATTGGTCAGACAAAGCCTCGCTTCGATGCTTATCAAACTATCGAAGGATTAGCCCATAGCTCAATCGTTTGTCATCCTCTCGATTTATCCCTGATCTCTATTTATTTACTTGCTTGGAAAAAATATGAGACAAAAATGTTAAACTAGCAAAGGCTCAACTGCTGCCCGACTACCAATAGCGTCAACCCCTTTTTTTTGGAAATATGTCAACCCAAGTTGCTGAAAACAAAAATGCACTTGCTTCTTTTAACCAATTTTTGAAAGATGTCAAGGCGATAACTCAACCTTACTGGTATCCGACCGAACCAGGCGCAAGAAGCTTTCCCGAGGTAATTCGTGGCTGGGGAATGCTATTTTTGCTAATTTTTCTAATCCTCGGTTTAGTAGTCGTAACGCTTTTTAATAGTTTTGCTATTCGTCGCTTGATTGACGCAATTGTACAACAGGGAGACTATGCCAAATTTAATCAGGAATTGATCGCCTATGTGATTGGGCTGATTTTGGTGACACTGCTAGTCGGTTACAGTAAAAATATTTCCAAAAAAATTGCTTTGCATTGGTATGAATGGCTAAATGGTCAGGTTTTAACTAAATACTTCCATAAACGTGCCTATTATAAAATTAATTTCAAATCTGATATTGATAATCCTGATCAACGCATTGCTCAAGAAATTGAACCGATCACCAGTAATGCTCTTAGCTTTTTCTCATCTTTTCTAGAAAAAAGCCTGAAGATGCTTGTCTTTTTAGTAGTGATCTGGACGATTTCTCAGCGGATCGCTATTCCGCTACTTATTTATACAGTCATCGGCAATTTTATCGCCCTTTATTTAAACCAAGAATTAATCAAGATCAATGAAAAGCAATTAGCTTCAAAAGCTGATTATAATTATGCGTTAACTCACGTTCGGAATCATGCTGAATCCATCGCCTTTTTTCGGGGGGAGAAAGAAGAATCAAATATCATTCAGCGAAGATTTAAAAAGGTATTAGATGATACTCGAAATAAAATTGATTGGGAAAGAGGGAACGAACTGTTTGCTAGGGGCTATCAGGCCGCTATTCAAGTATTTCCCTTCTTAATTCTGGGACCTTTGTATATTAGAGGTGAGATCGATTATGGACAGGTGGAACAAGCTTCCACAGCCTGTTATATATTCGCTACTTCTTTGGGAGACCTGATCACTGAATTTGGCATTTCGGGACGATTTTCTAGTTATGTTGAACGTTTAAATGAGTTTGCGACTGCCCTAGAAACTGTTACTCAACAACCAGAGAATGTCAGCACGATCAAAACTATCGAAGAAAATCATTTTGCCTTTGAGAAAGTCACTTTACAAACTCCCGACTATGAGCAGGTAATTGTCGAAGATCTATCTCTTTCTGTTCAACCCGGTGAAGGATTACTAATTGTTGGCCCTAGTGGCCGCGGCAAAAGTTCCCTCCTACGAGCAATCGCGGGTTTATGGAATTCTGGTACGGGAAGTTTAATGCGGCCTCCCCTTGAAGAAATTCTCTTTTTACCTCAACGTCCCTACATTATCCTGGGAACCTTGCGGGAACAATTGCTCTATCCTCAGACCGATCGTGAGATAACTAATACCGAAATTCAAGCAGTATTACAACAAGTCAATTTACAAAATACCCTAAGTCGGGTGGATGAATTTGACTCTGAAAAACCCTGGGAAAACATTCTCTCCCTAGGAGAACAACAACGTCTAGCCTTTGCTAGGCTCTTAGTTAATCCCCCCAGTTTTATCATTTTAGATGAAGCAACCAGCGCCCTAGATTTAGTCAACGAAAGGATTCTATATGAGCAATTAAAAGCTCGTAAGACAACTTTTATTAGTGTCGGTCATCGAGAAAGTCTCTTTAATTACCATCAATGGGTTCTAGAACTCTCGGCCGACTCTAGTTGGGAACTCTTGACTGTGGAAAATTATCGCCTTAAGAAAGCGCAAGAAATGTTTACTAATACTCCTAATGGCAATTCTCTAAAACCCGATATTACCATTAATCATGAGTCAGCATCCCCAGAAACACATCAGTCTCTTGAGGGACTTTCTCATCAAGAGATAAAACTATTAACCGACTTATCGATCTCTAGTGTTCGTAGTAAAGCTAGTCGCGGAAATTTGATCGTAGCCAACGATGGTTTTACCTATCGTTATGACAAAAATCCTCAAATCTTAAAGTGGCTTAAAATCTCACCTTAAGCTCTCTGGCCGGAAAAGATTGATATAATCACTTAATAGCCAGACCTCGAATCGACCCTAGAACCTGGACAAACCCGACAGCTGTCTAACGATGCCAGCAATTTAACTACCAGTTTCTACCAACAACAATTGACCGATAATATGGGATAAGAGGCTATTGAAGCTAAATTTTGTGAAAACTTCTCACTCATATCGCTAGATAACTAAAATGTGTTAAACTGGGGGGTAGAATTCTGGGAAATCACGACCGATAGATCAGTCTCTGATTAGTCAGAATCCCTGAACCCCTGATTACCTCTTTCTCCCCCG
>SFBI01000037.1 GCA_007095845.1 Microcystis aeruginosa Ma_MB_S_20031200_S102
ACTTACATTATGATCGATCGATCTTTGTGTCCTTTGTGTCTTTGTGGTTCGTTCCACTCCCTCTCTAGGAGGAATGTATCTTAGAGTACATTTTACCCACCAAATCCAAGAGAGCCGATAAGCAATTAAGCTCACCGGTGTGTTGGAAGATTAGAGATTGTGCCAAAATGGAAAAAGCGACCCAATGATTACAGGCAAATTGTTCAAGAAAGGATCGAGTAACCGTGACTGATACCAACCTAGATATACTATCCCTGACCGATCCAGCGATCGCAGGGATTCTGCAAAAAGAACTGCAACGTCAAAGAGATCACCTAGAATTAATCGCTAGTGAAAACTTTACCTCCGCTGCTGTCATGGCCGCCCAGGGTTCGGTTTTAACCAATAAATATGCGGAAGGACTGCCCAAAAAACGCTACTATGGCGGTTGCGAATACATTGACGAAGCGGAACAATTAGCGATTGATCGGGTTAAACGATTATTTGGGGCAAACCACGCTAATGTACAACCCCACTCCGGGGCCCAAGCTAATTTCGCCGTTTTTCTGACCCTCTTGCAGCCCGGCGATACGATTATGGGTATGGATCTCTCCCACGGTGGTCATCTTACCCACGGTTCCCCCGTCAACGTTTCTGGGAAATGGTTCCGGGTAGTACAGTATGGAGTAAGTCCCGAAAACGAGCGCCTGGACTACGATCTCATCCTTGACATCGCCCGCAAGGAAAAACCCAAACTAATTATCTGCGGTTATTCTGCCTACTCGCGCCGGATTGATTTCGAGAAATTCCGCGCCATCGCTGACGAAGTGGGGGCCTACCTGATGGCAGATATCGCCCATATTGCCGGTTTAGTGGCCACCGGTCATCATCCTAACCCGCTACCCCACTGTGATGTGGTCACTACCACCACTCACAAAACCCTGCGCGGCCCTAGGGGGGGGTTAATTATGACCAAAGACGAGGAATTAGGCAAAAAATTCGATAAATCCGTCTTCCCCGGTAGCCAAGGCGGTCCCCTAGAACACGTGATTGCGGCGAAAGCGGTGGCTTTTGGGGAAGCATTGAAACCAGAGTTTAAAATCTATTCGGGCCAAGTAATCGCTAATGCCCAAGCTTTAGCCGGTCAGTTGAAGGCTAGAGGGATTAAAATTGTCACTGATGGTACGGATAATCACTTAATGTTACTCGATTTGAGATCCGTGGGCATGACTGGAAAAGAGGCCGATCGCTTAGTGAGTACCATTAATATTACCGCTAATAAAAACACTGTTCCCTTCGATCCCGAGTCTCCCTTTGTTACCAGTGGTCTGCGCTTGGGTTCCCCGGCTATGACCACCAGAGGACTAGGAGAAACGGAATTTATCGAGATTGGCAACATTATCGCCGATATTCTCCTTAATCCCGGTGATGAACCCCTGAGAACTGCTTGCCGTCAACGGGTAGCCAAACTCTGTGAAAGCTTCCCCCTCTATCCCCATCTCCATATTTCCGTCCCCGCCTTGGCCTAAAACGAGAGATAATAAAAATTCATAATTGGCGATTGCCTGTCAGTTGCCAATTGTGAATTAAATCGCCCCCCAATTCCCATGTCCGGAGATTTATACTATCTAATTGCTTTTCTGATCGCCCATACCGTGGTACTTTGGAGTACCCCCCTCGTCAGAACCGTCGGACTGAAAAGCGGTTACGTCGATAAACCCAACGAAAGGAAAGTCCACGAAAAACCCATGGTTCGACTGGGGGGAGTTTCGATCTTTATTGGCGCTTTAACTGCCCTCCTAATCGTTTGGTGGTTGGGAGGGTTTGCTGGTTTAAAAAGCGATCGAGAATGGGAAGTGTGGGGTGTAACCTTAGGCGGTTTGGGATTTTTCCTCATCGGTCTAGCGGATGATCTTTTTAATCTTTCGCCCCTCAATCGTCTGGTAATGCAGTTTAGCGTCGCTTTTCTAGCTTGGCAAGCCGGCGTTAGGATCGATTTCCTCTCTATTCCCTTCGGCGATTTATTACAAATTCATTGGCTAAGTTTACCGATTACTCTCCTCTGGTTAGTGGGGATGGCTAATGCGATTAACTGGATTGACGGTTTAGATGGATTAGCGGCGGGGGTTTCGGGTATATCTGCCGTGGTGATTTTGATTGTAACTTTGGTGATGGGACAACCGGCCGCCGCTATTATTGCCGCCGCTTTAGCCGGTGGAGCCTTGGGTTTTCTGCGTTACAATTTTAACCCCGCTCAAATTTTTATGGGGGATGGTGGGGCCTATTTTATGGGTTTTACCCTGGCGGGTGTGGCGGTGATTGGATTGGCTAAAACCACTGCTGTGACTACCGTTGCCGTTACCGCCGTCTTACTACCCTATCTCATCCTCGCGGTTCCTCTCCTCGATATGTCCACGGTGATTATTTCCCGTCTCAAACGCGGAAAATCCCCTTTTGTGGCTGATAAACGTCATTTACACCATCGTTTACTGAAAGCAGGTATCTCTCACCGTCTGACAGTATTATTTATCTACGCCCTCACTCTCTGGGTGGGCAGTTTAGCCCTCGGTTTTTCCAATGTTCCCAGTGGTTGGGGTTTTGCCTTTGGTGCGACTCTCCTCCTCGGTTATGTCGGTTGGCAAGTCTGGCGCAATCGTGGCAGTGAACCGTAAGCGGTCTTAAACTAGAAAAAAGATTGATAATTAAGATAGCGGCAGGATAACTCTGGGAGTTTAGCAAATGTCTAACGAAACCGTAACTTATTCCCTTGAAACAGTCCTCAAGGAAATCAAAGACAGCATCAAGGAAGTCAACCACAAAGCTGATAGAATCGATCAACGTCTGACAAAATTAGAAATCGGACAGGCAGAACTTAAAGGAGAAATTAAAGCTTTAGATGAGCGACTAAGCACAAAAATTGACGGATTGACCGCTAGAGTTGCCTATCAAGAGTTTACTAATCGAGGCATTTTAATCGCCCTTGTTGTTGCTATTTTAGGAGGAGCAGCTAAACTTTTTGGGTTTATTGGCAACCCCTAGAAGTTGCCCTTAGCATCATAAATTTTTCCTATATTATTTTTTCAGCAAGCCCTAATTAAAGTTATCAAAAGTAGGAGTTTAGGAAAATGTCTAACGAAACCGTAACTTATTCCCTTGAAGCAGTCCTGACAAGGATTGAGGGAAAAATCGACTCTTTACAAAGAGATGTTAATGAGCGTCTCACTAAGCTAGAGATAGGACAATCAGAAATAAGGGGAGATATTAAAGCTCTAGATTCTAAAGTTATGGAAATAGAAAAGCGTATTGATGACCTGAATGCACGGGTGAATATTAGCACGAATGGGTTTCTTGGCATTGTCGGAATTTTGGTAACAGGAATACTAGGCATTCTGGGAAAAATCGTCTTTTTTCCTAATCCCTAAAAGTTGTCTTTAGTCGTGCATATCGGCAATTTTGATGCCTTGTCGATTAGAGAAAAAATCAGCAAAAGTAGGAGTTTTGCAAAATGTCTAACGAAACCGTAAGTTATTCCCTTGAAACGGTCCTGACAAGGATTGAGGGAAAAATCGACTCTTTACAAAGAGATGTTAATAAGCTAGAGATAGGACAATCAGAAATAAGGGGGATATTAAAGCCGGTTCTTCGTTACTTGGTATGGTTCGATATGGGGGCATAAATCGACTAAATCGTTATCTGGCAAGAGATTTAATTGATTAGTTCGCTCTAGATCAAAAATAATTGACAAAAATCGCTAAATGCCTTTCTATACAAGGGTTACATCCTCTATAACCCCCGTTCATTGCATAACATAAACCGAAGAGCCAGAACTGTTCAGTTTTCTCATAAATTACCTCGATTACATAACAATCACATTTAGGAACTATTCTGACTTCTGCTAGGCACTCCGTCACTCTCGTCGGCAACGCAATTGAAGTCCCTGATAACTTGACTAACCCTTTGACAAAGCCTCGATTAGAGGAATTACTGTCATGGGATGTGACGATTCCGCCAAGCAGACAAATGGTACTTTATTTTCCTGCAAGTTCCTGGTTACTGATCCTTGTTTGCTGAACTAGCGCCGCGATATTTGAGAGATGAGGAGCGAACTGGGTTAGCCACTGTGGGATTATTGGTGATTTTAACCTCCGCACCGCGATATTTACCCCCTCGCTCCTTGACAGGAGCCTCGGCAACTGTTGGCTCAATGTAGGCGGCGCCACGGTACTTTTTCTCGCCGGCAGTTTCTGGAGTGGGGACGGGGACATTCTTTTGTTCTTCTCGTCCTTGCCATAAAAAGGTGACGACAATCACAACTGTCAAGAGAATTAATAGCTGAATCTGCCAAGGAGCTAAAACCAGACTCAAAACTAGGCTAATTACCGTAGCGGCACTGGCCAGATAAGCGATCTCATCGCTGGACTTCTGCCAGAAATAGGCAGCCAAGGCAGCGGTGAATAGTGGCAACAAAAACAAATAGGACATTCTGGGTACACCTCACCTTGTTACGCAAGTGAACCAATCTCCCTATATATTACCTCCCTCGCTTCGATCGGGGAAAAATATTAATTTAGCTTATAGGAGCTATAAGTTTTATTTTGTCAATCCTTCTTTACAATTTGTAAAAATATTGTTACATTTATTTACATGAGCTAAAAGTTAAAGCAAAACAGCTAAGACAGCAAGCCAGTTCAGACCGTTTCGAGGAGTATCAAACAACTTATGGTTCGTTTGTCTCGATACAACGGTGAAAAACTGGGTTTACTAGCTTAAAAAGTTTTCGGGGTTTGGGTTTGCCCCCTTGACGGATTTGCTTGAGTTCTCCTACATAACTTAGCGCTACCTCGGCTGGACACCGAGGTTTTTTATTTGGTTACAGTGTTTTTGAGCAAATAAACCCTAGATACGGTTTGCTGAAAAAGTGTCTTGGCGAGGTTAGAGTGTGACGTTTTAAAGTTTTTAGATTTATTCAGCAAGCTCTACTTAATTAAAAACTAACTTCGTTTTGATGCACGGAATCCAAATAAAACTTGATCACATCTTCTGATGTACCCTGACATTGCAACTGACCTTTATTTAGCCAAATTGCTTGGTCACAGGACTCTTGAATTAAAGTCAAATCGTGGGAAACAACTAAAATAGTAGCGTTAGAGTTCCAGAATTTTTTTAAACGTCGTTTACACTTATTTTTAAAACTTTCATCCCCGACGGAAAGGACTTCATCAAGAATAAGAATATCGGGGTGAACCTCTGTTGCGATCGCAAATCCTAAACGAGCCACCATACCAGAAGAAAGAGATTTCACCGGCGCTCCTATATATTCTTCTAACTCAGCAAAGTCAAGGATATCTTTGGTTTTTTCCTTCATTTCCTGACGCGAGAATCCCAGCATTACCCCATAGAGAATAATATTATCTTTTACTGGTAAATCTAGATCAAAACCTGCCCCTAATTCAATTAGAGAGGCAATTTGTCCCCTAACTCTCACCATTCCCTTTGTCGGTTCTAGAATACCACAAATAACTTTTAAGAGGGTAGATTTTCCTGCGCCATTAGCTCCAATGATACCTAATTTTGCTCCAGAATTAATGACTAAATCTATATTGTCTAGAACTAATTTTTTGGCTGGTTGACGATATTTACCTTCAAGGAGAGAGAAGATTGTCCTTTTCAGATCGTAGGAGAATTCTTCTTGAGTACGTCTTTGGAGAGACACTTGATCGAGTCGAATTACTTCTGTCATTTATAATAAATCCATAAATAAATGTCGCCATAGTCGGAAGCAAGTCCAACCAATTCCTAAGATGATAATCCCACCAAGTAGAGATTGAAAAATCAAACCAAAATCCGGTAATCCCGGGGAAAGGGACAATTGGCGAATACTTTCAATTACTGGTAATAATGGGTTTAATAGCAGGAATGGTTGTACGGAGGGAGGGATAATTTCTGGGGGATAAAAAATCGGGCTGCTAATCCAAGCGACAAAACAAACAATTTCGTAGAAATAGGGTAAGTCTCTGAAGAAAACGTAGAGGGTACTAACGAAAAAACCCACTCCCGTGCAAACAAGAGAAAGACCAGTCACAGGAAGAATCAGAGCAATTACATTAATTAAACTTTGAGACTTCCAGAGAGTTACTATAGCCAAAAGGGGAAAGATACTAATAGCAAATTGGAAAATATTTGCCACTACCATAGAAACGGGAAAAATGCTAACTGGCAGGCGAATTTTATTTAAAATACTGCCATTACCAACGATACTAGGTAAAGCTTGGTTAGTGGAAGCATTAAAGAAATTTATTACGACTAAACCAGTGAAAGCCGCTAGGACATAGTTAACTATAGAATTATCAAAATAAGAGGCGAAAACCGTGCCGAAAATTGCCGTGTATAGTGCCGTCATAATCGCGGGATTTAACAAAGACCAGTAAACCCCCAGAAAAGAACCCCGATAGCGTCCTTTGAGATTACGTTCCACTAAAACACTAAGCAATTCGTAATATCGCCGCGCTGTTGACCATCTAGTTTTTGTCTGGAGATCGGTCATAGGGATAATTGTCATTTCTTCAGTATTCAGTGCCTTATTCTAAACGATTACCGTCAATCTTGTCTATCGATCGAGAGGGGACTCTAATTTTTGTCCAGTCCCCGACGACTCTCCCTCTGGGGAAAAAGTTCCCCTGCTGGGCTATTTATCCGGCTCAAAAAGCTGAAAAACCGCTAAAAGTCTCTTTTTGTAGGGTTGAATTCGTTTTTTAGGGGCAGCCTCAGCCAATTGACCTAGACTCTAAGTAAGTGGTTCTGATTAAATAGAAGACAGATTTTGCCTTTGATCCCCCCTGAACTCCTTGATAAGGGGGGTGGGTATCCCCCCTGCTCCCCTTAATAAGGGAATCTGACAATTTTTGACAACTACTTAATTAGCAGTTTTGCCCAGAAAATAGACACCAGATCAAAGTCAAGAAATGCCGATTTAAACAGAGCTAATCTCAGAAAAACTGGAGTCAAAAACTAGTAACTGAACAATTTCTCTACGAATCAACTAATAATTTAATCTAATTGATGTCCCGTCAGTGCAACAAAGATATCTTCGAGGTTAGAAGGGCGACACATCACCCCAGTTTTATCGCTCAAACTGTCAAGATAGGCATTAGCATCAGCCACAGTGGGGAAGAATTTATAATCGATTTTATCGCCAACTTGTTTCATAACTAAACCCTCACCATATTTAGTGCGGAAATCCGCTAGAGTTCCTAATTCGATTAATTTGCCCGCATCCATGATACCAATTCTGCCCGGGTTTCCCATGGCATTATCCTGACAGAGAAATTCCACTTCTTCCATGTAGTGAGTGGTTAACAAAATTGTCATTCCTTGCCGGTTTAAATCGCGAATTACTTCCCACAAACGACGACGATTTTGGGGGTCTAAACCGACAGTCGGTTCATCGAGAAAGAGGATTTTTGGTTCGTGAAGAAGCGCACGAGCAATCTGTAAACGTCGTTTCATCCCTCCGGAAAGAGTTTTGGCAAGGGTAGATTTTCGATCGCTTAAACTGACATAATCTAAATAGCGATCGATTAATTCCTGCCTCTGGGGATTGGGGATATGGTGCATCCGTCCGTGAAATTCCATATTTTCCCAGACGGTTAATTCCCCATCAACGCTAATCTGTTGCAAGACTACCCCTATATTTCTTTTCACCTGATCGCGGTATTTTTTCACATCATACCCCGCCACTTCAATTTCTCCTTGACTTGCTTCGGTTAGGGTGATAATCATGCGGATTGTCGTCGATTTTCCCGCACCGTTGGGACCGAGTAAACCAAAGATTTCCCCTTTTTCGATGGCAAAGGAAAGCTCGTTAACTACCGGGAGATTGTTATAGATTTTAGAAACTCGATCGAGAGCAATAGCGGCGGTCATAGTTACAAAAGTTAATATTCTAGCTATGGATTAGTGTAACCGAATTAGCCCAACTCGACGGCGATTTTATCCTTCCCCTCGGGATCATCCTATCGACTTTGGTTTTATCTCATCACAATCAGATTAGAATACGGATAAAAAATTTTGACTTTGCTGGTATCAGATGCGAGTTTTTCTGCCAATTCTCTGTTTATGTCTAGGAATAGGGGAATTTTTCCTCAATCCCCCCATTAGTCCCGTCAATTCCTTTTCCGCAACCACGGTAACTCGAACGGAAACCCGTTTGCTGCTGAATTTAAAAAAAAGACGGGTTTTTGTTTACCAAGGACAGAAAATAATCGCTTCTTACCCAGTGGCGATCGGTCGTCCGGGTTGGGAAACCCCGACGGGACAATTTAGGGTGATTCAGATGGTGCGGGAACCAGTTTGGGAACATCCTTTCACCGGTCAACTGGTGCCATCGGGAAAAAACAACCCCTTGGGGGCCCGTTGGATTGGATTTTGGACTGATGGCGCGAATTTTATCGGTTTTCACGGTACACCCCAAGAAAATCTCATCGGCCAGGCCGTCTCCCACGGTTGCGTCAGGATGCGCGATCGAGATATAAAAGCTTTATTTGAAAAGGTAAAAATCGGCACTTCGGTGATAGTAATCGCTCAATAAGTAGGGTCTGCTCAAAAAGTTTCTTGGTCAGGTTAGGAGTCGGTCGTCGGTGGTCAGTCCCGATGAAAAAATTTTCACCCCCACAGATGAAAGAGGTTTCCTTCCCTACACCCTACACCCTCTTTCAAGTCAGGAGTAATTTAGATAGTCAACAGTTTAAAATGAGAGAAACTAAGCCAAGAGGATAAGCGGTGAATATTATTGAACTAATCGGGATCGTGGCGGGAATATTAACCACTGTCTCCTTTTTACCCCAAGTGATTAAAACTTGGCGTTATCGTTCGGCTAAGGACTTGTCCCTCACTATGTTTATTTGCTTTTGTCTGGGGGTTTTTCTCTGGCTAATCTACGGGATTTATATGAGCAGTAAACCGATTATTATTGCTAATTTTGTTACTTTTATCTTAGCGGGGACAATTCTCTATTTTAAGATTAAATATGATTAAATTGACAATCCCTTGCAGCCCTCTTGGCTCACGTCATGACAATTCTACAATTTATCCCCACATCTAGGGGCGAGGATAGGATTTTTAGGTTAATTTATTGTTAAGATGATCATCTTTGACCATTGAGACCAAATTTGGGGTCAAGAAACATGAGCGATCGCATCGAGTGGATTAATGCCCTATCAACCCGTCCCTCCCTAGAAGCGGCGGTGACGGAAGTAGTGGAAAAAGTGCGAGATAAGTTAGTTGGATCGGCAGATCTAGCCATAATTTTTATTTCTTCTGCCTATGCCAGCGACTATCCCCGTTTAGTTCCCTTAATCTTAGATAAACTCCCTGTTCCTGTCCTGATCGGCTGCGGTGGGGCGGGGATTGTCGGCATGGGTGACAGGGAAAAAGCGCGAGAAATCGAAGCGAGTCCGGCTTTAAGTCTCACCGTCGCCCATTTGCCTAATGTGGAAGTGCAGTCCTTCTATATCGAAGCGGCGGAAATGCCCGATCTCGACAGTTCCCCCTCTAGTTGGACAGAATTATTAGGGGTAGAAGCGGCCAAAAATCCCCAATTTATCCTTTTAGCCGATCCTTTTTCCAGTCGCATCAATGATCTGTTAGAGGGTTTAGATTTTGCCTACCCCGGTTCGGCCAAAATCGGCGGTTTAGTCAGTGGTGGCATGATCGAACGTTCTGGGGGTCTATTCTACCACGATCAACAAAAACCGCGTAATAGCTATCTCTATCGTCAGGGAACCGTAGGAATCGCCCTTTCTGGCAATATTATCGTCGAAACTATCGTCGCCCAGGGTTGTCGTCCCATTGGACCGATTTATCAGGTGAGTGAGGGAGAACGCAATATTATCATCTCCATGACCAGTAAAGAGGCCGATGGGACTCCGCAACCACCTTTAAATCTACTGCGGGATTTAATCCCCTCCTTAAGGGAAAAAGACCGAGAATTAGTGCAAAACTCCCTTTTTATCGGTATTGCTAGGGACGAGTTCAAAATGCAGTTGCGGGCCGGGGATTTCTTAATTCGCAGTGTTTTGGGAGTAGATCCTCGTCAAGGTGCGATCGCAATTGGCGATCGAGTTCGTCCGGGGCAGCGGGTACAATTTCACCTGCGCGATGCTGACACTTCCGCCCTAGATTTAGAATTACTTTTGCAAGCTTTTCCCCAAGAAAAACCTGATAGTTCAGAAGTACTAGGGGCTTTAATCTTTTCCTGTCTCGGTCGCGGGGAAAATCTTTACGAAAAACCCGACTTTGATTCGGGTCTTTTTCAGCGTTATTTCGCCAATGTTCCCCTCGCCGGTTTCTTTGGCAACGGAGAAATCGGTCCTGTGGCTGGTCGCACTTTTTTACATGGTTATACCTCGGCTTTTGCCCTCTTTCGTCAGGGAATTTAATGCTATACTAAATAGTTAGTACGCTAGGGAGTAGAACAATGGTAAAAGCCCAATCTTTCTCTAAGTCGGAGATTATCTATCCCGATAGTGACGGTAAACCGATAGCCGATAATACCAAACAATTTCGCTGGATTGTGACGATTAAGGAAAATCTCGAATGTTTATTCGCAGACAATGACCATGTGTTTATCGCCGGCGATCTGTTGTGGTATCCGGTCGAGGGGGATAATAAAACTTGTCAAGCGCCAGATGCTATGGTGGTGTTTGGCAGACCCAAGGGCGATCGAGGTTCCTATAAGCAATGGTTAGAAAACCAGATTGCGCCGCAGGTGGTCTTTGAAATTCTCTCTCCAGGCAACACTAAAGCGGAAATGCGCCGAAAATGGCAATTTTATCAGCGTTTTGGCGTAGAGGAATATTATCTCTATGATCCCGATGCTAATCATCTACAGGGTTGGTGGCGCAGGGGTGATCAATTGGAGATGATTCCCGCGATCGATAATTGGCAGAGTCCGCTTCTACAGATTCGTTTTCAACTGGAGAGTCCCCAGTTAGCTATTTTTTATCCCGATGGCTCCCGGTTTTTGACCACCCTAGAAATCAAGCAAAAAGCGGAATTAGCCGAACAACGGGCCGATGCCGCCGAACAGCAAGCCCAACAGGAACGTCAACGGACCCGGGAAGCTGAGGCAAAATTAGCCCGCTTAGAGGCGCAATTACGGGCAATGGGGATTAATCTAGGGGAAAGCTAACGAGAGGCGGGAAGGACGGGATTTAACCAGTGGAGAATCTCATCTTTGAGACGGGAATTATCCCGGGCAAGTCCCTGTTTTAACCATTGGCCGATCGCATCGAGGGGAGTAAATACTTCTCCGGTTTGCCAACTGACATCTTGACTCAAGGGAGTGAGATGATTACCCGGGAGAGTTCGCAGGGCAATTAAATCATTAAAGCGTTTTTTTAGCAGGGGATTTAATACCAGAGATTGATCGATCGTGTCGTCTTGAAAACGGATTAAAAGATTGCGACGAATGGCATAATCTTGGAAAATTAACTCGTTTGTTTCTTCGGGGGAAGGGGTAAATTCGAGGTTAAAAGTGGTGTCAATTTGCAAAGGTTCGATAAAAGGAATAGCCCGACGAATGGGATAATTATTAAAGGAAATGAGGATATTTCCCGCCCGTTCCACTTCGTAGAGACTACCGATTAATAAATGTAGTTTACACCCCATACTGTGACCCAATCCGTAGATGGGGAGATAACCTTGGGGCAGACTATGATTCCAGCGCAGACGTTCAATAATATTATCAAAACGGTTTAAAACTGTGCGGGCGATCGATTTGTGATCGAGGGTATTAACAAAGGGAGTCGCGACAATAGCGTATCCTGAATTCCCGAGACTTTCTAATAACCAACGATAGGTAATATTCGGGGCTGCCGCCACAAATGCCCCCCCTAAAAAGTGGATGATACCCCTGGGACGACGGGGGAGAAAAACCCAATTACCCGCTATTTCTTGCCAATTCATAGTTAGTTATCAGTGAATTAATAACTTCTTAGTCACTCACCAAATAAAGACCACTTCCTATTATACTAAATCCTGTGGAAAAGGGATAAGCTAAGACGCATTTAAACCGCTTATTCTTAGATTAGCGGAACCTCCCCCAATCCCTTTGCTGTTGCCTTTTGCCGTTCGGCTGAGCTCACGGCCGAAGCCTCTTGCATGAGTGCCTCGTCTCAACAAGCAATTTAAATTACGAACAGCTTAGGAGATTAGCCAGAGAGCAGCCCGCCGGATCAGGATAACTGTTCGCCCAAGTTATAAAAAATCGGTAGGAATAGTTCTAGGGCAGTTTTTTCTTAATAAAAGCCACTAATTGCGACATTTGTTTCTTGATAGTTTCCATTTCTGTTTGCATTTGGGCAATTTGGGCATGGAGAGTCTGAATATCAGTGCTATAATCCCCAGTGAGTTGCTGTAGTTTCGGGCTAGAAACTGTTGGTTTGGGAGAATACTGTTTTGCCTTAGCCATCGCTTCTTTAATCGCTTTTAGCAATTGTTTTTGGTCGAAAGGCTTTTCAATAAAGGCAAAATATTGGAAAGGTTCGGGGATTTTCTCTACCACCTCCTCTTTCCTTCCCGACATTAACACTAGGGGGATACTTTTGAGATTATCTTTGGTTTGGATTTGCTGAAACACCTCCCAACCGCTCATTTTCGGGAGAAGGAAGTCCAAAATAATCAAATTCGGTTTTTGGGTACGGATGAGATTATAACCCTCTAATCCGTCTTTAGCTTCGAGAAATTCAAAGTTACCCTCTGGTAACATATCGCGAATGTGCATCCTGATCACTTTACTGTCATCGATAACGATAATTTTATGATTTGACACGATAGACACCTTAGAAAAGAGACAAAAGATAAGCTCGATGATTCGAGGGGGTATTGAGGAAAACTTTCGGGATAGGCATCGAGGATTCCCAAAAACCCCTTAGAAGTTAACATACATCATAAGGAAAAAACCTCGGTTAATGTCCGAGGCTGCTGTTGTAGGAGAACTCAATGCAAAACAAAGGGAAGATACCAAAACCAAAGAGGTTTTTATCGGTAAATCACCTTCGTTGTCCCATTGTAACCCCTGTTCAAGCCTATCGGGATGAAGTAGCACTTTTTAGGGCTAAATAACCTAAACCGAGACATAAAAGCGCATTTACGCCCAAAAACGCCTGAGCGATCGCACCAGAACCTAACCAGATCAGAGTAGGATGGATAATAGCGCTGATACCTAAAGTCACCGCCATGGCTAAACTGACTCCCACCGCTAACCATTTTGCTTGGGGATGACTCAAAAGCAGAGCAATCAGGACAAAGGGCAGGATAACACTGGCAAAAAGCGGATTAAGGGCAGAACTTCCCTGAATAACGCCTCCTAGGTCAGAAAGAGAACTACCCATCACTCGGAAAGGCCATTGGGGTAAATCGAAGATATAAAGACCTCTGAGGAAAAATAAGCCAGAACTGCCAAAAATTAGACCAGCATTCAAAAATCCGTTCCAGGGGAAGGGAAAATAATTTCTCAGCCACCAAGCGAGGAGATAAGAACCCAAAACCATAGCCATTTTGGGTAAAACCGCCACCGCACCGCCATCAATCCAGAAACGGGGATTGAGATAACCGTTATCGCGCAACCAACGCCAAAAATCCCGGAAAGTAATCTGTCCTTTTAATGCTAATTGTACGGCATTGCCTGCGTCTAATTGTCCGGCACCAAAATGATTAAAGGGATCATCATTGATCTTACGGGCTGACTGTTGCAAAACCTCTAAAACTGCATTGGGTTCTTTAATTCCCGTAGCCTTAATTAAAGCTACCACCCCAGCAACGTGAGGGGCTGCCATGCTGGTTCCCTGAAAACCGAGGAACGCCGGTTCACCCCCTTTAGCGGGATCGATGGTTTCTTGGATAATTTTACCCGTATCGGAGCCGCCGGGGGCAGCAATATCGATTCCGGCTCCGAAATTAGAATAGGGGGCTTTATTTCCGGAAGCATCTACCGCAGAAACGCCGATAACGTGGGGAAAACGGGCAGGATAGGCGGCGGAATTATCATCGGCATTACCGGCAGCGGCGACGATTACCACACCTTTACTATAGGCGTATTCGATCGCCTCTTTCATTACTTGGGTTTCCCCTCCACCCCCTAAACTCATATTGATGACATCGGCTTTATTATCGACGGCAAAACGGATCGCTTCGGCAATATCTCCCACGGTTCCCCCACCCGTCCCGGAAAGCACCTTGAGGGGCATAATTTTGGCTTTGTAGGCGATGCCGGCTACCCCGTAGTTATTATTGGTCGATTGGGCAATTGTTCCCGCTACATGGGTTCCGTGACCGTTATCGTCCTCGGCATTGCTGCGATCGTTGACGAAGTCGTAGCCTTCGACAAACTCGGTTTCTCGCAGATCGGGAACTTTTGATACACCTGTATCAATGACGGCGACGGTAATTCCTTCACCGTGATTTTCTTCCCAAGCGCGTTCGATGTTAATTCCCCGCAGGTTCCACTGTTTGCTATAGTCGGGGTCATTGGGGGCGATAAAAGCATGATAAATATAATCGGGTTCGATCGATTCGGTGTATTTTTTTAGGTCGGAATTGCGGAGAGTTTTCAGTAGTTTGCTATCTCCTGCCACGGTGTAAAGATGTTCATCAATGGAAAAAATACTATTTAAACTGGTGGTTTTTCCCGCTTTTTTGTTAACAGTATTTAACTGCTCATCGAGGACGCTGACTGGTACATCGTCCTTAAAATCGATTAAAATTGATTGATATTCGCCCCGATGTGCTAATCCAGTAAAGTTAAAGAGAGCAAATCCCAGACCGATAACAAATAGGGCTAACAATAAAATTTTTTTCATAGATTTCCTAAGAATGGATCATTACAAGCCAAGGTTTTTTTAGTTTCGATGAGAAAATCTGAGGGAAGTTCCCCTATTTTTGTCTCGATTGAGAATAGGACTAACCAGTCACAAAAAGTCACCTGTTGTTTATTTTAAGCTCGATCGCCGATCGCTGTTAATTGCCGACTGGCAAAAATAGCTTCGTAGTGGCGATAATGTTTAAATTCGAGGAGATTATAGAAAGGATCCTCTAGGAAAAAGGTTTTATGTTCGGTTATCTCCCCATTAAAGCGAGTTTTTGGTTCTAGATAAAATTTTAGTTGATTGACTCGTGCTTTTTCGAGAAGATTGTCCCAATCCCTGGCATCCGGCAGAATTAGACCAAAATGGCGGGGATAAATGCTATTTTGGGGAGTAAGAGGCATTTCGGTGACGTGAGCGACTACCTGATGACCATAGAAATTTAAGATTATCGCTTTCTCGGTTTCCCTTCCTGCTAAACAACCTAAACCATCACAGTAAAAGCTTTTAGCAGTGGACACATCGGTAATCGGAATAGCGAGATGAAAAATTGCGGGTTGATTCATGGCGATCAAGTTTATCGGCATTCTACTAGGTTCCATTCTAGCGATCGAGGGACGACTTTTCCAAGAATTTTTTTAAATTGGCAATTACCTAGGATTGGCCGAATAAATCTAAAAACCTTATTGGATAATATCTTTAGGCTTTGTTTGACATCAAAAAGTGCTGGCCTTTGCAGTAATCGGGGGGGAAAATTAGGCACTTTTTCCCTGAAAATCGATAAAACCCCACACCCTACACCCCACACCCTACACCCCACACCTTACCTAAAGACTTTGCGCGATTCTAAAACCAGCGTGTTGATAAAAATTCCGACGAAACCAATTGCGATAGTAGGGTAGAATTTCTGTGCCGTTAGTCACCCAAGCTCCTCCTAACATCATTTTATGTTGACTATTAAAGAAAGGAGTGGAATTGTCAGCATAGAGGTAATGGGGTTCAAAGTTAGTTAGGGGATTAAAATCATCTTCTAGCCATTCCCAGACGTTACCGCGTAAGTCATAAATTTCTGAGTTATTGCCCGTATTTTTTAACATTCCCACGGGATTGGGAGAACAGAATTTTAAATTGAGGTTATAGTCATCAAAGTTATCGTTTTCTAGGGTATAACATCGATTTTTTTGACTGCCATAGGTGACTAAATTCCACTCAGCTTCCCTCATTAAACGTATTCCTTGACCTTGAAAACGACAGTAGGCGATCGCTTCATAATAGTTCACTTCTACCGGCCAATCAAGCGGTAAATCAAGAACATCAAACATGGCTCGATATTGATAATTTCCGCGCTCATCTACCAGCCAAAATTTAGGATATTTGACTCGATAATGATTTTTCCATTGCCAAGCTTCTTCATCCCAATAGCTGGAATTTTCGTAACCACCATTATCAACAAATTCTTTAAATTCTCCATTGGTAATCATATATTTACTCACCAGAAAATTGTTAACTTGAACTTGCCGATAACCATACTCATTATCCCAACCATAAATAGGAGAATCTTGGGGTTTACCAATTTCTACTATTCCCCCAGAAACCTCCACCATTTGATTAGGACTAGCTTGACCAAAAGAAGGGGCATAATGCCAACCGGAAGGACGTTGCAGACAATCTAAGGGCAGTTGTCTGAGTAACATTGAAGATGTTTCAAAGTGAACACGCTGATGCTCAATTCCCATCATTAATGACCAGAGAGAATGCTGCGGATGAATAGGAAGATTGAGGGGTACATTTTTAATTATTTCGACCACAATTTCATAGACTTGTTGCCGATATTCCCAAACTTTATCCACCCTAGGCCACTGAATATGAGCGATGGCAGAGTTTAATTCTTCAGGAGTTGCTGGATCTACTCCCACTCCAAACAATAATTCATAGTCAGGATTAGGGCTTTTTTTTAATAGGTTAACCAGTTGCAATTTATTCAGATAAAAAGCGGCAGCGTGACCTAAATAAAAAATGAGGGGATTTCTTAAATCGTCAGGGTTACAATAAAAAGCTTCTTCTTTGATGATGCTTTTTAACAGCAGCTTCTCTAATTGCCAAGCATTTTCAAAATAGTCTAGTATATTTTCTCGACTACAGTTACTTAGAGAAATAGGAGCCTGTGCTTGCATCTTTTCCATGTTTTAATGCCTCTATTACTGCTAATAATTTTCTCATTATTTACAGGGGTAATTGACACAGAATTAAACCGAATAAATTTTCAGGATCGGTGAAAACCTTGAGCGGGTTTAATCCTTTTGATTCTAGTTTTTTTTGCATAGTTGCTAGGTTGAATTTACGGGAGATTTCCGTTAAAATACTCTCCGATGCTTGAAAATTAACTGTTAAATCAAGTTTTTTGAGATGCACAGGGTGATTTTTTTGACAAATTAAATATATTTCAATTTGAGATTGATCTTGATTATAGATAGCTTGATGACTAAATAAGTCAAGGTTAAAATCAGCTTGAAAGCGCCAATTTAAATGGGAAAGTATATTTAAATTAAAAGCGGCTGTTACCCCTTGAGCATCATTATAAGCTGCTTCTAGAATTGCCGCTGGTTTTTGCAGATCAATCCCTAATAAAAAATAATCTCCAGCTTTTAGTACAGTGGCAATTTTTTGTAAAAACTTGTCACATTCAGCTGCAGAGAAATTACCGAAAGAACTTCCCAAGAAAAAAATCATTCTGGTATTATCGGCAGCATTTTGATAGTAGGCTAGGGCCTGTTCATAGGTTCCAATTAACCCCTGAATTGGTAAATTAGGATATTCTTTTTGTAATTCTATGGCACTAGCTTGGAGAATAGTTTCACTAACATCAATAGGTACATATTTAGAGGATTTTTGTTGCTGATAGTAAGCGTCCAATAACAGACGAGTTTTAGTGGAACTACCACTACCTAATTCGATCAATTCGCATGCTCCTGTATAGGCGACAATTTCTTGAGCATATTCCTGGAGAATAGCCGCTTCTGTCCTAGTGGGATAGTATTCTGGCAATTGACAGATTTCTTCAAAAAGTTGCGAACCTTGCCGATCATAAAAATACTTAGACGGTAAACTTTTGGGAGTTTTAGTTAATCCTTCAATCACATCTTTACCATCATCTCTAACTATATTTTGTCCCGTAGCAACGGTGGCTAAATACTCAATTTGTAACAGTTCTTGGTTAGGTTGTTTAAGTTGCATAGATTCTTCGATTATTCTCCAGTTTTTTGATTGTTCTCGATCGATACCGAGGATGAAATCCACTTGGACAGCTTCAATGCTGGCAGAGATTATTGTTCCCCGATAATCTTACCACTAAAACGCCGCAAAATTTCTCTCTCGTCTAGATAAACAAAGTTTATGGATCCTCAATAAAAGCTGTTAAATCGCTCAAGATGAGTGCTGATGTTATTCAAGTAAAATTACTGGTTTAATTAATCAGTAAAGACTGCATTTCCTCTAAGCTAAGATTTTCTTGGATATAGCGAGGATTAAGGGGATGATAGGGACTAGCAAGACGATCTATCCTAATAATTCTAGCCGTTTCAGGAATGATCGGAATATCGGGATCGTAGGGAGTGCTGCGGGTAAGGGAACTAGAAAAACCTTTAAAAATAGAGATTTCTTCCTCCTCCTCATCCACAGCAATAGTCACTAATAAAACCTCTTGGGGATTTTTGAGGGTGTATTGTTCGAGTTGTTGACCAATATTCATAGAAAAATGGCTAATCATCGATAGCTAAAAACTTACTGTTGTAAAGCTGAACGTCCCTGTTTGCCAAGGCGAATAAGAAGAAAATGGGCAAAATAGAGAGTATAAAAAGAGAGACCAACTAAACCAAAAAAGCCCAAAACATTAGCAGTAGCTTCTGAATGAAAAATCTCGCGAAACTGCCAGGGTGCTTCCTGCCAAACCTGACAATAGGGAGAATTTAGCAATTCCCCTGACATAGCACAGGAGAGAAAAGGTAAGGTAGAAATTGCGCCCAAAGGACAATAAATCGTTACTGACCAACGCCAAGCAGTAGTGACAAATTTAATCGGACTGGCGGGTAAATCTTTAATCTCATCGTTAATATCCACCCAAAACCAGAGAGAAATCGGGATTAAAATCTTAGCCAAAAAACTGGTGACAAAACCAATCGACCAGGAAGCAATCATTAAATATACGGTAATTAACAAAAGACTAGCCACTCGCCAATAGATAATCAACAATTTTTGTAATGATTCGATTTTTGCAAATAAAGACCAAATCAACAAAATTGCTGGAATAATTACCGTAAATAGGACGGCTAAACGATAATCTATCCAAACGAGAGGACGAAACCAAAGTTGATTCATAAATTATTTAGACAATTACACTGTCAACATTTTACTGTCTTCCGACGCAGGAGCCAAAATCGGTCACAGCTTGACCAACAAACAACAAAACGAGAGGCGATCTCTTTATAGTTGAGATCGCCCTAAAGCTAGGATTCTACTGTGAGGAGAGAAAAAACTGCTGCCTGACTGGATTAATCTTCATAAAGGCGACACTCGGCGGCATCGGGATTATCAGCACAATACTTTTCAAAGTAGGTTTTTTGGGGATGGTCTTGACGTTGGTGAGCAGCTTCTGCTTGTAATTCTTCCACCGCGTCCCAAGCGGCGGCACATTCACCAGAGGTGGAACCTTCTATACTACAGACGGCTCTGGCATTTTCTAGCTCTTCTTGAATTTTATCTTGGATATTGCTCATGATTCCTCTGGAATTGATCTATTGACACTCTAACAATTATACAGCCACGTTCTAAAACCACAGGATCGGTTATCCCACTCGATCGCCTTTCCTGTTTTATCAAGCCGATCTTAGCGCAATTTTTGGGAAATTTAACATCAAGATTTCCTGACTGAGCTAATTTTTAGCCTACATTCCGCACTGGAGAAATGCCAGAGGAATTCTTCCCCAGGATAGACAGCGAGCAGAACCATATATGGAATCTCCCGACTTCGGGAGAATTGGGGGAGATTCGGCTAATCTGAGAATAAGCGGTTTAAATACGTCTTAGCTTATTGTCGTCATTCATCAATTACCCCCAATCCCAGAGACATTATGGCTAAGATTATTGGGTAGAGGAGGAACAAGAGAGAGAGCTATCGATGAATTAACCAGATTATCACCGAATAATCCCCTAAAATCGGCTTCCTTAAACTTATTGTATAATTTGAGTAGAAATCTAGAAGCGTTATCGAAAAAAACACAGGAGGATAGGGAGTTTATTATGCGTTTAGCTCCACTTTACCAACAGGATAGAGAACAAGCGGTTCAAGAGGGGGTACAGCAAGGTCTTGAACAGGGTAGAATTCAAGAAGCCAATCTTGTTATTAGACTTCTTCAGCGACGTTTCGGTGAAATACCCCAGAATCTAGAAGAAACCATCCGTAACCTTCCTGTGGAGCGCTTAGAAGACTTAGGACTCGCTTTATTAGACTTTGACACTTTGACGGATTTAGAAAACTGGTTGCATCCGTGAACAATAGCGATCTCGCGTAGCGAGCGCGTTGCGAGCGCATTATCCATCCTTGATTATTCTATCGTTAAGGGGTCCACATCGATCGCCATACTTACCTTGGGTAAAACTAAGCTTTTTAGGGGAAGAAAAAGACGACCGATATCAGTCTTTTCTCCCGATAATTTTAACAGAATTTGCCAGCGATAACGGTTAGCCACGCGCATAATTGTTGCGGGTGCGGGTCCCAAAATATCCCAATCGGAAC
Source organism: Microcystis aeruginosa Ma_MB_S_20031200_S102 (assembly GCA_007095845.1). Classification (GTDB taxonomy): domain Bacteria; phylum Cyanobacteriota; class Cyanobacteriia; order Cyanobacteriales; family Microcystaceae; genus Microcystis; species Microcystis aeruginosa_D. Next base: position 20,632 of record SFBI01000037.1, read on the forward strand.
CGAAATTATTAACACATTCCTCTGCGACATTTTCAGCACTTTTCTGCACTGCTTCCCCATCTAAACCACTAAAGCGAATTAAGACTAAACTGCCGTAGGGAGGATAATTTAAGCTCTCTCTCTGCATTAATTCCGTCTCCACAAAACCCTCATAATCGTGGGTTTGCACTGCTCTAATCACGGGATGTTCGGGGGTATAGGTTTGGATAATTACCTTTCCTTCTGTTTCTCCCCTTCCTGCTCTCCCTGCTACTTGAGTGAGGGTTTGAAAAGCACGTTCGGAGGCGCGATAATCGGAGTGATAAAGTAAACCATCGGCTGCCATTACTCCTACTAAAGTAACTCGATCAATATCTAATCCTTTGGTGAGCATTTGGGTTCCCACCAAGACATCGAATTCACCATCAGTAAATAGTTTTAATAGTTCCCGGGGAGCATTTTTGTTACGGGTGGTATCACTATCAAAACGCAAGCAGCGCAAATCAGGAAATTCTTTGCTTAATTCTTGGGTGACGCGCTGAGTACCAGTACCGAAAAATTTTAGATAGGGAGAACCGCATTCAGGACATTGTTTCGGATGAATGCGACCATAGTTACAGTAGTGACAGCGTAGTAATTCTTGCGCTCCCGGTTCGGTGTGGTGATAGGAGAGGGAGACATCACAGTGGGGACACTCCAGCACATAACCGCAACTTCGGCAAGATACAAAAGTACTATGTCCCCGACGACTGACAAATAAAATTGCCTGTTCTCCCTTGTCGCGCAGGGTTTCCAGCGCTGAACGCAGAGATTGACTGAAAAGAGAACGATTACCTCGCTGCAATTCTCGTCGCATATCGACGATTTCCACCTGCGGTAAGGGGCGATTTTGAATACGATCGGGCAAAGATAGGTAAAGAGGGGGATTAGCTTGGGATTCTAGCCATGTTTCTAGGGATGGCGTGGCCGAGCCTAAAATTACGGGACAATGGTTTAATTGAGAGCGCCATTTAGCCACGGTACGCGCGTGATAGGTGGGAAGTAATTGACTTTGTTTAAAGCTGCTATCGTGTTCTTCATCGAGGATAATCATGCCTAGATGGGGTAAAGGGGCAAAAATCGCCGATCTCGTCCCGATAATAACTTGTGGGGTTCCTGTCAACATCTGTCGCCAGGTATCGTATCTTTCTCCTTCCGAGAGGGCGCTATGATAAACATAGACTTGATCGCCAAAACGGGCTACAAAACGATCGGTTAGTTGCGGTGTTAATCCAATTTCGGGGACTAAAACCAAAGCAGATTTACCCGCTGCTAGGATAGGTGCGATCGCCTGTAGATAGACTTCTGTTTTACCCGATCCCGTCACTCCATGTAAGAGAGCGCTTTCACCACCTTTTAGGGTTTGAATGGCTTCTAAAGCCTGTTTTTGACTAGAAGTGAGTGTTTTTGCTTGATCCCTGCTCATAATCGCCGAGGATAAGCGAAGAAATTCCCGATCCTCAATCACTACATAACCCTTGTCAATGAGTGGTTTAAAATGTTTTGTCCCCGCAAGTTGTGCCAATTCTGGCAGCCACATTTCTCCTCCCTGGTGACGTAAAATTTCGACAATTTTGCGTTGATTTTCGGTTAAATCCGTAGGAAAGTCGGTTATCAGCAAGGTAATAGCTTTTTTTAGCTTAATATTAGGACTTTTGGGTGCTTCTAGATAACTTTCTACCCAACCGCGCTTAACTAAGTCTCGGATACCGTAATTAGCATTTTTTACTTTTTCTTGCAGGTATTTCGCCGAATAATCGCCTTCTTTTTGATTTTTGAGCAGGGATAAAATCTGACGGGAGAAGGGAGTACAAAAAACTTCCGCACCGGGAGGAATCGCTTCTGGTTTTAATCTGATGCGACGTTGAGAACTTCGCAGTAAACCAGGAGGTAAAGCGACGCGAACAACGGTGATTAAATCCGTGGCATAGTATTGGGCGATTTTCGTCAATAACTGCCAATAATTATCGGGGAAAAAGCCCTGAGCAATCACATCTTCCACGGGACGAATTTGACTTTCTTCCAGTCCTGCGGGCAAATTTTCGAGAAATCTAAGAGCAATTCCCCCTATGACCTGAGAACCGAAAGGAACGCTTAAAATATCGCCGATTTCTACCGTTAAATCCGAGGGGACACTATAGGTTAATATTTGCTGATCCTCTTGACTATCTCTGGGATAAGGGCGATCGACCAAAACCTCTAACCACAGTTGCCCAGTTGTGGTTAATTGGTAAGGTGTGCGAGGTTCCCCTACAGTTAGGGTAGCATGGCGATCGAGCATGGTTATCAGTTATTAGCTGTGGATAGTCTTAAGTGGAAAATTGCCGTTTTCCGTTGCCATCTCCTGAAGCTTAAAAACCTAAAGTTCATTGATTTAAAGCATCTTTAAGAGCAGTGCGAGCGGCCAGATGATTGCGAGTCGAGGTGAGAATTTCCGATTCTCGTTGCAGACGACTGACTGTATCGACCATTTCTAATAAAGCTTGTTGCTCCCCGGCCACACCGTAGAGATTACCCGCCACCCAGTAGGATAATTCGAGGGGAAGACTAGGCAAATCGTCGGGGAGTTCAATTTTTTGAGCGGTTAATTTTGCTGACAGATGAACCACATCCCGCAGCAGTCGATCCACTTCTTTGGCCAGAGGTCGCAGATCTTGGGTGGTGGGGACATCTTCAATCCACTCCACTAAACCGACGCGATAGGGTTTTTCCCGGATGTATTCTAGGACGCGGAAGCGCTGTTGACCGATGGTGAGAATTTTTAAGCGATCATCCGGAAGACGTTGACAACGGACAACTTCCGCACAACTTCCCACTTTAGCGATTTCTCCCGTGGACGGATCTACCATTAAGACCCCAAAACGCCGATCCTCTTCCAATATCGTATTCATCATAATCCGATAGCGAAACTCGAAGATGTGCAGGGGCAGGGGACGACCCGGAAATAAAACAACTTCGGGTAGGGGAAAGAGAGGTAATTCTCTAACGGCAATGGAAGAAGTGGCCATAGGTTTAGTAAAAAAAAACCGATCTTCTCTTATTTTTACACAATCCCCCCTGAACCGCTAGGTAGGGGTAATGGACAGGAGTCAATCTCGACGTACAGAAATACTAAAAAATTAACAAAACCCTTATGGAGCTTCTCAGAAAAAATTGAAAAGAGGCTACTGGGTACATTTTTCACTTGAAAATGGACGTTCGGCGATGCTCAGTCGAGCCGTCGAGCCGCTTTACCGTTGACTGTCTCTGAAGTGGAGCGATTCTGTGGAGTTGGCTGTATAGCGATCGCTAACTTGATCGTAACAGATAGTGTCATCAATCTCTAGAGTAAGCGATTTCCTCTGTAGCCATGTTTAGATAGCTAGTACATTTACACTAGAGAAGTTCAGTTATATCAAAGAATTTTAGTTATCTGGCTCTTCGGTTTATGTTATGCAATGAACGGGGGTTATAGAGGATGTAAACCTTGTATAGAAAGGCATTTAGCGATTTTTGTCAATTATTTTTGTCTAGAGCGAACTAATCAATTAAGTCTCTTGCCAGATAAGGATTTAGTCGATTTATGCTCCCCTATAGAACCATACCAAGTAACGAAGAGCCTTTTTTTTAGCATACTTACTCTCCAGCTAATCGAAGAACATCATTGACAACTTTATCAGTTAGCCACATTCCTTGATGGCGTAACTTAGCAATAACGGGAGCAACAGAAGATAGATAGCCCTGCTGCTTCGCTTTAACTAAAACACCAAGCGTTCCTGAATATTTTAAGCGATATAAATTGGCAATACGTCGGGCTAATTGATCATCAAAAATCAGTAAACTATCTGGATTTTCTAATCCCAAAGCTAATACCTCTGCTTCTCCTTGCCCTAAATCAATAATAGCTGGAATTAGACTGACTGATTTAACCAGAGTAATTGAAATCCCTTCAATTGCCTGAATATTGGGAACATCAATTCCTTTATTTTTACCGATTGCTAATTCTTCGACCACTGCTGGAGGAGTCAGGATTTGAGAATACAAGCGTTGGAGTAATTCCAAGTAGCCCACTTGATGTAAGTACAGTAGAGGAGAGGTGTTGACAATGATTTGAGGATTAGGCATTGACAATATCTTGTTCCAATTGTTCAGTCGTTAAAGAAAAAGGGGAGACTTGATAACGTCCCAAAATAGTTAAAAATTCTACCCGTGACATACCGGCTAATTGTGCCGCTCGCCCTGAAGATAACTTATCAAGTTCAAAAAGTTTAACGGCTGCCAATATTTTTAATTCTCTTGATAGATTTTCAGGAGTTTCTTTGAGACTAATTAAGATTTCTTCAGGGATTTCCAGGGAAATAGTGCTCATTTTCTTTCTCTCTCAATAATTGTCTCTATTCTACACCAATAAAATTAGTCCTTCTCTGTGAGCAGAATCAGTAACGGGTTTCCCCCCTCCAACCGACAGAATAGGCAGGTGCAGCCTATCTTGTCTTTAAGGATTTGGAAACCAAACCTCTGCGGTTTTATGGCAATGTATGGGTAGCGGATGGGGTTTCAGGTGGGGTTGCTAATTTTAGCGAATAAAAAAGGCAAGCTCTATCGATCGAGAACTTCTTTTAACGCAATTTAGTTCAAATGTACGGGGAGAGAAAGAGATAATTGTTGCATAGTGAAATACAGATGATTATGGTAGAAAAAACTGATTGAATAGCAGAAAACTACCCCAACCCTAACGAGAACATCTCAATTTGTCAATGACTCTCAAACAACTACCTGACTTAGAGAATCTTGATTCTGGCTTTTTTGTAAGAGTTGAATGGGTTGATGAGTAACCAGAGAATAGAGAACATCAGGGTCAGAAACGTTGAATCCTGTAATAAAACTTTACATTGACAAGTATGGTTCTTCGTTACTTAGTATAGTTCGATAGGGTGGCATAAATCGACTAAATTCTTATCTGGCAAAAGACTTAATTGATTAGTTCGCTCTAGATCGAAAACAATTGACAAAAATCGCTAAATGCCTTTCTCTATAAAAGTTTCATTCCTTATAATCCTGTACGTTGCATAACACAAACCGAAGAACCTTATTTAGGGTTTGCGGCAAAAAGCTTTTCGGTGGTGGCAGGGTGTGGGGTAGTGGGGTAGTGGAGCATTTGGCTGAAATTTCCCTAAACCCCTAAATCCCTATCACCCTATCTCCCGACTCCTGACTCCTGACTCCGCGAGAGATTAACTTGCTTGGGAGGAGACAAAACCCGATAACTCGCGAAAACGGATCTCATCGCGGTGGGGATCAGAGCGACTAACTTGTACTTGAAAGCGATCGCCTAAAGATACCGATCGCTCAAAACGATGGGGTAATTCTAACCCCAATTCCTCCAATAAAATCAAGCCTAAATTTTCCTCTTCCCGCAGCCAGCGCAATACCAGAGCTTGCCAGACTTGATCTCCCTGTCGTCGCAAAAATTCCAAACTCCAATAACGATTAGTTTGTCGTTCCACCGAGGTGGCTTCCACGGCCGAACTAGCGACACTATAGAGAATTTCCTGCATTCTATCCCGGGTAAAAGGCAGTTGATCGCCCCGAAGATGGGCTTTTAGTTGAAAATGGGTTAAAAGGTCAGTATAACGGCGAATTGGCGAAGTTACTTGGGAATAGGTATTCAATCCCAGACTAGCATGACGGTTAGGAATCGTCGTCATCTCACTGCGCGGCATACAGCGACGCAAGGCACAGGAACGCACCGGGCCCGCAGGTAGTAAAATTAACTCCTCATCGGGGGGTAATTCCGGTTGTGGTTGTCCGCGGAAAGGCACGGGGATCTCGTGTTCTTGACAGTAGCGACCGGCGATTTCTCCGGCTAAAATCATCATTTCCGCTACTAATTGCCGAGATGGGGAAACTTCCTGCAATTCTATGGTAATTTCGTCGTTAGCCTTCACCTTAATAGATGATTCTGGCATTTGGATGTTAATCGATCCCTGAGATTTGCGCCATGCGTGGCGTTGTTTTGCCCAACGGTTGAGAATCTTCACTTCCGGTTCATGCTGCAGATCCAGATGTAACATTTCGTCCACATCTTCGTAGGTGAGGCGATAGGTAGGTTTAATTGTACTAGGATGGATGCGATAATCGGCGATCGCCCCCGTTTCATCGAGGATTACCCCAAAACTCAATGCGGGACAAAGTTTACCCTGTACCAAACTCATTGGACCGGCGGCCAATTCTAGGGGAAACATGGGAACCATTCCCGTGGGAAGATAGAGACTGGTACTGCGACGACGCGCTTCTAGGTCTAATTCATCATCGGGAAGCACTAAACGGCTAGGATCGGCAATATGGATCCAGAGACGATGACCACCATCCGCGAGCATTTCTACCGATAATCCGTCATCGATTTCCTCGGTACTTTCATCGTCGATGGTATAAATTTTTTGGTGGGTTAAATCGAGACGATTGTTGACATCCGCATCCGCAGGGGGATTGAGTAAATTAAGACGCGTCACATCAAGTACCTTTTTCGAGAATTGAACAGGGTAGGAACTGCGTCGCAGGAAAAGGTTTTCGTGACTACTCCACCATTTCAAATCGACTAACAATTCAAAAGCAGCCTCGGGGGTTTGGGAACGGCCCAGCAGCGAGAGTATGTCCATGGCTGCTGGATATTTTTGTTCGGGTTGGAGGATAAATTTTTCTAGAGATTCCAGACGACTTCGATCGCTTTCTGACCATTCTACCGTTTCACCGGCTAGGGCCTGTTGGAGACGTTGGAGAAATTGGCTTTTTTCCCGTTGACGCTGTTGTTCCACCTCTAGCTGGTGTTTGATTTCCTCTACCTGATTTTCCGAGCGGGCCTCGTAACCATCCCCTTTATTTTTAAAATAAACTTTATCATCACTCAAGAGACAATGGGCTGCATAGCAAAACTGCGGACTGCGATCGGAAAAGAGGATCTCGGCCATGGTTTCGGGAGTGACTAACTGATTTTCCCCGGCTAATAATTCCCAGGCCACTTCTAAACCACTGGGATCTAGATAGGGTTGGACTTCCCGCAGAAAATTGCCAATCTCCTTATGGTTGGATGGACCACCCTTGATAATGTAATCGAAGCGTTGGGGACGCAGTTTATGCGGGTTTCCCCCCTGATCGATGACGATCCAATCTTTTTTACCTTCTGGGCGATCGATCACCCCTAAGCGCCTTTCTCCTTGGACTCGAAATTCTACCAGCGTTCCCTTTTCCACTGCTTCCCCTTACTGCCTATCTATTTTGTCTATTTTCTATCATCCTCGATCGATTACTCGATCGGCAAGAGCAATCATCAATCCCCACCCACTAGATAGGTATAGCGTCGCAAACTGCGTTCATAATCCTGTAGGAGTAATTGGGATTCTTCCACCGTCATGCGATTTTCCTGCAAAGCTTGTTCACAACGAAGACGAATTCTTTCTAACAGGTCTTCCGCAGAATACTGCACATAACCTAATACTTCCGTGATCGTATCTCCTTTGACTAGATACTCGATATCGTATCCCTTGGGACTCATCTGAATATGTACCACGTTAGTATCGCCAAAAAGATTATGTAAATTGCCCATAATCTCTTGATAAGCACCCACCAAAAACATTCCTAGATAATAGGGTTCTGGAGAATGTTTCCCGTTTTTGTACTCCAACGGATGCAATTCTAAAACAGATTTTACGTCCCCGCGCAAATCGATAAACTGGGCAATTTTCCCATCACTATCACAGGTTAAATCGGCGAGAATTCCTCTTTGAGTAGGTTCTCGATCGAGACGATGGATCGGCATAATTGGAAATAGTTGATCGATCGCCCAACTATCGGGAACTGACTGAAAAACCGAGAGATTGGCATAATAAATTGAGGCCATAATTTGCTCTAAGTCTTCCAAGTCATCAGGAACATAATCCTCTTGTCGGGCCACTTGCAGAATTTTGTGACAACAAGCCCAGTACAATTGTTCGGCTCTAGCTCGTTCTTTGAGACTGAGATAACCGAAATTAAACAGACTAATCGCCTCCTCTTTGAACTGTCCCGCATCGTGATAAGCTTCCTGATAATTGCGCTCATCGATACCCGTGTAGGTTTCCCAGAGATTGCGGAGGATAAGATGTTCTTTCCCATTGCAGGGATCGGGAGGATTTTGGGGAACCTCGCTACTTCCCAAGATATCAAAGACTAACACCGATTGATGAGAAGCGATCGCCCGGCCACTTTCACTGATGAGAATTGGGGGTGAAATCTGGGCATCTTCACAAGCTTCTTTGACCTCAGCCACGATATCATTGGCATAATTCTGCATATTGTAGTTTTTTGAGGCGTAGAAGTTAGTTTTTGAGCCATCATAATCGACCCCTAAACCACCCCCCACATCGAGATAGGTCATATTTGCCCCTAATTTCGCTAATTCCACATAAATCTGACTAGCTTCGCGAATGGCATCCTTAATGACGCTAATAGCGGAGATTTGCGACCCGATATGATAGTGCAGCAGTTGCAGACAATCTAACATTCCCGCTTGTTCTAATTCCGTCACCACCGTCAAGATTTCCGGGACGGTTAAACCGAATTTTGCCCGGTCTCCCGTGGAACATCCCCAACGGCCCACCCCTTTTGTCCCCAGTTTCGCACGCACTCCCAAATTTGGGGCAATTCCTAACTGACGACTGACGCGCAGGGTTAAATATAATTCTTCCAATTGTTCGATGACAATCAAAGGCCGATGACCGAGACGAGTGGTCAAAAGAGCAGTTTCTAGGTATTCTTTGTCCTTATAGCCGTTACAAATTAGCAATGGTTGTGTTTTGTCATTTTTGCCGCTTAAGACAGGTTCTAGGGTAGCTAAAGCAATCATTAGCTCTGGTTTTGAACCAGCCTCCAACCCAAATTGATAGGGTTTGCCAAAACGCACTAAAGACTCGACGATGTGACGGTGTTGATTGCACTTGATCGGATAGACACCGCGATAGACATTGGGATAATTATAACGGGCGATCGCTCGATTAAAACAGGCATTCAGACGCTCGATCCGGTCTTCCAAAATATCACTAAACCGAATTAGTAAGGGCAAACCGATATTTCGCCGCTTAATTCCTGAAACTAACTCGTATAAGTCCAAAGAACCGCCCCTTTCTCCTTGGGGCGAAACGGTAATATTTCCCGCGGCATTAATCGAGAAATAGGGTTCTCCCCATCCTTGGATGCGATAGAGATTTTCGCTATCTTCGATCGACCAGTGTTTAACGGGGGCAACTTTTTCGAGGTTGTCACCGTCAGAAGGGGTCAGATCGACTGGAGATAATTGCTTTTCTAGTTTCTTAAGTTGAGTTTTACCCGCCATTGTCTATCGATCGCTCCGTGTGAGACTCCGATCTTCTATCTTAAGTCAGACTTCCTGTCTGCGACCAAGATTCCGATCGTGATAGAATCTATTAGCCATCAGGAGGCAAAAGGCAAGGGGCCGCTTTGTACACCCTAAACCCCACCCCCCAATCTCCCCATTCCCCCATCACCCCAACACCCTTCTACCAAAAATTTTATACTGAACTGCTTATGAATTTATTAGACTCAAAAGGACGTTTATTCGGTAAATTTAGCTTGCTTGATATTGGAGCGGCCTTAGTAATTTTATTGACAATTATCGGTATTTTTGTTGTACCGGGGACAAGTGGTAAAAGTACGATCGCTCAAGTTACCAAAGAACCCATAGAAGTGGATGTTATTGTCCGAGGTTTAAGTGTTCTCAATCCCAATGCTTTGATTAATCAATTCAATACCGAGAAGAAAACTAATATTGTTATTCGTAATCAACCGGCCGGTCAAGTGGATATAAAAAATGTTAAAGCTTTATCGAGAAATGTCTTAGTTCCGCAGCCAGATGGTAGTGTGAAAGTCCTACCCGATCCCCGCACAGAAAACTATTCTCAAGATATGATTATGACTCTCAGTGGTCAAGCGGAAGTTACCGATACCGGTGCGGTTGTTGGCGGTCAAAAGGTGAAAATTGGCACTTTAATCGAGTTGGAAGGAGATAATTATAATTTCAACACCAGTGTTATCGATGTCCGTTTACCAAAAAGGTCTTAATCAGTAATCAGTGACCAGTAATCAGTGACCAGTAATCAGTGACCAGTAATCAGTGACCAGTAATCAGTGAAAAGACAGTAGGAAACTTCTATTTAATAACACTGCTCACTTGAAAACTCAAATCCGATAACTGATAACTTACCCACTGATAACTGATAACTGATAACTGATAACTGATAAGGGGATTAACTGCTATTTATACACCGCCTTTAGCTCGTTTGATCGAGCAGTTACAAAAATTACCCGGGGTGGGACCCAAAAGCGCCCAACGTTTGGCCCTGTATATTCTCAAACGACCGGAACAAGATGCGATCGAATTGGCCCAGGCGATCGTAGCAGCCAAAAAACAAGTAGGATTATGTCAGGTTTGTTTTCATCTTTCGGCCGAACCGATTTGTGAAATTTGCCGCAATCCCAACCGAGAAACGGGGACTATCTGTGTGGTAGCTGACTCCAGAGATGTGATTGCTTTGGAGAAAACTAGGGAATATTCGGGCAAATATCACGTTTTAGGGGGTGTTATCTCACCTATGGATGGTATTGGACCGGATCAATTAAATATACAGTCTTTAGTCACCAGAGTCAGCCAGAAAAAAATTCAGGAAGTTATCTTAGCTATCAGTCCCAGTGTCGAAGGGGAAACCACGACTTTGTATATCGGGGGTTTACTAAAACCCTTCACTAAAGTTACCCGTATCGCTTTCGGGTTGCCCATGGGCGGCGATCTGGAATACGCTGATGAAGTAACTTTAGCGAGAGCTTTAGAAGGTCGTCGGGAATTATAGAGCAGGGTGTGATACTAAATCCAGTTATTAAAAACTGATTATTTATTCTCCGTTTTGCATGAGTGCATGAGTAGAAAACGGGTTTCTCGGAGAAACCCGTTTTCTGTGCGTTACTCAACGGATTTAGTATGAGGTTTTGATCAGTTGACTTCTTGGCGAATAATCGAGCATTTGTAGCCGAAGATACAGTTTTATACTGCGTCTTATGCTTAGTTGCAGAATTTGTAGCTGCAGAAATCTTTGGGGGGGAATCACCAGCAAATGCACGGGAGAAAGAGAGATCGCTGTTAAAGACTTTAAATGCTGTTCTAGAATCGCCATTTCGCCGAAACAGTCGCCGTTTCCACAGATTTCCTAGGACAATTATTCGGCCCGACTACTCAACGGGTTATTGAGATTGCCAGTGCCTGGACGTTTAACACTATGGGATTGTAGGAGTGAGATCGCCTGTTGATACTGGGGATCATCCTTAGTTCCCAGCAAAGAAGGATCATCGCGGAAGCGCAGCTGTTGTTCCCGGGTTAACTCGATCTGCACATCGGGTTTAATGCCTTTTTTGTAGATATTTTCGCCGTTGGGGGGATAATAACGGGCAATTGTCACCGCTAAACCGGAACCATCGGAGAGGGTGTGTACCGATTGGACGGTACTCTTGCCATAGGTCGATGTACCTACTAAAGTCGCCCGTCCATTTTCTTTTAGCGCTCCGGCGAGGATTTCGCTGGCACTCGCTGAACCTTTATTAACCAAGACTACTAGGGGTAAATCGGTAATAGCGGTGTTATTGGCGATAAATTGGCGATCTCCGCCCCGTCGATCAACGGTGCTAACGATTTTGCCCTGTTTCATCCACATACGAGCGATATCAACACTAGCAAATAGTAACCCGCCGGGGTTGCCCCGCAGATCGAGAACATAGCCGGATACCTGTTGTTGACTTAATTCCTCGATCGCCTCTTTCATTTGTTCGGCTGCGTGGGAACTAAATTCATCCAGTTTAATATAACCAACTTTCACCCCACCTTCCTGTTTAAGGGTATAGCTAACGGAGGGGATTTCGATATCTACCCGGGTCAAAGTCACTTCAAATACCCCTTGATCGGGACGGGCAAGCTGTAAACTAACGCTAGTACCCACTTCTCCCTGTAGTGCCTCCATTGCCTGTTCTAAGGTCATTAAAGCAGTGGGTTTGCCATTAATTCTGATTAGGCGATCGCCGCTTTTCACTCCCGCTTCCTTGGCGGGGGATTTTTTCACCGTATCGACAACGACCAGATCACTAGTGCGTTTATCGAGAGCTAAACGTACCCCAATTCCCGATAATTCTCCGGAAGTTTGACTGGTGAGGACAGCAAATTCACTAGGACTTAAAAAACGGGTATAAGTATCACCCAATTCCTTTAAAGCTTCGCGAATTGCTGTGTAAGCTTGTTGGGGATTAGTATAATTTCTACTTAACAATTCTTGACGTTTTTTTTGCCAGTCAATTTGATGGAAACCACGATCTACAAATTCATTATTAACAATTTGCCAAACTTGGTCGATGACTGCTTTCGGGTTATCTTCTAAGGGTTTTTCCCCTTTGGCTGCGGGGGTGAAGACCATCAGGGAACTAACTGCTAGGGTAGCGATCGCACCTCCAGATAGGAGTTTCTGCATGGAAACGAACGAGGGACGCGACTGGTTCATAAAGACAAAGCCAAAATAAGATTGACGTTTCAATAAAGCCATTCAAAAAGCGGGAGCATTTTGCCTTCGAGGGAGGTGAGGAGCAGTGTTAACTACGACTTTCGTATAGATAAGGGAGTTCCTTGTCTGGCTCTAGTATCCACTATAATTCTAGTTCTATAAAATCGAGCAATATCTGGCGATGAATTTTTCCTAAAGGACGAGTCTGATTAATCTTCTGGGAATAGTATTCCCCTTGAAGGATGGCAGCCGGGGGTAATAATGCTAAATCTTGCCCTTCCGTTTGCACTAATTTTTCTAATTCCACGGTCAGGGGTACATGATAAAGATAACGAGAGAGATTATCATCGTTATAACAGCGAAAATGGCGTAAACTAGGAGCTTCGTAGTTAATTTCTTCTTTTAACTCTCGTTTTAACCCTATTTCTGGACTTTCACCCGCTTCTAAGTGACCACCAAATAAACCCCACACCCCCGGATAGAGAATTGTCGGGATGTCGTCGCGCAACTGCATTAAAAAGCGACCGTCCTGTTCTAAAATCGCCAAAGCAACAAATGTCATCAGTTATCAGTTTTTTAGTTATTGGTTATCATACTAAATCTGGTTATTAAAGATTAATTATTTATTCTCTCTAGCTAAGTAGTCGTCCAAAATTAATTTCCTAGTCGAGACAGGACTCTCTTAGGTTTGGTAGGCAAAATGTATTCTAAGATACAGTTCCGCTGGCGAGCGAGTGGAAGGAACCACAAAGACACAAAGGACACAGAGATCGATCCTCTGTAAGTTAAACTTATCACACAGAACCGAGAAGAACCAGCGGGATTTAAATGCGTCTTAGCTTATTCTTCCCACTTCATAATTCATAATTCATAATTCCCACTGATAACTGATTAATTGTGCATAACTCGACCGAAACTCCATAATTTTTGATAATAATAACGACTGACGTTATCCCTATCATCGGAGAGTAGATTAATAGCGATACCATTATTACCTGTTTCTTTTCCTGAACTGTGAATATATTGATTATTCCCTAGATATAAAGCCACATGATTAACTCTTTTATCACCAAAAAAAATTAAATCTCCTGGGAGTAATTCCTCTCGGTTTATTTTTTGACAAAAAGCCTCCTGTTGATAGGAATCCCTCGGCAACCAAATGCCAAAAGTTGCAAAAGCAGCCTGGATTAATCCTGAACAATCGTAATTAGGTGCAAGGGTTCCACCCCAGAGATAATGATTGGTACGATTCATTGCTTCCTGAGTAAAAGTGATAATCTCAGGAATATGTTTTTCTATGTCCGAACGAGTTAGAGGAATTTTTTGATAAGCTGTGGCGGCCGCTGCAATTGCATCTAAATCTTCTCGGGATAACCAAGCTAAATAATTATCTTCCCTTAGCTGAATTTGTAGCCCTTTTTCGGTAATTTCTAGGGAAATAAATTTTAATTGTCTTCCCTGTTGTGCTTGGGTAGCTAACTCTTGACAACTGGGAGAATTGTAGAGATTTAAGTCTCTTAGACAGAGATATTCCTGGGTGGATGATGGGGGAAGGGAGATGATTTGCATAAAAAATAGCACTAGCTACTGGCTACTGATCCCTAACCCTAACAACAATTTTTGATTTTTACAACAGGTCTAGGATGGTCCGTTCCTTAACAATATGTTACAATAGCCGGCGAGAGGGGGGTGGCCAATATCTGGAACTTTTGGGCTAGAGATAGATTCTATCGATCAACAGTCACCTCCTAGAGTAAGCTTTTAATCAGATGTTGAGGTTAGTCTATGGCCAATGTTTCGGGGCGGTTTGAAAAGCAAGAATACAGCCAAAACTCAGAAAATACCGTCGCGGTGGTCAGTTCAGTCATGTCCGGTTTAAAAAAAGCATCTCCCCTGCAAAAGGGCTTATTTTGGGGAATAACCCTCAGTTTTACCGCCCTAGTTTCTGCCACTGTTGGGGCTGCCGTCGCTTTAATTAGTCCCTTACCCGCACCAATTGGGGCCATCTTCCAAAAAACATCTTTTCCCACCCAAACAGACATCCTTGAGGATCAAGCTTGGAATAGCTTAATTAATCAGCAGCTTTCTCGTCCTGTTAATATTTTAGTTATGGGCATCGATCGAGTTTTAGATGCCAAAAACGGCGATGATGTATTTAAAGGTCGCAGCGATACCATGCTCCTAGTGCGCTTCGATCCCAGCGATAACACCGTGAGAATGCTGTCTATCCCTCGCGATAGCCGCGTCAGAATTCCTGGCCACGGTTTCACTAAAATTAACGATGCCAATGTTCACGGTGGACCGACTCTAGCAGCAGAAGTGGTCACTAATACTTTAGGGGATGTCACCGTTGATCGCTATGTGCGGGTGACTACCGATGCTTTTAAGGAATTAGTCGATTTAGTCGGGGGTGTAGAAGTTTATGTACCCGAACGAATGTATCATAAAGATGTCACCCAAAAATTAGAAATTGATTTACAAGAGGGTTGGCAAAATCTCAACGGCGACCAAGCAGAACAATTTGCCCGTTTTCGTAACCCGCAATACGGCGATATTGGTCGCGTACAAAGACAACAAATTTTATTAAAAGCACTCCAAAAAAAGATTTTTAGTCCGACAATTCTCCCCAGTCTCCCGAAAGCAGTACAGGTTTTACAACAATATATCGATACGAACTTAAGCGTCGAGGAAATGCTGGCTATTGCTAATTTTGGCCGGGAAATTAAACAGGATGACTTAAGAATGATCCTACTCCCTGGCCGGTTTAATAGCCTTGAGGAATACGATGGTCGCAGTTATTGGATTTTGAACCGTCGCGAAATTAGAACCATCGTGGCTAATAATTTTACCGATAACTACGCGGGGGGAGAAACCTCCGTTTATAGTCTGCGGATTGCCATTCAAAATGCCACCCATACCAAAGGTTTAGCCCGTCGTACTCGTAATTATCTGGCCAAACGGGGCTACACAAATGTTTATATTAGCGACGACTCCTCCCAAAAGCTAGAAACCACCGCAATTATTGCCCAAAAAGGTGATATTCAGTCCGCTAACCTCTTGAAAAATCAACTGGGAATCGGTAAAGTAGAATCATCCTCCACTGGTGCTTTAGACTCAGACCTAACTATTCGGGTGGGTGATGATGTAGCCCAGTTTCTCGACGCTCAACAGTAACAATGTTGAAAAATTTTTTCAGTCTGGTTTTAATTATTTTGCTGGCGATTCTGTGGCTACTTTTCGCGGCCCGTCCGGTGGCCCTGGCCCAAGATAAAACGATTAACTATAGTTTTGCACAGCTGCAAGATCGGGATTTTTCCCATCAGGATTTGCGCGGAGGGGTTTTTGCGGCTGCCGCAATGCGGGGAGTTAACCTAGAAGGGGCCGATTTATCCTATAGCATTCTCACCGAGGCTGTCCTCTTAAAAGCTAACTTAAAAGGGGCTGATTTAACCGCCTCTTTAGTGGATAGAGTTACCCTAGATTTTGCCGATTTAACTAATACTATTTTTACCGATGCGATCGCTACTCGCAGCCGTTTTTATGACACAATTATTACCGGGGCCGATTTCACCAACGCGGTAATTGATAACTATCAGGTCAAGTTAATGTGTGAACGGGCCGATGGCATTAATCCCGTCACGGGAGTGGCCACCAGAGATAGTTTAGGCTGTAATTAGCAATTCCGGGCAGATTCTAGCTGACTGCTCAAAAACAGATTACCCCCTACACCCCGGCTATCTCGATCGAGACAGCAGAGGTGTAGAATGAAAATACTGAGCGAGGCTAGAGAAAGGAGAGAGACTCTTGATAATCGTCATCGATAACTATGATAGTTTTACCTACAATTTGGTCCAGTATTTGGGAGAATTAGCAGCTGAGTTCCCGATCGCCTTGCCGATCGAGGTCTATCGTAATGATAAAATCGATCTGGCCACGATAGAACAAATGCGGCCGGATGGGATTGTCATTTCCCCCGGTCCTGGTCGTCCGGTCGATGCGGGCATATCTCTGGAATTAATCGCCAAATTTGGCCCCTATTTGCCAATTTTGGGGGTTTGTCTGGGTCATCAAAGTATCGGTCAGGTATTCGGGGGGGATGTGGTCTCGGCCCCGGTCTTGATGCACGGCAAAACTTCCCCAATCTATCACAACAGTGAAGGGGTATTTCAAGGCTTAGAAAATCCTTTTACTGCCACCCGTTACCATAGTTTAGTGATCGATCGCTCCACCATGCCGGATAATTTAGAGATCACGGCCTGGGTAGAAGATGGTACGGTCATGGGAGTCCGTCATCGGGATTACCCCCAGATTCAAGGGGTACAATTTCATCCCGAAAGTATTTTAACCACTGCCGGCAAGGAACTTTTAAGAAACTTTCTCCGATCCCTCTAGTGTTTACTAATCCCCAACCCCTGAAATTAACCTTAACTTGATTAATTCTGCATCTACATTTATGAAAAGGCGAGATTTTATCTTATCGGTGGGGACAAGTTTCTTAACCGTGGCAGTAAGCTCAGTTTTAGCGGAAACTAAACCGAAACCCACTAACCCCACTCCCGCTCAAAAACCCGATGATTCCCTCTTAGTTGAATGGTTGGGTCATAGTTGCTTTTTATTCACTGGAGGAGGACAAAGAGTCCTCGTTAATCCTTTCCGGGCCATTGGTTGTACGGCGGGTTTTCCTTTGCCAAAAGTAGAAGCAGATATCGTTTTAATTAGTAGTCAACTCTGGGATGAAGGGGCTGCCGAGGGTTTACCAGGCAATCCGAAAATTTTGTTTGAGCCGGGGGCCTACGATCTGGGTAAATTAAAATTCCAGGGCATTAGTATCGCCCATGATCGCATGGGAGGGAAACGTTTCGGCATGAATGTGGCCTGGCGTTGGACTCAAGCGGGGATTAGTATTGTCCATTTAGGGGGGGCAGCAGCCCCGCTCGAATTAGAACAAAGAATTCTCTTAGGTTCGCCGGATTTAGCTTTTATTCCCGTGGGAGGTGGTCCAAAAAATTATAATCCCCAAGAAGCAAAACAGGCGATCGAAGTTTTACAGCCGCGAATAGCTGTCCCGACGCAATACTTCACCAGTGCCGCCGATAAAAATGCCTGTGAATTGGTGTCTGTAGATGAGTTTCTCAAGTTAGTCAAGGATAAAAATATCCGTTTAATCGGGGACAATAAATTACGGATTCGTGCCGCCGATTTACCGAAAAAAGGGACGCTCATTCGCGTGTTTGACTACCGCAATCTGTTACAGAAATCCTAATTTTTAGGAGCCAGTGACCTGGTCCTATTGTAGATCATCTCCTAGTTCTCTAAAAATTGCTTTAACAATCTTATTAAAAATGTTTTTGCTGAAAGAATCTCGCTCTTTTTTTAGACAGGGATGGACAATTGCAGTTTTACTAATTGCCCTGCTTGTTGCCCTGCCAATTTTGTCGGTGGCCAGTAGTTTATTAACTAATTCCAGTCAAGTCTGGCAACATCTGATCGAAACTGTTCTCTGGGATTATCTAGTTAATTCTTTTTGGTTAATGTGCGGGGTGGGTAGCGGTGTTTTAATCATCGGTGTTGGCACAGCTTGGTTAATAACGATGTGTCAATTTCCCGGTAGTAAACAATTTCAATGGTTATTATTACTACCCCTTGCCGCTCCTGCCTATCTCTTGGCCTATACTTATACCAATATGATGGACTATTTTGGTCCGGTGCAGACCTTCTTAAGAAGTGTTTTTGGTTGGAATAGTGTCGAAGATTATTGGTTTCCTAATATCCGTTCTCTTTGGGGAGGGATTCTGATGTTAATACTGGTGCTTTATCCCTACGTTTATCTGTTAGCAAGGGTCGGTTTTTTAGAACAATCTGTCTGCACAGTGGAGGCAAGTCGCTCCTTGGGATGTAACCCTTGGCGCAGTTTTTTTACCGTCGCTTTACCCCTAACAAGACCGGCAATTATGGCAGGATTAGCCCTAGCTTTAATGGAAACTCTGAACGATTTTGGCACGGTGCAGTATTTCGGCATTAATGCTTTTACCACGGGGATTTATAATACTTGGTTTGGTATGGGAGATCGCATAGCAGCGGGGCAGTTATCCACAGTTTTAATGGTATTTATCCTCGTTTTAGTTTTCCTTGAACAATCCTCCCGTCGTCAAGCTCGTTACTATGAAATGACCAATCGTTTCCAGTCACCGACTAAGTACAAACTGGGATTTATTCGCAGTTTTTTGGCAATGATCTCCTGTTTTGTGCCGGTATTTCTGGGTTTTATTGCCCCTGCTTTTTATCTAGCTTATCTAGCCTTTAATCATGCCCAAGAAACTTTTAATAATGACTTTTTTAGTCTATCGGGAAACAGTTTTTTTCTGGCTAGTTTAAGCGCAATTATTGCAGTGGTTTTAGCTTTAATTCTCGCCTACGGGGAAAGACTTAATCCGAATAAAACTCTTAAGGGTTCTGTGCGGATTGCGGCTGCTGGTTATGCTATCCCCGGCATCGTTATCGCAGTGGGGGTTTTAATTCCTCTCGGCAAATTAGATAACTTTTTCAATCAGGGATTAAATATCAATTTAATTCTGAGCGGCACGATTTTCTGTTTGATTTTTGCCTATATTGTCCGGTTTTTAGCCGTAGCTTTTTCCACACTAGAATCGAGTTTAAGTAAAATCAAACCTAGTTTAGATGATGCTTCCCGCAGCCTTGGCTATGGCACTGGTGCCACTTTAATTAAAGTGCATATTCCTCTTTTGTCGGGGGGATTATTGACGGCGGCTATGTTAGTTTTTGTCGATGTGATGAAGGAATTACCCGCTACTTTGGTGTTAAGGCCTTTTAATTTTGATACCCTAGCGGTGCGCGTTTATCAATACGCCAGTGATGAACGTTTGGTGGAAGCGGCGGCACCAGCCCTGGCCATTGTCCTAGTGGGATTAATTCCGGTAATTTTTTTAAGTTGGCAAATTTCCCGACGGGCGATCGATTAAAGTGGTGGTCGATTCCTAGACCAGTTGGCGATCGGCCAGCAGCTTAGTTCTATAGTTTAGTACAAAATAATGTTACAGTTCTTGACAAGACTACTAGAGAGGGGGGGTGTCAGTGATAGGATTCCCTAAAACCCCTTTTCTTTATTTGTGTAGAGAGAACAACATCCTATGACAGAACTTTCTGGAAAAGCTCCCAAGTTCGGTGGCAGCACGGGCGGTTTACTCGCCAAAGCCGATCTGGAAGAAAAGTACGCCATCACCTGGACAAGCAGCAAAGAACAAGTCTTTGAAATGCCCACCGGTGGCGCCGCTATCATGAACGAAGGCGAAAATCTCCTCTATTTGGCTCGCAAAGAACACGCGCTCGCTCTTGGTACCCAATTCCGGACGAAATTTAAGCCCAAAATCGAAGATTACAAAATCTATCGGATTTACCCCAGTGGTGAAGTGCAGTATCTCCACCCTGCTGATGGTGTCTTCCCCGAAAAAGTTAACGCTGGTCGTGAATTTTTCGGCAAAAAAGACCGCAATATCGGCAAAAACCCGGAACCGGCGACAATTAAGTTCTCTGGTGTCACTCCCTACGAAGCATAAATAAACCCTAAAATCGAGAGTGGGGAGTTAGATTTAGAAGCTATTTAGCCCCAAGATTTAACTTCCGACTCTCGATTTCTCTGATCGCAATCAATTGCTAGTTAGGGTTTGTTGAAAAAGTCTTTCTTGGGGTTGGGAGTTAGGGTGGTCACTGCGTGCGCGTTGCGGGGGGTGTTAGGGTGTTAGGGTGATGAGACAACTTCCCCATTCCCCCACTTCCCCCATTCCCCATTCCCCCACTTCCCCATTCCCCCACTTCCCCATTCCCCCACTTCCCCCTCCTTCATAATTCATAATTTATAATTCATAATTCATAATTCGTTCCGTTTCCTGAACCATCAAAATATGATCTTCCCCGACTTCGATCGCTTTCGTGAACTCGCTGGCCAAGGTAACTTTATTCCTGTCTATCAAGAATGGGTCGCTGACCTAGAAACGCCGGTTTCGGCCTGGTATAAAGTTTGTGCCGATCAAGCCTACAATTTTTTATTAGAGTCGGTGGAAGGGGGCGAAACCTTGGGACGCTATAGCTTTTTAGGCGGCGATCCCGTCTGGGTATTGGAAGCGCGGGGAAACACCACCACCCAAACTTTTCGCGATGGTTCTCAAGAAATTTTTTCGGGGGATCCTTTCGAGATTTTAACTCAATGTTTAGCCCCGATTGTGCCGGTTAAATTGCCGCAATTACCCGCCGGAATAGGGGGTTTATTTGGTTTTTGGGGTTATGAATTAATTAATTGGATTGAACCGCGAGTGCCTATTTATCCCGCTACCGATGCGGATCTACCGGATGGTATTTGGATGCAGGTGGATAATCTGATTATTTTCGATCAAGTTAAACGGAAAATATGGGCGATCGCTTATGCCGATATTCGGGGTAAAAATCCCGATTTAGCGGCCGCTTATCAAGCAGCCTGCGATCGAGTTACACAGTTAGTTCTGAAGTTACGATTACCCCTACCAACTAATGCCAAAACCCTAGAATTATTACCAGTTGGACAGGGAAAAGAATTAGTTTATGAAAGCAATACAACTCAGGAAAAATTCTGTCAAAATGTCCTAAAAGCTAAGGATTATATCAAAGCGGGGGATATTTTTCAGGTGGTTATTTCCCAGCGTTTAAATGCCAATTATCATGGTCATCCCTTCGATTTATATCGTTCCTTGCGTCTGATTAATCCTTCTCCCTACATGGCTTTTTATAACTTTAAGGATTGGCAAATTATTGGCTCTAGTCCTGAAGTGATGGTTAAGGCAGAACGGGACGAATTAGGTAAAATAAAGGCTACGGTTAGACCAATTGCTGGAACCCGTCGCCGGGGACAAAACTTCGGTGAAGATCAAGCTTTAGCAACGGATTTACTGCAAGATCCCAAAGAAATTGCCGAGCATATTATGTTAGTGGATTTGGGGAGAAATGATCTAGGTCGGGTATGCGATCGAGGTACGGTTAAAGTGGATGAATTAATGATCATTGAACGTTATTCCCACGTTATGCACATTGTTAGTAATGTGGTGGGGGATTTAGCCACCAATAAAAGTGCTTGGGATTTATTAAAAGCTTGTTTTCCGGCAGGAACTGTCAGTGGGGCCCCGAAAATTCGCGCTATGGAAATTATCCATGAATTAGAACCCTGTCGTCGTGGTCCCTATTCAGGGGTTTATGGTTACTACGATTTCGAGGGACAGTTAAATAGTGCCATCACAATTCGCACTATGATTGTTCGTCCCCAAGGTAATCAAAATTATCTGGTTTCTGTGCAAGCGGGAGCGGGGTTAGTAGCCGATTCTGAGCCGGAAAAAGAGTACGAAGAAACCCTCAGCAAAGCGAGGGGTTTATTGGAGGCAATTCGCTGTTTAAGTTAGATTTTTTAACCCAGATTCAGTTAAGGAGATTTTCCTATGATTTCTGAGCAGGAATAGGGTTAACTAACTAGGGTTTGCCGAAAAAGTTTTTCCTGGGGTGTGGACTTCGGCCGTGAGCTCAGCGTTCGACCGAAGTCTCACGCCGAGGTCCGAACGGGTGTAGGGTGTGGAGTTTTTTCAGGGAAAAAGTGCCTAAATTTTCCCTCCGATCACTGCAATTACTGGCACTTTTCGGCTCTTCTAGGTTCTGTGTAATACTAAATCTGGTTATTAAAAACTGATTATTTATTCCCCTTTGCCTTTTGCCTCTTGCCTTTTGCCTCTCCTCATAACTAGCCTGTACTCAACGGATTTAGTATAATCAGCTTAACTTACCATAGAAGCGATCGATCTCTGTGTCCTCTGTGTCTCTAACATTCCCCAACTGGTCCCACCAGACCAGCATCGCACTTTAATCCACAGTTTCAATAAATGTGCATGGTGCGTTCCCCAAAAATCGATCAAGCGTACTGCTATGCAGTGTCTTCGCCATCGCACTACTCTCAGGGTTCAGGTGGAATCTGTAACTGCAAGTCTTCAATCAGTGACGGGATTTCAGCCTGAACCACATCCCATACAATATTGAGGTTGACATCATCATACTCGTGTACTAACCGATTTCTCATTCCATTGATTTCTTGCCAAGCAATGTTGGGAAATATCTGGCGGGTTGTTTCGGAAACTCGTCTGGCGGCTTCGGCAATCACCAATAGCCGTCGAATGACTGAATCTTGAAGCTGCACATTGGCAACGAACTCAGCTTTTGAGCATTGAGCCGTGTAGGTTATGATCAGTTCTGCGGATTGCAGCATATCAAGCAGGAATTGAAGATCCCGTTGCATAAATCACTTGGGCAGAGGAAAGAATTTCGTGGCGACGTAAATAGTTACGGCTAGTTTCAATCCCTTGGCGGGTAATCAGATCAATGTCTCGGTGAAACATCGTTTTTAACTCTGCTTCCATCTGATCCAGGCTGCTGAAGGTGGGATGTGCCTCTGGGTGAAACTGCACCATAATATCAATATCGCTGTCGGGGCGAAAGTCATCGCGCAGGACAGAGCCGAAAAGGGCAAATTCGGTCACTTGCCAGCGTTGGCAGAAATCAGCAATTTTTTCCGTCGGCAGATCGATCGCACCTCTCAAGCGGGCGACTGCCGCTGCCTCGGCTAAATCCATTGCTTGTTGGTGAAACGTTTGAATCTGGCTCATTGAAGTAAGGCTCCTCCAGGATTCTGTTTTGTGCTAACGACAGAGATCGGGCGACTGAACTCCACCACAATGATATAGGCTGGCAACCCTTCTGGGTCAGATGCACCAGTTTGTTGGATTTTCTGCTTGACTCTGGCATTAATTTTACTGCGATTGCCGTTATTGCCCCACAGAAACTAGAGGCTCAATTTTACCTTAAATGTCGGCTTGAAGGAACCCTCGGTTTTACCTCGGAGATGAAAGGTTACGCCAATATAAAACAGCACTTCGACAGGCTCAGTGTCCACACTTCAACACATTTCGACACCCTCAATGTAAAGGCTCAGTGACACGAAGCACAGCTAAAAATAAGCGACCCTGTTGCAACTTTTGCCCCTCTATTTTAACCTAAACATTGGGAATCTTCGCTAACATTCCTCAACTGGTCCCACCAGAGCGGCATCGCACTTTAACCCACAGCTTCAATCAATGTGCATGGTGCGTTCCCCAAAAATCGATCAGTAGAGCAGTAGGACTTGCATTAGGGAACGCACCCTACAGCTGGGGGAACGAAAGCCAAAACGATGGACGGCACGATGTCCAATGCGAATACCAAATATTTGTGCATCAGGAAAACGTATTAACAGTTGTTTAGCAGCTGTTAGGCTGTCATCAGCCACTTCAAAAGCCCCTGTTTCGATGTCTATTGCTACAATCTTCCCATGATTCCCTTCCTCGATTTGGGAGCGTACCTGAGATTCATAGACTTCGTGTCCACGTCGGGCAAATTCTTCTTTGCTGTAGCGGGGTTGTCGAACTGTCATTAAAGCGACCCTGTGGCAACTTTTGCCCCTCTATTTTAACCTAAAAATTGGGAATCTTCGCTAACATTCCCCAACTGGTCCCACCAGAGCGGCATCGCACTTTAACCCACAGTTTCAATAAATGTACATGGTGCGTTCCCCAAAAATCGATCGGTGGAGCAGTAAGAGGCACATTAGGGAACGCACCCTACAGCGATAGCGATCGCTGCATCTAAATCAGGATTTATTCATGGGTTTGGATTAAGTTTAGCCAGCAATTCTCATTTTGAAACGATTTTGCGTTGTTTCAGCGATCTAGAGATTCGTTAAGAATTATTAACCCCTCTAGGTGCAAGGGTTTTAATGTCATGAAACCTTAAAATGAGAATTTCGTAAGTTACGATTTATGATCGCTGCCTTTTCCACCAAAAAGTTTGTATATTCCATATCCAATCGCTCCAGCCGCAGCAACAGGAGCAAGAGCTACTATAGCAGTGCCAGCAATAGCACCTCCCCCAACAACACCGCCGATACCAGCCAAAGTACTCATAATCGCAGCACCAGATGCACCACCTGCTACTGTGATAGCCCCAGCACCAGCTACACCAGCAACAGCCCCAATTCCTGTTGCAGTTCTTGCTGCCGCACGAGCGCTGCGTTCTTCTGAGGGAAGTTCAGGTTGATCTTTGAAAAGGGTTTCGTTAATAATTTTGGCTCCAGCATATGCAGGACCTGCTGCTAAAACTGCTGGTCCCATAGCCATTCCTCCACCAACAACACTACCTGCTGCTGCAAGACCAGAAGTAATTCCTGCTCCCGAAGTTGCTGCAACAGTTAATCCTGTAGCTGCGCTTACTCCCGCACCTAATGCTGTACCACTTTTTATTACTTCCTTTGCGACCTTAATATTGCTAATGCCTTTAGCCGCTTGTATACCATCTTGAAGGAAATCATTGATGTTATCGTCTTGATCTTCTAGGGACATTGTTGAAACCCTCCTAAAATATGAATAGTTGTTTGAAGCCTAACTACATATTATACGGAAAGTTTCTGTATAACACTCTTGAAAGTAACAATATAGGTCAACTTTCCGTATATCACCCCATTTAGGCGTGATCGCCAGAACTTTTCCCCATATCACGCCCAAAAGCGTGTTAGCCAGATTAGCATATTGCCAAAAACCTTGTTTAACTAAATTTCTGACAATTTCAGGCTCATTCTAGCGATGATTCCTCTGTCTGACCGCACCTCTTGACAAAAATTTATAATTATTCGAGCTTTAGCGATCGCTATCGGGGTATAGTTGTTTTTTTGTTAGAGCATTGGGGAGAAGGGAGCGGGTTGTTGAAGTTGGATTGGGAGTTAATTATGGTACAAGGCAACCGGCTCGAAAAAAGAAGGTAGAAACTAAGCACATCAAAGCTTTTAACTTAACCAATTAGGTTTTAGATTCGGTCCTTGTTATCAGATGTGGGTTTTCAGTTCACCGATTACCGATGACTGTTTACCGATCACTGCACAAACCCCACACCCCCGAACATTTGTCAAGACTCCCAGCGAAAAAGCCGGGTTTGTTCACACAGCTTAATTAAGAGTTGTAACTTTTAATGAACAGGAAGGGAGTCTAGGGCTGAGAGCTTGCTATAGTGAATCCTAGCCGTTTTTTCACGGCTGGTCATTATCATCTCAGAGCCTTTACTCGTCTCAATCATCATCCCAGAGTAAAATCAATAATCCCTATGGTCAGCACGATCCAAAAACCAGAATTCGAGGAAATCCGTCCGGGTATAAAAGTTCCCGCTAAAGAAACGATCCTCACTCCCCGCTTCTATACCACTGATTTTGAAGCGATGGCGGAAATGTCGATCGCCGCTAACGAGGAAGAACTGAAAGCGATTTTAGAGGAATTCCGTACCGATTATAACCGGCATCACTTCGTTCGCAATCAAGAATTCGATCGCTCTTGGGAGCATATTGATGGCGAAACTCGTCGCTTATTCGTGGAATTTCTGGAAAGATCCTGCACGGCCGAATTTTCCGGCTTTCTTCTCTACAAAGAACTCGGCAGACGTTTAAAAAACAGAAATCCCCTCCTCGCAGAATGCTTTAACCTCATGTCCCGGGACGAAGCGCGTCACGCTGGATTTCTTAATAAGGCTTTATCGGATTTTAACCTCTCCCTTGACTTGGGATTTTTAACCAAAAGCCGTAACTACACCTTCTTTAAACCGAAATTTATCTTCTACGCCACCTATCTTTCCGAAAAAATCGGTTATTGGCGCTATATCACCATTTATCGTCATCTCGAACAACATCCCGAAGATCGGGTTTATCCGATTTTTAACTTCTTCGAGAATTGGTGTCAAGACGAAAACCGTCACGGGGACTTCTTTGATGCGATCATGCGTGCGCAGCCTGATATTCTTAATGATTGGCGCGCTCGTCTCTGGTGTCGTTTCTTCCTGCTTTCGGTCTTCGCTACGATGTATCTCAATGATACTCAGCGTTCTGGTTTCTATGCCATTCTCGGTTTGGACGCTCGCGAGTACGATAAGTATGTAATCGAGAAGACCAATGAAACCGCCGGCCGCGTCTTCCCGATTGTTCTCGATGTGGATAGTCCTGAATTTTATGATCGCCTAGAGATTTGTGTTCGCAATAACGAGGGATTACGGGCGATCGATAGCGAAAACAGTGCCGCACCGGTTAAATTCCTGAAGAAATTGCCGATCTTCGCCTCTAACGCTTGGCAATTCCTCAAATTGTACCTGATGAAACCGATTCGGGTCGATAAATTAGCCGGTAGCGTCCGTTAAAAAGTTTGTTTTCTTGAGACATGGTGAGGGTGGGTAAAACCACCCTTTTTTTGTCGATAAAATTCTTAAGAAAATCCTCTAACATTTCTATCCTCGCTAGACTAGATCCTAGGGGTGTGAACTAGGTTTTTACTTTTTACTTTTGACTGTCAAAAATATGGCTATTTATAGTGAATTACCCACAGGACAACGTCTCTATCTCGATAATCAAGGGCTGCAGACGATTGTAACCCTCGCTAGTGGTGCGGTGGGACAACAACAGCAGTCTAGCAGTAGTTTTGCTACGGGAGTTTGGACACAAGAACCCCAAATAGAGATAATTCCCCAAGGGGCAATTATTGAAATTATCACTGAAACTGGACCCCATAGAATCCAAATTCAGGGAAGCAGTATCGGTTTTTCCTCCCCTCATACCTCTGGAGTTTCTCAGTCCTCTCAATCGACAACCGCTACCAGTTTCTCCTCCTCACCAATGCAACCAATGCAACCGATGCAACCAATGCAACCGATGAAAATGGGTAATATGTCGATGAATTTTACCCCCATGGAAATGCAAATGGGAGATATGAAAATGAGTATGGGGGACGCAAAAACCGTCAGTAAAGCCCAATTTTGTAGTCAATGCGGGGCAAAAGTGGCGGCAACCGATCGCTTTTGTAGTAGCTGCGGTCATCACCTTCTAAAAACCTATTAAAATCTCATAAAATCTTATAACTGAACTTCTCTCATACATATATACCATAATGGACGAAAACTCTTAAGTACCTAAGCAAAATTAATTACACATATCTAACCACCTCTTGGCCCTTGCCTCTTGCCTCTTGCCTATCTTCACTAGGAAATTAATTTTGCACGACTACTTATCCATCAATGGATACACCCCTTAATTTTTTTAATGTACCCATGTAATTTGTGGTATTTCTTAATGGACAAGAATTCTCTCTATTTGCTAAAGTGATAGCCATGTATATAGAGAAAGTTTCTAACCGTAATTCCTCCCCCGCTGTTCTTAGACCAGAGTGCTACCCAGAAGGAGATCAAGTCAAAAAAAGAACCCTTTTTCCCATCATCCCGGTTTATTACCCTTTGCCGTCCTCAGCAATACCGATGACCCCGAACAGACGATTAAAAAAATCCTTCGGAGTGAGATTATGAGAGAATCCGTCATTGATCAAGATATTTTAGAGGAAGGAGAATTATCCGCTAAATTAAAATCTATTCCCCGTTTATTGGTCTTAGGATTAACTAGAGAACAAATTGCCCAAGCTTTAGACCTAGAAATTGAACAAATACAACAAGTCATTGAGGGACAAACTTGAGTGAAAACGGACAGCATTTTCTATCGTCTCTTTGAGACTTTTCCTGAAAGTTTCTTTGATTTGCTCAATCTTCCCCCAGAAACCGTCAATCATTATCAATTTTCCTCCGTAGAAGTTAAACAACTAGCTTTTCGTTTAGATGGGGTCTTTCTTCCCGATAACCTGAATGAACCGATTTACTTTGTTGAGGTACAATTTTAAAAAGATGAACGGTTTTACTCCCGCTTTTTTAGTGAAATATTTCTCTATTTTCATCAAAGTGAAAGTAATAACAATTGGCAAGGGGTCATCATTTATCCTCATCGGGAAATTGAAAATAGTCCCAAATCTCGTTATCAAGAATTCTTTGAGTCAGGACGGGTTAACTGTTATTATCTAAATCAGTTAGATGAGGGGGACTCTCTGGGGGTAAAAGTGTTACAATTAATTGTAGAATCGGAACCAAACACCTTAGCGCAAGGAAAAGAACTGATTCAACAGGTTAGACAACAATTTCAGGAGTCTTTAAAAAGACAAGACATTCTCGAATTAATTGAGACAATTCTCATTTA
>SFBI01000038.1 GCA_007095845.1 Microcystis aeruginosa Ma_MB_S_20031200_S102
CTTAAACTAATAAAACGGAGAGCCTATGGCTTTAGAAACTTTCGGAATTTTTGGGTTAGAAGTATGTTATCTTGGCATCTTGTCTGTTGATTTAGCATAAAGGGTAACGAAGAGCCAATTATACTAAATCCGTTGAGTAACGCACAGAAAACGGGTTTCTCGGAGAAACCCGTTTTCTACTCATGCAAAAGGCTTCGGCCGTGAGCTCAGGCTTCGACGGTGAGCTCAGCCGAACCGCCGAACGGCAAAAGGGGTAATACATAATCAGTTTTTAATAACTGGATTTAGTATTAAACACCTCTTGTGCCACTCGCTCGCAACTGCCTACTGTTCCTAAACCGGCTGTGGTTTCTGCGTATTCATCTAACATTTTTTGGCGACGTTGCTGATTTAATAATAAATCTAGACATTCCTGCATAATTCTCTCCGGGTTAGCTTCCTCTTGTAATAATTCGGGAACAATTTCTCGCATTAAAACTAAATTTACCGGTGAGACAAATGGTACAGAAAGCTTCATAATATTGCGAGCAATCCAAGCAGTAACTGCACTTAAACGGTAAACTACCACCTGCGGCACATTTAATAAAGCAATTTCGAGATTAACTGTACCAGACTTAGCCACAGCCAGATCGGCCGCAGCAATCGCTTCTAAAGTCTGATCTCGTTCCATAATCACCGCATTTAATCCATATTCCGCCACTAATTCTCGCATTTTTGGTTCGTATAAAGCTAGGGGAACGGGAATTAAAAACTTAATATCGGGTATTTTTTCCTGTAATTTTTGGGCAGCAGCGCACACCGTCGGCACGAGATATTTAAACTCCTGTTGACGGGAAGCAGGTAACAAAGCGATTACCGTTTCTTCGGGTTTTATCGCCCATTTTTGCCGCATTTCTTGCCGATTGGGAGCATTAGCCATACGATCAACTAAAGGATGTCCCACCCAAGTTACCGGTAAACCTTTTGTTTCAAAAAAACGAGCTTCGGCAGGAAAAATTGCTAATAATTTATCAGTGATGGCGATTAATTTTTCCGTATTAAATAACTTTTCTGCTGTGGCTCTGAGTTTAGCTGAAGGGATATTTTCTTCTGACCAAATCCACACCTGTGGGGCAATATAATAAATTATTGGCACCTGGGGAATAATTTTTTTAGCTGATTGACCGATCGCCACATTTGCCCCCACATAATCAATTAAAATAATGATATCAGGGGGATGATCTCTAAAAAACTCTTTTGCTCGTTTTTGTAGTTGTAAAGTTGGCCAAATAAAGGGGATAGATTCAATTAATCCCATGGCAGCCAGTCGAGTGGTTTTACCCAACATTTTTGCTCCAGCTATCTCCATGCGATCGCCACCTAGGGCAAAAATTTCTAACTCAATTTCCTGAATTTTAGCTAGTTTAAAAAGGGATTCAATCAGCAGGGCTGCCTGTAAATCACCCGATACCTCACCCGTACTAATAAATATACGCATTTGGATAATTATTTGATAATAAAAGAATTCATGATTCAGGAGACAGGAGATAGGAGATAGGAGATAGGATTGCTGGAGATTATTTTTATTTATTCTTCCCACTTCCCCACTTCCCCACTTCCCCACACCCCACAGACTGTTCCTCAATCAAGAAATTATTTCCCCGGAATTAAACCGCGACGTTTTTCTCCAGTGGTAGAGGATTGTAAAAATTGACAGAGATGTTGAACATGAGGATTATCGGTTAGGAGAGAAACTTGTTCTAAAGCCTCCTGAAGATTTATATTAGAACGATAGATAATCCGAAAAGCTTTTTTCAGTAAAGCTAAATCTTCATCGGTAAAACCCGCTCTTTGTAAACCGACTAAATTAAGAGTTCGTACCCGACAGGGATTGCCTTCCACTAAAGTAAAAGGGGGAACATCGCGATCAATACGACTCATTCCTCCTAACATGGCCATTTTGCCAATATGAACAAATTGATGTACTCCTAAAACCCCCCCGATAACTGCTTTTGATTCGATCTGGACATGACCGGCCAAGGCGACACTATTAGCGATAATAATGTTATCTTGCAAAATACAATTATGGGCAACGTGAACATAGGCCATTAATAAATTATTATTGCCAATTTGGGTAACTTCTCCCGTATCGGTGGCACGATTAATCGTGACAAACTCGCGAATTTGGTTATAATCACCAATTTCTACGCTACTTTCGCCCCCTTTATACTTTAAATCCTGTGGTTCATTACCAATAACAGCCCCGGAAAAAATATGATTACCCTTGCCAATTTTGGTCGGACCCTCAATGACCACATGGGCATCAATAATTGTATCAGCTTCAATTTCCACATGGGCCCCGATCACAGCATAGGGACCAACTTTAACCTTGGGATCAAGTTTTGCCGACGGATGGATAACCGCAGTGGGGTGGATTAACGTATTCAAAGGGAAGTCTCCCGCGCTCAACTTCGTCACTGTATGAATCATCGGAAATTTTGGGTCTGAAACCCCGCCGTTCTACGGCGGCTTTACGTTAGAATTAAAAGGCCAGTCTCGAAAACCAAGTGGACGGCGCAGCACCTTGAAAACTAGGCTTAGGGGGTTCCGACCAGAAAAGCTTGGCCGGGTAAAAAGTCTAAGCAACAAGTACAAGAAGCTATAGGCGGTCAACGTACCGTGGGACACACGGAATCGGGCTTCTGAAATGGGGCGAAAGTCTGTGGACTCTGTGTAAGACAGTACATGGTTTTTTAACTGTAAGTGCGGCGAGGATGTCAAGGTATAGCTTATCCTATATTGGACAGATTGTGATCAAGATTGATAGCGGTTGCTTAGGGAGGGAACGACTTTAATGGGGAACCAGAACCCGATAAACTATTAACCAGATTCTCCTGATTCCCCCGTCCCTCCCATCCTGATAAAAAATATATGAGCAATAATAGACCTAAAATTATAGTCTTAGATGATGACCCGACAGGTTCCCAAACAGTCCATAGTTGTCTGTTATTGATGGGGTGGGATGAAGATACTCTCCGCTTGGGATTGGCAGATAATGCGCCAATTTTCTTTGTTTTGACCAATACTCGCGCTTTAACCCCCGAAAAAGCCGAGTCTGTCACGCGAGAAGTTTGTCATAACCTGAAAACTGCCTTAACTAAAGAGGGAATCGAGGATTTTTTGGTGGTTAGTCGTTCCGATTCTACCCTGCGCGGGCATTATCCGATCGAAACTGATGTTATTGCCGAAGAATTGGGCGGTTTTGATGCTCATTTCCTGATTCCAGCCTTTTTTGAGGGGGGGAGAATCACTCGCGATAGTATTCACTATTTAATCATCGATGGCGTTCCCACTCCCGTCCACGAGACGGAATTCGCTCGCGATTCGGTTTTTGCCTACCACTACAGTTATCTGCCGGATTATGTGGAGGAGAAAACGAAAGGGAAAATTAAAGCAGATGATGTAGAGAGATTTTTACTGACAGATATCCGTCAAGGTAGTTTAGAACGACTGCAAAAGCTCAAAAATAATCAATGTGGGGTGGTAGATGGGGAAACTCAAGCGGATCTCGATCGCTTTGCTGAAGATATTTTAACCGCCGCAGGGGAGGGAAAAAAATTTTTATTCCGTAGTGCCGCCAGTATTTTAACTTCTTTGGCTAATTTAGGAACTCAACCGATCGCACCCGAATCTATGGGTAAGTATAAGCCCACGGGGGAAGCCGGGGCAATTATCGTCGGTTCCCACGTCAAAAAAACTAGCCAACAATTAGATGAACTGCTTCAACAACCCAACACCGTCGGAGTCGAAATCGATGTGACGGCATTGCGCGATCGTCCTGAGCAACGAGAGCAACTCCTAGCACAAGCTCTGGAAAAAGTCAAGCTTATTCACAAAAATAAACAAACCCCCGTGATCTATACCAGTCGGCAAGAGTTAACCTTTGCTTCTGTGCAGAAACGTCTTGATTTTGGGGTTGCCGTCTCCACCCTGTTAATGGACATTGTTAAGGGTTTACCCAGTGACATCAGTTTTTTAATCAGTAAAGGCGGAATTACGTCTAATGATGTCTTAAGTACGGGTTTAAGCCTGCAATCGGCCCGTTTACTCGGTCAGATTCTCCCCGGTGTCTCCATGGTCCGCACAGCAGCCGATCATCCCCTCTTTCCTAATTTACCTGTGGTTCTTTTCCCGGGTAACGTTGGTGATGTCCAAGCTTTGG
Source organism: Microcystis aeruginosa Ma_MB_S_20031200_S102 (assembly GCA_007095845.1). Taxonomy (GTDB): domain Bacteria; phylum Cyanobacteriota; class Cyanobacteriia; order Cyanobacteriales; family Microcystaceae; genus Microcystis; species Microcystis aeruginosa_D. The sequence goes on from SFBI01000038.1 coordinate 4,202, forward strand.
CCACAGTTTATCAACGTTTGTGTCAATAGGAGGCAATCAGTTATCAGTTATCAGTTATCAGTTATCAGTTATCAGTTATCAGTGAGCAGTGAGCAGTGAGCAGATGTGAGTTTTCAGGTTCTTCGTTACTGGGTATGGTTCGATAGGGGGTCATAAATCGACTAAATCCTTATCTGGCAAGAGATTTAATTGATTAGTTCGCTCTAGATCAAAAACAATTGACAAAAATCGCCAAATGTCTTTCTATATAAGGGTTCCATCTCTTATAACCTCCATTCATTGCATAACACAAACCGAAGAGCCAAATCTCGAATGTAATTTTTCCGTCTTCAAGCTGAGGTGCTTGAGACGCATGACTTCTCGGACTTGTTCTAACAGTCGAGGGGATTGTGCTTCTTCTGTCATCAGCAAATGCGGTAAGATCCACTCTTAGGGAATACTAGACCACCCTCTGCGGTAATTATGCCCAAATTGAGGTGATTAAACCGCACAGTGCGGTATTAAGATGAGCCGTAGGGTGCGTTCCTTAATGCAACTTTTCCCACTCCACAGATAGATTTTGGGGAACGCACCATGATCCATGAATTCCTTAAAGTGCGATCGCGCTTTAGGCTGTAACCGTGGACGCGATCGCTCAAGTTAAAATGGAAAGGCGATCGATGACAAAGAGGTCAAATCTATGACAGTGCGACAACCCCGCTACAATCAAGAAGAGTTTGCTCGACGTGGCGATGAGATTTATCAAACTCAGGTTGTTGATTTTTGATCAAAACACCCAGGAGATAGATCGATGGATAGATTAATCGAAAAATACCGTCAAATTATCAAAGATGTCCTTTCCGAATATATCAACATTGATTATGCTTATGGGGACATCAAAAATGAAGCAATATTTGATGATACAAACAATCGTTATATTATCCTTTCTTTAGGGTGGCAGAAAAATAAACGAATTCATGGATGCTTAATCCATGTTGAAATTATTGATGATAAAATATGGATTCAAAGAGATGGCACAGAAGATGGCATTGCTTACGAATTAGAAAAAGCGGGAATCCCTAAAAAACAGATGGTTTTAGGATTTCACGATTCTGATGTTAGAAAATATACAGATTATGCAATATGTTAATTTGATTGTGAATCAAGAAAATATTGTTGATACTTCTGCTTTAATCGCTTTTTTTGTCCGTTCCGAAACTCATCACCAAACTGCCCAACAGTGTTTTGGAGTAACATGAAGTTAGTTTCTAGGAGGCTTAGGGTATGACTATGACAACAAATACACAAGCAGCAATCATTCGTACAGAGCGCGGACTGACGATCGCCGGAACACGCATCACCATTTATGATGTTATGGACTATGTAACCGCCCAATACCCGCCCAAATTCATTCACAAAACCTCCCCTCCCTCTCGGCTACATTGCCAAGGTTGCAGCTAACCCAATTATTCTGTACAGTTAAGACGGTAGCGGAACGGAGCGAAATCGATATGTTAGTGCGTTATTCTTTAAGTGATTATATAGGAACAGCGATCGCCACTTCGGAAATTGAACAGTTAGAAGATGGTAGCTATGTTGGGAGAATACCAGACTGTCAAGGTGTAATCGCTTTTGGAGATAGCTTATCAGAATGTCAATCTGAGTTGCGATCGACCCTAGAAGATTGGATTTTAGTAGGATTAAAATTAGGTCATACTTTACCTGTAATTGCCGGGATAGATCTTAATCAGTAGTACGTTTGTGAGTCGCTTGATCCCATGTAAAAGGAGAGATTTTATTAAAAAACTGCGTAGATTAGGTTTTGAGAAGCTCCAATCAGGTACAAGACATGAATTTATGGTTTACCAACAGCATCGTCTGACTATTCCCTCTAATTCTGAGTATTCTGTACCTCAATTGAGAATGATGATTCGGGAGGTTGAAACTATTATTTCTCGTCAGATAAATATTGATGAATGGAATCAACTTTAAATTAAATTTAAACCCAAAACATAAGCGAGGAAGAGATTTATGCTAAACTCCAAGCCTGGAAAGCGAAGCTTGGACTAACTGCATGGATGCTTCTTTTAACCGCGAACCGAAACGCAAAAGGTATCGCCAGTTCAAAAATGAAGAAAGGAACGATTAATGATATGAACAATTCGCTACAGACAAAAGGTTTTAGGGAGCATCTCACTTACGCGATGAGTAATTATACTTAGCCTAAAAGCCACTCTTAATCGTGTCTTGGAACGAAATAGAGGCTTTTAAAGACCGCGTATATGGAGAATTAAAACAAGAAT
>SFBI01000039.1 GCA_007095845.1 Microcystis aeruginosa Ma_MB_S_20031200_S102
CTTAAACTAATAAAACGGAGAGCCTATGGCTTTAGAAACTTTCGGAATTTTTGGGTTAGAAGTATGTTATCTTGGCATCTTGTCTGTTGATTTAGCATAAAGGGTAACGAAGAGCCGAAAAGTATATCAACCAAAAAGCTTTCGGTGCTTACTATACCCGTCCGGAGATTACCGAATATCTCTGTGATAGGACGATTAATAAATGGATTGTCGAGAGAAGCAATCAACATTATCCCCGCAAACAATTTGCCAGTATTTCTGAACTACTAATTAATCTCGATTCTCCCCTCTGTCAGCTTCTGATTGAAGATATTCTTCCCCAGCTTTCTATTTTAGACCCTGCCTGTGGTTCCGGTGCTTTTTTAGTGGCTGCGATGAAGACATTAATCGCAATTTATAGCGCGGTAATTGGGACAATTGAACTACGGGGAGACAGTAAATTAAAACAGTGGTTAACAGAGGTAAGAAAATCCCATCCCTCCCTCGGATATTACATCAAAAAAAGAATTATTTCCGATAACCTCTACGGTGTCGATATCATGGAGGAAGCGACGGAAATCGCGAAACTGCGTTTATTTCTTGCTTTAGTTGCTGCCGCACAATCGGTGACAGAATTGGAACCCTTACCGAATATTGATTTTAATATCATGTCGGGAAATTCCCTCATCGGTTTAATTCGCGTGGACGAAAAAAGTTTTAATCTCATGGGAGAGGAAAATATTCTGCAAACCCTCACCGCGCAAAATTATCAAGCAATTCTCGCGGAAAAAAATCGCAGTATTGAATTATACAAAGAACACGCTTTTCAGTTGGGAGAAGTGCAGGGAACCCCCCAAGAAAACCGTCTCCAGATGTTACGCAATCACATCGAGGATGTCAACCGCGAATCGGTGCAGAAATTAAACCAAATTCTCTTAGATGAGTTTAGCGGTAAGTTGTCAATCAAGTACGAATCCGCACAATTAACGGGAAAAGCAAAGAAACGTTTATTAACTCTCTCTGATATGCAGTCCCTGAAACCCTTCCACTGGGGTTATCACTTCGATAAACTGATTACAGAAAAAGGTGGTTTTGATGTGATTATCACCAATCCCCCCTGGGAAGTTTTTAAACCCCAAGCGAAAGAATTTTTCTCTCAGCATAGCGACTTGGTGACTAAAAATAAAATGGACATCAAGACGTTTGAAAAGGAACAGAAAAAACTGTTAACCAATCCCGAAATCGCTCAAGCATGGTTAGAATATCAAAGTGAATACCCCCACGTTAGTCTCTACTTTCGTTCCTCGGAACAATATAAAAATCAAATCTCTATTGTTAATGGTAAAAAGCAAGGGACGGATATTAATCTCTATAAGCTTTTTGTTGAACAATGTTTTAATCTCCTCCATCCCCGGGGTTACTGTGGAATTATTATTCCCAGTGGAATTTATACCGATTTAGGGTCTAAACAACTGCGAGAAATGTTATTTTCTCATTGTCAGTTAGGGACTCTATTCGGTTTATCCAATGAAAGATTTATTTTTGAAGGAGTTGACCATCGTTTCAAATTCTGTTTATTTGATTTTGCTAAAGGTAAAAACACTAAGGTTTTTAATGCTGTTTTTCGCATTAATCCTAGAGAGGCAATTAGTAAGGATAAATTAGAAATATTTTTGTATAATAAAGATGAACAAGTGCAAATTTCCACTAACTTAATCCGCAAACTATCCCCCGATTCCCTCTCGGTAATGGAATTTAAACAAGATATAGATATTCATATCGCAGAAAAAATGTCTCGTTTTCCCCTGCTAGGAGAAACCCTTCCCGATACATGGAATCTCAAGTTAACATCAGAATTTCACATGACTAATGATAGTCATTTATTTAAAACTGAACCCGCACAGGGAAGACTACCCCTCTACGAAGGAAAAATGATTCATCAATTCACCCATCGGTATGCTTTACCGAAATACTGGTTAGATGAAAAGGAAGCAAGACAAGCTTTATTAAAACGCGGTGAAGTCGATAAAGGTCAAATCTTAGACTATCAAACCTATCGTTTAGGATTTCGGTCAATTTCATCAAGTACAAACGAACGCTCTTTAATTTCTAGTCTGATACCTAAATCAGTTTTTTGCGGAAATTCGTTATCTATTAGTGAGTACGAACAAAATAATTTTCAAGAAAATGAGGCATTCAAATTTTTCATTGTTACCATTTTAAACAGCTTTTTAATTGATTGGATGCTCAGACAAAAAGTTAGTCAAAACCTAAATTTTTTCTACATATATCAACTACCTATCCCCCGATTAAAAGAAGGAGATAAATACTTTCAGGAGATAGTAGAAAATGCGGCAAAATTGATTTGTACCACAGAAGAATTTGATCAATTAGCGAAAGAAGTGGGGATAGGTTCCCATAAAAATGGAGTCACAGAAGAAGGAGAAAGAATGGCAATTAGAGCGAAATTAGATGCAATAGTCGCCCACTTGTATGAATTAAACCTAACAGAATTTCAACATATATTAAGTACCTTTCCCCTCGTCCCCGAAAGCGTCAAAACTGCCACCCTCAAAGCTTATCAAACCCTCTAAGGGAATTATGAATTATGAATTATGAATTATGAATTGGGAAGTGGGGAAGTGGGGAAATTGAACTAAAACCCCATAAACCCTCGTTGGGGGTTTGGGTAGGGTTGATTCATGAATAGAAGTCTTGCATAAGTCTATACAAAATAGGATAAAATAGTCCAAGAGTTAAGATTGAAAGATGACTTACGAACAAGTAAAAACTTTAAAGCCAACAGAGTTCAAATATCACAACGGTGCATAGTTATAGAACATATTCATCGTCGTCTCAAAATATTTCGGATACTTTCATCAAGATACAAAAATCGCCGTCTGCGATTTGGTCTGAGATTGAATTTGATTGCTGGTATCTATAATTACGAACTTCGTTACCGACAAAAGGATATATCTTGATTACTTTTGCAAGAGATCTATTGTGTCTCTGTGGTTCCTTACACTCGCTCGCCAGCAGGACTGTATCTTAGAATACATTTTACCCACCAAACCGCGGTTCGCGGGAGGGGAAAGAATTAATCGGGGGTAAAGAAGGAGAAATTTCGCCACCTCGATCGAATATTTCCAGATTCCATTGACCGAAACGATTACTTTCAAAAGCAATAAAACGACCGTTACCACTAATCGTCGGACGACGCACTTCTCCTAAAATATTTTCGGTGAGATTTTTTGTTTGCAGAGTTTGTCGATCATAAATATATATATCGGGTTTACCAGACTGTTCCGACACATAAACAATATAACGACCATCGGCACTAATATCCGGTTGATCTTGATAGGTTTTTGCTTGATTTAACCCCGGTAGGGGAACTAAACGATTAGCCACTCGATCGAATAAATAAATCGTTCGTTGACCCCTGCGATCGGAGGCAAAAACCAGATAACGACCATCGTAGTTAAAACGGGGATTATCTTCCGAGGAAGGGGTATTTAAAGTATTTCCTAAAAGCTGTTGGGGAGGAGTGACAAAACCCGCATCACTACATCCCCCCAGACTGATGATATTAACCGCAAGCAAAAGTCGAAGAAGTTTAGGAAACCTGATCATCGGTCAGCGCTGGGGAAGGAAGGATACAACAATTAATATCATCAAGACAAACTTTACCCCAATGCAATGCCCAACGCACCAATTCCACCCGATTATCGGTTTTTGTTTTTGTCAAGATATTACTAATATGATTATCAACGGTACGTTTACTAATCTCTAGCTTTTCCGAGATTTCTTGATTAGTTAAACCATTAGACACCAAATCGAGTATTTCTAGCTCTCGATCGGATAATGAAGCGGCTGTTTGAAACTTCCCAGCAGACATGAGTATAATTCCTCTCGTATATGTACTTATCATTCTAGAAGAATTTTTTCCCCTAGGAATCGATAATCAGTGATCAGTGTTGCCAAAGGCACGGCGTAGCCGTCCAGTAAACAGTAATCAGTGAAAAGACGGCACTGTTCCTGCCATTTGATGATGCACACTTAATACCTGAACTTCCCCCATACATATATACCATAATAGCCGAAAACCCTTATCTATCAATGGATACACCCCTTAACTTTTCTTCATGTACCCATGTAATTTGTAACATTTCTTAATCGACAAG
>SFBI01000004.1 GCA_007095845.1 Microcystis aeruginosa Ma_MB_S_20031200_S102
AACTGATAACTGATAACTGATAACTGATAACTGATAACTGATAACTGATAACTGATAACTGATAACTGATAACTGATAACTGATAACTGATAACTGATAACTGATAACTGATAACTGATCACTGATAACTGATAACCGGTAACTGATAACTGAAAATGCACGAACTAGGAATCACCCAAAATATTATCGAACTTGCTTTAGAACATTCCCGAGGAATGAAAGTTAAGCGCGTGGTGTTAGAGATTGGTAAACTAACGGCAATTATGCCAGAATCGATCGCTTTTTGTTTTGATACCTGTTGTCAAGGTACTAATATAGAGGGGGCAATGTTAGAGATTCTGGAAATTTCTGGTTTAGGACAGTGCCAAGATTGCGAAAATAAGCTAGAACTAGAATATCCCTACGGAATCTGCGATCAATGTGGTAGTCGCAATATAATCATTTTACAGGGTCAAGAATTAAATCTCAAATCCTTGGAGACAGAATCCTTATGTGTGTAACCTGTGGTTGTTCTGATAACTCGGAAGTAACGGTAACTAATCCGCAAACGGGAACCCATGAACATATTTTAGCCGATGGTACTGTTATTAGTCATAGCCATCACGCTCACGCTCACGCTCACGAGCATGAGCATCCCCATCATCCCGCGGAAATTCACGCTCAAATTCATGGCAATATTCTCCAAGTTGAGCAAAATCTGCTGGCAAAAAATAATCTATTAGCGGCACAAAATCGCGGTTGGTTGAAGGGGAGAAAAACTGTTGCTCTTAATCTGGTTTCTTCCCCCGGTTCAGGAAAAACTACCCTGTTAACTCGCACAATTGCCGATTTAAAAACCGCTATTCCTATCAGTGTTATTGAGGGAGATCAAGCTACAGCTAATGATGCTCAAAAAATTAGTGAAACTGGTTGTCAGGTTATCCAAATTAACACCGGAACAGGTTGTCATTTAGAAGCATCAATGGTAGAGAGAGGATTAATCGAACTCGATCCACCGATGAATTCTTTAGTCATGATCGAAAATGTCGGTAATCTAGTTTGTCCTGCTTTATTTGATTTGGGAGAAAATGCCAAAGTCGTCATTCTTTCCGTCACCGAAGGAGAAGATAAACCGATTAAATATCCCTATATGTTCCACGCTTCTCAAGTCATGATCTTGACAAAAATAGACCTACTGCCCTACGTTAATTTTAACCTTGATCGCTGTTTAGATTACGCTTATCAGGTTAATCCCAATCTAAAAGTTTTTCAAGTTTCCGCTACCACTGGAGAAGGTTTAGATGCTTGGTACAGTTGGTTAAAATTACTGGTTTAAATTAAGCAATAACACACCCAAAAAGTTCAGTCTAACGAAAAGAAAAATGACTCTAGCACTTGATCACAATACTTATAATCAACTGTTGACTAAATTTCAACCCAAGATTATTGAAAATGAGAAAAAATATGAGCAAGTGCGTTATCTCCTGCTTAATCTAATCAGTAAACAGAATCGACTACCAGAAGAAACTGCGATGGTTAAATTAATGGCGACAATTATTAAGGATTTTGATACCAAACAACCTCGACCCAAACCAGCTTCACCACAGGAAGTATTATTACACTTAATGTCAGCTAATAACATGAAATAATGTGAGTGCTGGATAGAACCCTTGTGTGGTTCGGAGTTGGTAACTTTTAATTTACAACCCAAAAAGGCTTTATACTAAATCCAGTTATTAAAAACTGATTATTTATTCTCCGTTTTGCCCTTTGCATGAGTAGAAAAAGGGTTTCTCGGAGAAATCCTTTTTCTGTGCGTTACTCAACGGATTTAGTATTATACTAAATCTAGTTATTAAAAACTGATTATTTATTTCCCCTTTTGCATTTCCTAACCAAGAAGTTAATTTTGTTCTAGCGCGTAATCATATTCTTTTGCCGCTTGTACTAAAGATAAAAGTTGTCCAGTTTGATCAGTTCCTGATACTCCTAAATCACTGTGACAGAGGATAACTTTTTCGCTTACCCTTGCTAATAAATCCCTTAAAACTCTCTGTAAACGTGCCTGATTTTCCTCTAATTCTGCTTCTGTTATCCAGCGTTGATAAGGACTTTCTCGCCAAAAAATAGGCGCAGCAAAAAGAGTAGCAGCACCTCCTTGTTCCCAGAGTGGGGAGGAACAATCTAGCCAAAAATGCCAACGATGACTAGAACGAAAAGAACGATATTGAAAGATATTGCCTAGGGTAACTGCTGAGGAAGATTTAATAAATTGTCGCACAGGATAGGGATTAGCAGTAATTGTACCGCGGCGCAAAAGTTGGATAAACTGACTAATAGTTTCGCTGGGACTTTGAAAAGAGGGTTCACTCTCGCGCAAACGGCGATCAATCTCCCAAAAATGTTGGGCAGTTTCCATTAATTCTCGCAAAGCTGCCAAATGATCGAAGGGCAAATTTTCCCCATCGTTTAATAATTCTTCGATCGCTTGATTTAAGACAAAAATCGGGAAAAGTTTGGCTTCTTGCTGCCGTTTTTTCATCCCTTCGATCCAGTGACAAATTCTTTCGTAGGCAGTACAAGCTTTTTGTCCTAAGCGATCCCAACGGGGAAAAGTTTCGATCGCTAATAAACGGGGATTTTCCAGATCCACTTGATAACAATGATCGGCAATTAATCCGGCGCGGATTGGATCGATATCGGGAATTAAATTTTGTTCTTCATCCCAGCGATAACGGCTAAAAATCACCAGCATTTCCGCTATAGCCTCTTGGGGGGCTAAACGCCCCAAATTTTCATAAACAAGGGCGAGAAGGGTCAATAATCCCCGAATCAGAGGACAACTGATCAGGGGTCGTTGTTCGTTGAGGGGTTGAACGGCTATCCCGGCACCGGTTAAAATTTCCATCAGGCTATAACGGGCGATTTCGTCTAAACCGGGGGCAATAACGGCAATTTCTTCGGGTTTTACCGCTCCTTGCTTGACTGCTTGAATAATAGCTGTAGCTGTCTTCCGTAACAATTCAGCGCGAGAGGTGGTTTGCAGGGAGATGAATTGATCGGGAAGATTGCCAAGATAGTTACCGTCGCTGATTAAGGAGAGAACAGTCTCGCTAAACTGAGCAGCTAACCCCTCAGTGGTAGATAATGACATAATTTGACAGCGTTTCTCTAATTTTTGTAGATAATCGGGATCAGCAGTTAATCCTAAGCGAATTTTTCCCTGGGGATTGTAGGTAAAAACGCTAAAACAATCGTGATCGAGGAAAAAACTGAGTAAATCCTTGGCAATAGCTGGATAATCGTCCACATCGTCCGCAAAAACTGCCCGGAAGCGTTTTAATAGTTGCTGTTGATAACGACTATCAGGAAATAAATAGCGCCAATAGAGTTCGTAGATGATACCATAACTTAATAAACCACGTTCTAGAGACCAATCACGCCATTGAATGATTAATTCTCCCACTTTTTCTGGTGTTTCCTGCTCATTAATCGCTAAAACTCGTTTTAAATCTGTTTCTGATAATCCGTCGGCTAATCTTTCGGGTATCTTTTCTGCGGGAACACCACTAGCGCCGGCTAATTGTAACAAATCGAGAACTTGACGGACGAAACGATATTCATTTATGCCAGTAAGCTGGAAAAATTCAGCGATTGCTGGTTGCCAGAGACGGGTGGCGAGTTCCTGCTCCGTTTCTGGGCGTAATCGGCGGGGAAATTGCGCTTTTAGCCCCAAAAACTCGAAAATTAACGGCCAAAACAGGATGACTTCATCGGTGAGAAAACCTAAAGGGGTTTTGCAGAGAATCGGATAGCTACCCCTAACAGCAATGGCTAATCGATCGGCTAATTCCCGTTTATTATCATCGTTGGCAGCGAAAACTAAGATCGATCGAGGAAGGGGGGATGATTTTTCTCGATCGCGAGACACCCAGCGCCGAAATTCCCCGACTAAAGCGGTGGTTTTTCCCGATCGCGTGCCACCTTCGATCCAAATTGGTATGATTGACATCGTTTTTTCTCGATTGTATTTGTTAAGATAACTGATCGGTACTCTAGCTTTTCTCCCTTGTGGAAGTAATTGTTTCCTATGAATCTTAATCGGATTTTGCAAGGTGTTAATCAATGGTTATTACAAACTCCTGAACGTTCTTTAGATGAAGCCTATCATGCAGCGTTGAAGATTAAGGAGATAGAAGACAAGCATTTTCAAGGACGAAAAGTGGCGAATGAATTCTCGAATTATGGCAGCAGCACTAATTCCTATTTTATCGCAGAAGTTAAAGGTTATCTGCAAAAAATTAAAGTCAGATTGACGGAGTTTAAAGCTAGTCGCTCGATCGTTAATACCTTCGGACCAAATCAACCAACAATTAGTAATGGGGTGATTACTGTCACCACAGATGTTTGTCTGAAAAAACTTCAGTTTATCGATAGTATTATCGGAAAATATCAAGATAATTATTGGCAAGAAGAGCTGCAAGATGTTCCCAAAAGTCTCCAGAACAGAAATTTTGAGCAGGAAACAGCCAAAAATAAAACTTCCAGAAATCGCTCTTTTTTAGCAGCGGGTAGTATTGAAGATGAGGAAATAATCAAAAGTAATAAATCCCAAAAAGCCACAGAAAAACCAGGGGTTTTACCCCGTTCTTTTGTCAATACTTTTAATCGTATTAAACAGGAAATCGATCCCCAAGCGCAGGAATCGGAGGAGGCAGTTTTAAAGAAATTTCGCAATTCTCGTTATAAAACCGCCATTTCCCTCAAGTTTATTTTACTGTTAATTATTGTTCCTTTATTAACCCAACAATTAACCAAAACTTTCCTGATTACACCCTTGGTTAATAAATATTTCCAACAACAGGAACAGTTTATTTTTATCAATCAGGATTTAGAAGAAGAAGCTTTTTCGGAATTGAGAAGATTTGAGGAAGCTTTACATTTTCGAGGTATGATTGGTTTAGCACCCAAATTATCTAACGAAGAAATCGAGGTAGAAATTACTAAAAAAGCAGCGGTAATAAGTGAAGAATTTCGCCAACGAGGTTTAAATGCAATCGCTAATATTTTTGCCGATATTTGTTCCCTGATTGCTTTTGGTTTTGTTGTCGCTTTTAGTCGTCGAGAAATCGAGATTGTCAAGTCTTTTCTGGATGGCATTCTCTATAATCTTAGCGATTCAGCTAAAGCTTTTTTAATTATTCTTTTTACCGATATATTTGTCGGTTTCCACTCTCCCCACGGTTGGGAAGTGATCCTAGAAGGGTTAAGTCGTCATTTCGGTTTACCGGAAAATCGCCAGTTTAATTTTCTCTTTATCGCCACTTTTCCCGTTATCTTAGATACAGTCTTAAAATATTGGATTTTCCGTTATCTCAATCGCATTTCTCCCTCGGCAGTGGCTACCTATCGTAATATGAATGAATAGGGTAAAATCCGGGAGAAACTTGATAATTTATCCTTCTAATTTGGGGGGACAATTTGGCTGCATCTCAGATTTGCAGAAATACCGACAATCAGCAATTATCAGTGACTCTTAAATTATTACAGATATATCAGCAGCTGTTTGTAAGCATCCCACCGAAAAACTAATGCGCGGGGTGTTTTTCAGCTATTTATTCCGATAAATAGACTAAAAACGTTCCAGATAAGGATTGGAGAGAATGACATTGGAGAGAGTGAAAGAACCCTAGGGAGCGTTGATTCATGAATCAACCTACAAAGCGCGATGTTTTGAAAAATGCAATATCTCTCTTCAATTTAATCATAACTACTGACTTATGATAAAATGCCTTCAAAGACAGGTAAAGGGAACCTTCAATTATTCACCCGATAAAATAACTGGTAGCCGAGATGAAACCCTGTTACTGCATTAATCCCGATTGTTCTCAACCGGAGCATCCGAGTAATAATAACTCGAATACTCGTTACTGTCAAAGTTGCGGCTCTGAGTTGTTGTTAAAT
>SFBI01000040.1 GCA_007095845.1 Microcystis aeruginosa Ma_MB_S_20031200_S102
CATTTTTATTGATATGATTGGATTGACATTCAGGACATTGCATAATTTCTGAGTTTGATAATGGGTATTTTTGGGTGATCGCCTTCCTCCTCAATCATACCCTAAATCAGCAACGCCGAAACCAAATATTCTGATCTGCCATTAACGTATAGAGCAAGGAATCTCCTCGATGACCAACAACTTCACTGTTTCTGATTAAAAAAAACGGTTCTTCCGAACTTACAATGTAGAAAATTCCCCAAGCTCCCTCTCTGTCCAGCAATGCTCTAAAGTTGATAAATATCAATCTAACAAAAACTCAAAGCTTTACTATACAAGCTTAAACTTGGTCATGACAATTGATAAAATCCCACAAGCAAAGAATAATTTGTTCATATCTTCGCAAAATATTCTCGTAAATAGGGCTTGCTAAATAATGGTAAAACCCTTTTAAAATAAGGCTTTTGACCTGTTAAAATCCGATGTTATACTAAATCCGTTGAGTAACTCACAGAAAACGGGTTTCTCCGAGAAACCCGTTCTCTACTCATGCACTCATGCAAAACGGAGAATAAATAATCAGTTTTTAATAACTGGATTTAGTATAATACTAAATCCGTTGAGTACAGGTAATACTAAATCCGTTGAGTATAGGTAACATATCAGGATAGGCAAAAGGCAAGAGGCAAAAGGGGGAATAAATAATCAGTTTTTAATAACTGGATTTAGTATAACATATCAGGATAGGCAAAAGGCTTCGGCCGTGAGCTCAACGTTCGACAAAAGCTCACGCCGAAGCCTAACCCCACCAACAAACTTTTTCAGCGAACCCTAAATATCATCAGGATAGGCAGCGGACAAGAGGAGGAATAGATAATCAGTCTTTAATAACCGGATTTGGTGTAATACAGATATTTCTGCATCCTAATAGGAAACGCCTTACATCCGTCAATTTTAACTTAACAGACCCCCGGGGACGAGGGACTTTTTTTAGGGGTAATCCATGGCAAAAACCGCATCTAAAACTGATTATTGTCTGGGGAAGGGGGAGTAGATTCAACTATTGGCGGTGGGGCCGGAGGTTGGAGAATATTACGCCAGCCTTGCATTTGAGAGCGAGCCGAACTATAAGCAGTACTCTCTGGGGATACGGATTCAGCAAGGCGAATGGCTTCCAGATAACGACCATTATTAGCTTGATCCGTGGCTAAGGACAAAAGTTGATAACTCCAACGTTCCAGCAATTCAGTCCGTTGCACACCCGCATCGGTTTTAGTGGAAATATTGGTAACTAAAGCAATCGCCCGGGTTAAACCTTCTGCGGTTCCCATCGCCGCTAATTGATTAGCCTGTTGGAGATTTTGAAGGGCCCGCAACTCTCGGCGCCAAAGACGGATATTTTGGGAAACTTCTGCGGAAAGAGCGCGACCGGGGGGAATTTGATTGGCAGTTTCGATCGCTGTGCTATAGTCTTTGAGATTAGCCAAAGCTTGAGCCTGATCTAAAATCGGTTGATCCTCCAGGCGTTCAATCCGTACTTGCCAGTCGCCAATTTCCCGTTGAGCATCTCGGTATAAGGCCCGATTTTTACCAATAGCCCGCGCCTGAATAATAGCACTACTGAGGGAATTAATATCGCCGGGGATAGCGATTTCCCGGGCCTGTTCTAAAATCGGCCGGTCTTCTATGACTTGTATTTGACGATTCCAAGAGCCAATTTCCTGTTGTGCTTGCGACCAGAGGGGATTATTCCGGGGAACCTCGCCCGCTTTTGCGATAGCGGCGCTATACTGCTCGATTGTACCTGCTTGTGCTAAATCTCTAGCCTCAGACAAGATTTTTAGATCCTGTACCTGTAACTGCCAGCGCTCCCTCATAGCTAGGGCCGTTTGATGGAGGGGTCGAGAAGCGTCGATTTGTTCTAGTCCCAGTATGCCAGCTTCTAATCCGTCCACCGTGCCAGTTTCCGCATCTAAGGCCGCTTCGGACAAGACAGACCAATCGGTGACATCTTGTTTAATTTTGAGGTCTTTGGGACTTTCGTTGGCCAAATCCCGGAGAGCTTGCCATTGCTTCTGCTCAATTAATCTTTCGGCGTATTCTTTTAGTTTATCCTCGGTTTTCCCGATTAATTTTTGTGCCTCCTGATAGGCATAACTGCTGGCTTGAATTTTTCTAGCTTCTTCGATGACTTTCAACCAATTGTCGAGACCGCCTCGCGTAAAGAGATTAAAGGCATTATCTAATTTACTGCTATCTTCCCGGGCGACGGTAATTTTAGCGAGCGCTTCATTATATTTAACCGTTGCCCAATATTCGTTATTTAAGTTCAATAAATCCACTGCTAGACGGAAAGATTGATTCCAGTTGGAAGCGCGGAGATTTTCCTCTAGTTTGCTTAAGATATCGTTGCCTTGCGTCCAAGTTCCTTGCCACTTAGCGATTCTTTCTTCAATAATTGCCGCTACTGCCATATTATTGGGGATTTGACGAGCTTTAGCGATCGCTTGCTCCAAATTTCCGGCTTGATAGTCTTTTTCCGCCAAATTCAGGATATCTCGCGCCCATTCTTCCACCTGTTGATTAACTTGCGATCGCAAGGGATGGTCTTCGGGTAAAGCTTCCACCAGGGCAATTGCCGCGAGTAGCCCTTCCACGGTGCGACTATCGGCGGAAAGTTGAGCGCAGTAGAGACGCAGGGAAGCAGAAGCAACAGGCCAGAAGATTTTGGGACAATTGGGCGACTTCTGCATATTTAATAACTGCCAAGTGGCTAGAAAACCAACACCGCCAAAAACGACCACAAATAAAGCCGCCCAAACTTTCCAAGTGAAACGATGCTGGTATCGGGACCAAAAGAGAAAAAGAAAAGACTTAGTTTTCTCTGGCCAACGAGTCAGGGAGTCAATCGATTCTCGTTTGACTAGATTTTCGGTTAATTCTTTTCCTTTAGACATTCACGACTCCCTGACAGATATTTTAGATAGATTTTACCCTAATGGCGCTTATTACCCAACTTCTCAGCAAGATTCAGCTTGTAGAGACTCGACTAATTCAATTAATTGCGTCTCGTTGGCACTATACACTTCCTGGCAAAACTCACAGATGGCTTCCGCTTGTTTATCCTTTTCAATAATGTCTTTTAATTCATCGACCCCGAGAAATTTTAAAGCTCCTAGGGCCCGTTCAAAAGAACAATCACAATCAAAACGCAGCAGCTGCACAGCCGGAAAAATTTCTAGACCCATATCTCCGAGAAGTTCCTGAAAAATATCTTCTAGACTTTTTCCTGCTCGTAAAAGAGGCGTAAATCCCGTTAATTTTCGCAATCTCGACTCTAAACGAGCCACTAAGACCTCATCCCTGGCGGCCTCTTTCGAGAGAACTTGTAATAAAATTCCCCCAGCGGCCGTTACTCCTGTGGTTGTACCGACAAAAACCCCCACTTGCAAAGCGGAGGGAATTTGTTCGGACTGGTCTAGATAGTAGGCGATATCTTCCCCCACTTCCCCAGAAACTATCTCGACGATGCTTTCCTGAAGTTCATTTCTCTCCTCACCTTTTTCTTCCCGTAAGACTCGCACATAACCTTTGTTACCCACGGCGCGACCCACATCTAATTTACCCTTAGCATTGGGGAGTAATTCCACCTGGGGATAGTCCACATAACCCCGCACCGTGCCATCGAGTCCAGCATCAACTAAAACACCACCTAGGGGACCGTCGCCTTTAATGCGAATATTGACCCTAGAACCGGGTTTTTTTAAACTGGAAGCCAAGAGTAAAGCCGATGCCATCGTGCGACCGAGAGCGGCAGTGCCTACGTTAGATAATTTATGTCTTTGGCGGGCTTCTTCGGTTAAACGGGTGGTAATCACTCCTACTACTCTAATTCCGCCATCGGCGGCCGTGGCGCGGATTAATTTATCTGCCATACTACTTACTGTTATCCTTGGAAAACGCTGTCCCGATTTTTAGTTATTCTTTAACTAACTTAACAAAAATTATCAGACAACAATATGTTCGGCAATTTTCAACAAAGTCAGCTGCGTATCGAAATCTCGGCCAGTGAACAGGCTATCCGGGATAGTTTGCTCCAAACTGATCATCTCCGTCAATGGCTGTGGCCGCAAATGCTCTCGCCTAATCTACCCGATAAATTAGAGGAAGGCTTGACTTTTACCTCTTGGTTAGGTTTAATTCCCGTACAACATCAGGTTTTATTGGCCAATGACCAGTGTTTACGCTTACTTTTGAGTCAAGGTATCGATGGCTATCACGAATGGTATTGGGGCGATGGTTGGTTACAATCGCGGTTAGAAGGCATTTCTCTCCTTCCCCTCAATCTCGGTCAAACTCTCAGTTTATTGAAATTACGACTATTTCTGAGCAATCAAAAGTTAGGAGTTAGGGATTAGGAGTGGCTAGTAGGGGAAAATTTAGGGACTTTTTCCCTGAAAATTAGGTAATTGACCAGATGAAAATCGCTAAAACCCTACACCTTAACCCTTTTTGGTCAACCAGAAAGGGGATCATGAGCAAGCGGTATCAAACTTGACAAAAATTACCTCAATTTCTATAATCCTGAAACCGTTAACAAAATTGAGTGATAAGTAGCCTAGCAAAAAATCAAGAAAAACAGCAAAAAAACGTAGTTCCCCCCTTGACAAATAGCCACAACTAAGCATTAGTTAAATTTAATGATTTTTTAATAAAAACCGCTTTCTATCACCAGAAAAAGCGATCAGTAGATTTTTATCAGAGTAATGTAATCATCTTTACAACTATCGGGGATCAAAGGATGTTACGGTGAAGGAGCGATGACAAACCCACTTTAAGATCACCTCAATTGCTATGGCACAGATTCTCGATCCCCTCCCCAACGGCAAGAAAAATAGTATTCTTTGTTGCTATGTCAATGCGACCAGTCATATTCAAATTGTTCGCATCACCAATATTGCTAACTGGTATTTTGAAAGGGTGGTTTTCCCCGGGCAGCGTTTAGTATTTGAGACCCTAGCGGATGCTTTCTTAGAGATTCATACGGGTATGATGGCCAGCGCCATCCTTTCCGATAATATCCCCTGTGAACGCCTTTATATCAGCGATGGGGATGACGATGACTCCGATGGTCAATTAGACAGGGAAATATTTTATCCCCATTCCCTAGAGGAAAGTCAAGGGGCGAAAATTGACAATACCGTACCCTTCGGTTTAAGTTTAGCTTCCGCCTAGCTAATCAACTAATCTGATAATTCCCCTCGCACGAGAATCACAGTGCAATTAACCGCACGGGCAATCGTCGAGGGGATATTGCCATTTAATAACTGATTGAGCAAACTTTCCCTAGATGCACCCAAAAGCACCAAGGAACAATCCTCCGATTCTACCAGATTAATTATTGCCTCGGCCGGAGAGGCCGAAGGAATCGGTAAAGGCACAATCGGCTGTGCGATCGCTTTCTGTAAAGATGCTTGTAAAATTTCCAAAATAGACAGATCTGGCAGTAACTCCGTCGGAGAATAGATTTTACATAACCAAAGTTTGGGATGATCCGAAGACTCGGACAAAGACAGCAAACTAGGCAATAATGCTAAGGCGCGTTGGGCATTCGGACCGCCGGCGGTGGGAATCAGCCACATCCTTTCCCGATGAGGATCGTTGGGAAAACAATCCTTTGTCCCCAATTTTACCAAGATAGTTTCACAGGGTGCTTGAGCAATCAAAGTATCGACTAAAACCCCAAAAATCGCCCCAGTGGTGGATCTTTCCCCCGTCCAACCCATAATTAATAAATTGCTGTGTCGTTCGCGAATCGTGGCCAAAATCCCTTCGGCGATATCCTGAGCAACGGAAATTTGTGTATGAACAGAGATATTCTGCTGTCGCGCTAATCTTTCCAGACGATGAAGTAATTTGCGTCCTTCGCGCGTATCTACCCGGACTTCCGCCGGAGAACTAAGACGAGGTACAGTAATCACATAGAGACAATCTATCTCATAATTGCGTTCACGGGCGATCGCAACAGCAATTTTAAACAAAGCGGTAGCGGTGTCGGGATTGGCAATAGGTAATAAAATCCGGCCTATTCCCACAGCTGGGGAACGAGTTTGATAAACCACATAGGAAGGGGTAGTGGGTTGGGGCAGTTGACAAACCCCCCCCAATTGATCAGCTTCCACCCGGATAATATCGGTGCGGGTGATGATCCCCACCAATTTTTGACCATCGGTAACGGGTAAACGGGAAAGCTGATAACGATTTAACAGAAATAAAACATCGCTTAAAGCTGCCTGGGGAGCCACAGTAATCGGATTGGGAGTCATGATCTCCCGCAGGACGGTTTGACTGTTTTTCGATCGCCATTTATCCAGATCACTTTGGGTAAAAATCCCCAATAGTCGCCCCTGTTCCACCACGGGAAAACCGCGATGATGGGAACGGGACATAATTTTCACCACTTCTCCTAGGGGTAAATCCGCCGGCAGAATTTCCACCTGGGATTGCATCACATCCATAGCTGACAGATGGGCCAGCACATCATTAGCAGGGGTTTCCTCGTTGAGAATAATACCACTAGCGGAAAGTAAATGCTGATAGAGAGAACCGGGTAGAATGCTTTCGGCAGTGATATAAGAAACGGCACAGGTCAACATCAGGGGCAGCACAACATTAAAATTGTGATGCAGTTCAAAGACAATCACGATCGCCGTTACTGGAACCCTGACTACTCCCGTAAAAAAGGCCCCCATACCGGCTAAAGCATAACTAGGTTCGCTGCCGAAACCCATAATTTTCGTCTCGATTCCCCCCACCAGAAACCCCAAACAGGAGCCCAACACCAAAGCGGGGGCGAGCAGTCCTCCCGGAGCGCCGGAACTATAGGAGATCATCGTCAGGAAAAAATAGACCACAAAAGCGAGGGCGGTATTCTGCCAACTTAATTCCCCTGCCAGCAAAAATTCCCGTAAACCCGTATTATCTCGAAAAAAGTCGGGTAAAAAAGCCACTACCGTTCCCGATAAGCAACTGACCAGACCGATGCGCCAAGCCAGAGATAACCGCCAACGCCGCTGCAGCTGACTACAAAAAAGGATGCCTTGATTGAATAAAGACCCCAATAAGCCCGCTAAAACCCCCAAAAGGCAATAAATGGGGATTTCTTGGGCAGAGAAGCTAATATTGGCATATTCAGTGATGATCGAGGGGGTATTCTGCAACATCATCGAAACCACCGCCCCTGTAAAGGAAGCCACAATCGCCGTTTCTAGGGTCAGACTAGAAACATCGCGCATTAATTCCTCGATCACAAAGAGGACTCCGGCGATGGGAGTAGTAAAACCGGCCGCTAACCCGGCAGCGGCCCCAGCTGCGATCATCTGACGACGGTGATCAGGACTGGTGGGCAGCCAGACGCTTAATTGGGCCGCTAGGGCTGCCCCGATGTGTACCGTGGGGGCCCGACGACCAAGGGTTAAACCACCACCAAGGATCAGGATCGCCCCGATCATTTTTACTAGGGCGACGCGCCAAGACAGGGGCAAAGGATATTTGGCTAAGGCCGCTTTTACTTGGGGAATACCACCCCCGGCGGCCGCGGGGGAGAAGTGTTCCACAATCCAGCCGGCGCCGTAACCAAGCAGAAAACCACCGAGGGGCAAAACTAGGAAAGGAGAGGAATTGGCTACTAGATGCACCCGCCAACCACCTAACCAACCGATGCCCAATTTCAGGATAATAGCGGCAAGGGCGGAGAGAATTCCGATTAAACAGGCAACCAGTAAAGCATAACGACTATCGGTGGCGCTACGTCCGAAGTGTTGAGATTTAAACCACTGACGGAGGTTTTGGTGAAGGGCAAAAAGTCCCATAATTATCAGGGAGAATCAAGGCAATGGCGGAGCGAGGATTTTTTTCGGGTTCTGATTCCTCGTCTCTTTAATCATAGGCCGTTAAGTTCTTTGACTGTTCACCTTGTTTCTACCAGTGCATCCCATAGTAGTTTTTCGATCGATGGGCTAGGATCAAAGGTTGTTCCTATCTTTGAGCGGAGGATATAAAACTTGTCATTGACTGACCATATCTCTACAGTGGATCTATTTTGTGGGGCTGGGGGGCTAACCCATGGTTTTGAGAAAGCTAGACTAAAGAATATTCTTTTGTATTGTAAAGTATGCTAATCAACTATTTTCTGTGTTTCGCTGATTTCTGTTCTGGCAAATTCATCGGGTTTGTTAGTCCTCTCCAAGTTAGGCTCTTCTCGGTTCTGTCTGATAAGTTTAACTTACAATATGATCGATCAATCTTTGTGTCCTTTGTGTCTTTGTGGTTCGTTCCACCCCCTTGCTAGGAGGAATGTATCTTAGTAATACATTTTACCCACCAAATCCAAGAGAGCCAAAGTAACTTGCAACTATCAATTTATCTCATCAATCATAAGTACCTAAGCAAAATTAATTACACATATCTAACCCCCTCTTGCCTTTTGCCTCTTGCCTTTTGCCTATCTTTACTAGGAAATTAATTTTGCACGACTACTTACAATGTCTTTGCGGAAAAAAGCCGCTCCACTTCCCTGGACAGCAGCTTTTCTAAATAATTAACTATATAGTGATATAATTATGTTAATTTGGCTCAAGTGCCGAAGCTCTTATCATATTTTTTAGCTAATGTCAATAAAGTTATGAAACGATTTCTGTTATTATTTTGTGTTCTCGTCAGTTTTTTGCTATTTATCAGCCTTAAAATCGATTTTTCCTTGTCCGCACTAGCTCTAACTCGACAACAGCTAGAAGGACCCGGGCAGCTGTTGTATCAATCCCGTCATAGTTTGCGCGATGATACCGGTAGTCCTTGGCAGGTGGTGTTATTCAAACGGGTTAAAGATGGGGAAACGGTAGAAATTAGTTTGCGCTTGGTGGGATTTCCAGAGGGGATTGAGTTTCTTCACCCGGAAAGATTAACGATAACCACTGCTAAAGGTCAAATTTTAGCGGCTGAGGATGCTTTTGCCCAAGAATCACCCGCAGCTAACGTTGGTCAATACAATATGCAGGATATCTTAACGCAGCTACCCGTTACCGAAGCGATCGAGCTTTCCCTACCCCTAGACAATCCCCGCTCTCTCAGTATCCCGATTCCTGTACTTTTAGAATGGCAAAGTCTGCTTTTTTCCGTAAATGGGGAAAATCCCAATCACCAGCGATCAAAAAATTGAGAATCACCTTGGGGCTGTTTTACACTTTATTCATAACTACAATGCCCAATTAGCAAAAGTTTCAGCTATCACCACTACAATCAAATCACTCTCGGACAATTTCAATTATCTGACTACAGTTGTAAAGCTTCGTAGATGTACAATTTATTCAAAAAACCGACGGTACTGAATTGATAACTAGGTAAAGGGGGAGGGAACAATAATTCCGTTTGATAAACGCTGAAAATGAGAAAATTCCTTCTAGTGGTGTTAGTAGCGATCGCTTCTTGTAAAAAAGGATGACCCGTATCCACCAACATTTTACAGTAACCCCGTAAGAGAGCTTGCACCTCGATGGAAGCTTGCGCCCGAGCGCAGACATGATCCTTAAGATAGCTAGTTAACCTCTGGGAAGCGTATTGTTCGTAATCTTGACGATTGGGGTTAGTTGTCAGCAATATCCCCGCAATTCCCCCTAAAACCACTCCTAACACCATTCCCCCTGACCGTACCAATTTCATAAGCTCTCACATCATCACTCACTTACCCTAACCATAGCCTGAATTAGGATAAAAAACCTCTTGTCAACCATTGGCCTTGTGCTATACTTGAAAAAGTGTACGGCGAGCGTAGCCAAGTGGTTAAGGCAGTGGATTGTGGTTCCACCACTCGGGGGTTCGAGTCCCCTCGTTCGCCCTCTTTTCAAGGATCGCTAATTATTCCTTCCCCATATCTTCCCTAATTTTCCTCGGTATCCACAACAATTTGTCAATTGACTGAACCCCGAAATCGGGCAGCTTTATAATAACCGGATTTATTATCACTTTTGACTTTTGACTTGCGAGAAAGAATAGATGAACAGTCAACAAGAATATAAATATGATGTTTTTATTCCCTACAGCAGCAATAAACAATGGTTATACGGGGAATTATTGCGACGATTGTAAACTGGTGGTTTAAAAGTTACCTAAGACAAACATGAAAGTTAAAATTAAAAATCTTGGCATTTTAAAACAGGCAGAATTCAGTCTAGGCAACCTCACAATTATCTGTGGTGGTAATAATACAGGTAAAACTTATGCTACCTACGCTTTATTCGGTTTTTTAGACAATTGGCGAAGACTATTAACGGGGTCAAGATTTGGACTCAAAGAAAAAATTGAGCAACTACTTTCTGATGGTGTAATTAGTCTCGATCTACAGGAGTATGTTCAACAGCGTGAAAGTATTATTGCTACAGGTTGTCAAAGATATATTCAACAAATACCTGAAGTTTTTGCGGCTAACGAGGATAGGTTTAAGGCTCTTCGGTAACTGTTATGCAAATAATTAACTTAAAATAAAATTCGATGAGAGAGCCTACACCCAAAAATAGCTGAAACCCATACAGGAAAAGGTTTAAGGCACAAACTGGTTAAT
>SFBI01000041.1 GCA_007095845.1 Microcystis aeruginosa Ma_MB_S_20031200_S102
AAGGCTTCGGGTAACAAACTTTCCGGTAAATGGGGAGCTAACCCGGTCAATGCCGAAGCACGGGCGGATTCATCCCCAATCCCTCTGGCAATTTCTAAGGCTTCGGGTAACAAACTTTCAGGTAAATAGGGAGCTAACCCCTCCAATACATTTACACGGTAGGATTCATACTCAATCCCTCTGGCAATTTCTAAAGCTTCCGGTAACAAATTTTCCGGTAAATAGGGAGCTAACCCTGTCAATGCCCAAGCACGGGAGAATTCATCCCCAATCCCTCTGGCAACTTCTAAGGCTTCGGGTAACAAAGTAGAAGTAAGATAGGGACTAATTAAACTTAATCCTGCGGCTTGCTTCTTATCATCTTGACTTTGCAGCACATAAGCCAAACCCTGAGCAGGTGTCCAGATTTCCTGCTTAACCAGTGCCGCAATTAATTCTGGTGGAATATTAGCCGCCACACTATTCAGAGAAGTGGTGATTAAAGCATAACGAACCTGTAACCCCATAGACTCACTCTTGTTCTCAATAAAATGCTCCTCCGCCAGTTGCCAAGCCCGGGAAACATCCTTAATAAAAATTGCCGTTTTCCCTTCCCTTTCACATTGATTATACCAACCATTATGACCTTCTGCGGTTTCTTCCCTCAGTAATAGATGAATCTGGGCTATCTGTCCCGCTTTTTCCAAATGCCAGAGCAATTGATTATAAATGTAGCCATCATCTGCTAAAGTATGCCAGTTTGATCCCCCTAAATCCCCCTTACTAAGGGGGACTTCCACCTCTTTTCCCCCCTTTTCAAGGGGGGTTAGGGGGGATATCTTAATCTGTCTTTGATACCGTTGTAAAAGCTGTTGATGTGCCTCAGCCATTGATAACCCTAACCCAGGTAATTGATAATCCGTTTCAGGATGAGGAGACGCTAGGATCAGATTTCGGGCTAAATCATGTAACAAATCATGGACGCGATAACTCGTTAATAGTTCACTAGAAACCCCCGTTAATAATAAAGCCTTACCGCGTAAATATCTTAAAGTTTGCCTCGCTTCTCTAACCGGACAATCCCATAAAGTCGCCGCCATTTTTTCCGTAATGGTAACATCATCGGGTAAAACTCCTAACCAACTAAATTGTCTCAATCTTTGCCCATTTAACCGCTTTAAACTGAGATTAAAGCAAGCAATTAAACTATAATGTTTTCGTTTTTCTTCATTGGCAGTATCTCCAGCTTCCAAGCGGTCTAAAATTTCTAAATGAGCGATTTCTGCCTGCAAATCTTCTAGTAACTCAGCCCAAGAAACCCCATCTTTAACTTGTGCCGCTCCCAACTCCAAAGCTAAGGGTAAATAACCGACAATTTTGGCTAATATTTTGGCTTGTTTCTGATCTGCTAAATTTAATTCATGCTTTAAATAACCCGTTAATAAGGCTAAAGATTGAGATTCGGTCATTACATTCAAATCATAACGAATTGCCCCTTTAACGGGAACTTCCCTAGTGGTTACTAATAATTTAGATTGATTTACTGCTACTCTAAAAGGTTCAATATCTTCTACATTCCAGAGATCATCTACCACTAATAAAGCCCTTTTATCTGCTAATAAAGTCCTCAAGTGTAAGGATGCCGCATCAATACCAGTCGGCTTAAAATTATAATCTCCTAAAGCTTGAATCCAGCCATGAAGAAAGGATAAAATATCTGGTTGTTGTCCTAAAGTTGCCCAGAAAATGCCATCAGGAAAATAAGCTTGAACTTCTTTTTCTTGTGCTAATGCCGCCGCTAAAGTGGATTTACCAATACCTCCTAAGCCATAAATCGCACTAATAACTAAAGTTCCAGTTTTTTCCGTTATTTCTGACAATAAAAGTTTCTTTAACTCAATACTAACCTCTGGACGTTCGACAAAATAACTCGGTTTAGGAGGAGCTTGATTACGATAGGAAGAAGATTTTAAAGAAGCGGATATAACCGGTTTAGGTTCAGGATCAATATCATGGTTTTCTAATATCTCACACCATTCGGGATTGTCATAAACTCTTGCCAAAGATTCAGCTTCTAAAGATGCGGGACGATCTCTAATTGGCTGTTTAGATTGTACCCCAATCACTAACCCATTACAAACAATTGCTGATCCCGATGTTCCCTGCCAAGGGGATTGATTTTCTGCTAATCTTTCTAATTGTTCATCGGTGGGTTGGATTTCTTTGCTATCTTTAATATTTAATAACAACCGGTTATGAGGCGCACGATTAGACACATCGATAGTTCCCTCAATATGTAACCCTGTGGCGTATTTTATCTCATCTTCAACATACCGTAAAAATAGAGGAAAGCCCAAAAAGTCAAATTTAACTTTTTGGGTGCTACTCGCATCAGGTAACAACCCAAAACCTACAGGATCACAAGTTTCGATAGTTTCTGGTAATTCAACTAAAGCTATATCGATATTATCGGGGGCTTTCCAAATTACTTTAGCGTCTATATCTTGCTTATCAGAATAGTTTGATGCTGATCTAAATCGTACTTTACAGTCGTTACTATTATCAAATAGATGCCGACAAGTCAAGAGTAAACGTCCCCCAATTCGATAGGCAGTGCCATACTTAGGGGCAACAATTTCTAAAGCGCGATCGGGTTGGAATTGGGGCATAACTTATCGGATTGATGTAACGTATTATTCTGGGATGGCGATGGGTTACGCTTCGCTAACCCATCCTACAAATTAACTGCTTTGGGGGCAAGCATTACGTCCCTAGGGGTATAAAATTCTAATCGGGAATATCATCACTTCCTGTCAATACAGGTTTTCCATCTTTCCAAATGGGTTTAAGGGGAATTTTAATTCTATGGGTTATCGTATCCTTGTTGGTGACACCCCCACCCATTTCTACTACCCAAAATTTTAGCCCACCTTTGCCTTCTTTCGACTGCTCAACCACAAATTGAACCTCTAATTCAATTTCACCCACCTCAAAGCGAATCTGCTCACCCTCAGAGGCTAAAATAGATTTACTCAGTTCAACCCGCAATGCTTCTAAGGTTTCTCGAAGTCCAACATTATTGATGGCCATATTAATTCTCTAGTTATTTTTGAAAGATGCAAACCAAAACCCTTTCAACTCTATCGTTTTTCTGAAACATTAGGGCAGAGGGATTGCCTTTCCCAAATTGAGATAATAGCCCAACCCGATCGCTAAGGGAAGCGCAGGTTAGGAAAAGAAATCGTCATTCGGCTCCATTACCGACCTCAACAAGGAAATTACAGATTTTTTCAAGCTAGGATCAAAGATTTTGTATCGAAAAATACAAAACCTGCGAAAGTGACTGTTTAGGAT
The DNA here is from genome assembly GCA_007095845.1 of Microcystis aeruginosa Ma_MB_S_20031200_S102. Taxonomy (GTDB): domain Bacteria; phylum Cyanobacteriota; class Cyanobacteriia; order Cyanobacteriales; family Microcystaceae; genus Microcystis; species Microcystis aeruginosa_D. The sequence goes on from SFBI01000041.1 coordinate 3,334, forward strand.
GGTTTTTTTGAGAAGCTTAAGAACCGATCCATACATCAAAGGAGTTTTCCATGCCCGAAACGCCACAAGAAGTCTTGAAAATGATTCAGGACAACAATATTAAGATTATTGACCTGAAATTTATTGATATGCCCGGTATCTGGCAACATTGCTCGTTCTACTACGACCAAATCGATGAAAGCTCTTTCAGCGATGGTGTTGCTTTCGATGGTTCCAGTATTCGCGGTTGGAAAGCAATTAACGAATCTGATATGGCCATGGTTCCCGATCCTACCACCGCTTGGATCGATCCCTTCTACAAGGAACCGACCCTAAGCATGATCTGTAGCATTAAAGAACCGAGAACCGGTGAATGGTATAGCCGCGATCCTCGCTCTATTGCCCAGAAAGCGATCGATTATCTCGGCACTACCGGTTTAGGTGATACCGTATATTTTGGACCGGAAGCAGAATTTTTCCTTTTTGATAGCGCTCGTTTTGACCAAACCGCCAACGCCGGCTATTATTACATGGATAGTGTCGAAGGTCGTTGGAATAGCGGTAAAGACGAAAAAGACGGAAATCTTGCCTATAAACCCGCCTACAAACAGGGTTATTTCCCCGTTAGTCCCACCGATACCTCTCAAGATATTCGCACGGAAATGCTCTTAACCATGGCCGACTGCGGAGTTCCCATCGAAAAACATCACCACGAAGTCGCTACCGGTGGTCAAAATGAGTTAGGGATTAAATTCTCTACCCTAGTACGGGCCGCCGACTACTTGATGACCTACAAATACTGCATCAAGAACGTGGCTAAGAAATACGGTAAAACCGTCACCTTTATGCCTAAACCCATCTTTGGTGATAATGGTTCTGGGATGCACGTTCACCAGTCTATCTGGAAAGATGGTCAACCCCTGTTCGCTGGCGATAAATACGCTGGACTCAGCCAAATGGCACTGTACTACATCGGTGGTTTGCTTAAACACGCTCCTGCACTCTTAGCTTTAACTAACCCCACCACCAACTCTTACAAGCGTCTCGTCCCCGGTTTTGAGGCCCCAGTAAACCTGGCCTACTCCCAAGGTAATCGCTCCGCTTCGATTCGGATTCCTTTATCGGGAAGCAACCCGAAAGCTAAACGTTTAGAATTCCGTTGTCCTGACGCAACTTCTAACCCCTACCTCGCTTTTGCAGCTATGCTCTGTGCGGGTATCGATGGGATTAAAAATCAAATTGAACCGGGAGAACCTCTCGATGTGGATATCTACGAACTCAGTCCCGAAGAATTGTCAAAAATACCCTCTACCCCCGGTTCTCTGGAAGCAGCTCTAGAAAGTCTCGAAAAAGATCACGCTTTCTTGACCGATTCTGGTGTTTTTACCGAAGACTTTATCCAAAACTGGATCACCTACAAACTCGATAACGAAGTTAACCCGATGCGCTTACGTCCCCACCCCTACGAGTTCTCTCTCTACTACGATGTTTAAGGTTTGATTGAATAATCATCAATCCTAGGGTAGGCTTTTTGCCTGCCCCTTTTTTTCGGAATCAGCAGGGGAATTATGAATTATGAATTATGAATTATGAATTATGAATTATGAATTATGAATTATGAATTATAAATTATAAATTATAAATTATAAATTATGAATTATGAATTATGAATTATGAATTATGAATTATGAATTGGGGAGCGGGGAGATGGGATAATAAATAAAAACTGAATACTGATACTAAATCCGGTTATTAAAAACTGATTATTTATTCCCTTTTGCCTTTTGCATGAGTAGAAAACGGGTTTCTCGGAGAAACCCGTTTTCTGTGCGTTACTCAACGGATTTAGTATTACTGCCTAATCAAACAACAATCTTAAGCTTTATCTCCTCAGTCCTCAACAGTGATAGAATTGCCCTCATAGCTAGGGGTGTCTGAGATAATCAGGCTGAGAAAGACCCTTAGAACCTGAGACTGGGTAATTCCAGCGTAGGGAAGCTGTTTACAGAGGAAATAAAATTATGAGACAAGAATGGGTTGCCCCCCGGCGCGGACAAGCAAATGTATCGCAAATGCACTACGCCCGTCAGGGGATAATTACCGAAGAGATGACGTATGTGGCAAAACGGGAAAATCTCTCTCCCGAATTGATTCGCAGCGAAATCGCCCGAGGAAGACTGATTATTCCCGCTAATATCAATCACCTCAACCTCGAACCTATGGCGATCGGTATTGCTTCTAAGTGTAAAGTTAATGCTAATATCGGGGCTTCCCCTAACTCCTCGAATATTAACGAAGAACTGGAAAAATTACACCTAGCGGTCAAATACGGCGCGGATACGGTGATGGATCTTTCCACTGGTGGCGGTAATTTGGACGAAATTCGCACCGCGATTATCAATGCTTCTCCTGTCCCCATCGGTACTGTACCCATCTATCAAGCGGTGGAAAGCGTTCACGGCAATATTGAAAAACTCACCCCCGAAGATTTCCTCCATATTATCGAAAAACACGCCCAGCAAGGGGTAGATTACATGACGATTCACGCGGGAATCCTCATCGAACACCTGCCTTTAGTCAAAACCCGTCTGACCGGGATTGTCTCCCGGGGCGGTGGTATTATTGCTAAGTGGATGTTACACCACCACAAGCAAAATCCTCTCTACACCCATTTCGACGAAATTATCGAGATTTTCCAGCGTTATGACGTTTCTTTTAGTCTCGGTGACTCCCTGCGTCCCGGTTGTACCCACGATGCTTCCGACGCGGCCCAATTAGCGGAATTGAAAACCCTCGGTCAACTAACGCGTCGCGCTTGGGAACACGATGTACAGGTGATGGTGGAAGGACCGGGCCATGTTCCCATGGACCAAATTGAATTTAATGTGAAAAAACAGATGGAGGAGTGTAGCGAAGCACCTTTCTATGTTCTTGGTCCCCTTGTCACCGATATTGCCCCAGGCTACGATCATATCACCTCGGCGATCGGAGCGGCTCTGGCGGGTTGGTACGGAACGGCGATGTTATGTTATGTCACCCCGAAAGAACATCTCGGTTTACCCAACGCTGAAGATGTGCGAAATGGCTTAATTGCCTACAAAATAGCGGCTCATGCGGCAGATATCGCCCGTCATCGTCCTGGAGCGCGCGATCGTGACGATGAACTCTCCATTGCTCGTTATAACTTCGATTGGAACCGTCAATTTCAGTTATCCTTGGATCCTGATCGCGCTAAGGAATACCACGATGAGACTTTACCCGCAGATATCTATAAGACTGCGGAGTTTTGTTCGATGTGTGGACCGAAATTCTGTCCTATGCAAACTAAGGTCGATGCCGATGCGATTACGGAATTGGAAAAGTTTCTCGCTAGTCAGAATCAAGACAATTTAACCCCAGTTTAAACGGGAGTTATGGGAAGGGCTGACTTGATTTCAGCCCTATTCCTAGGATAAAATTCAAAATTATGGCAATAGCCGCCATTTTTTTGACTAATTGACCCGTTTTTCTAGATATTGACCGATCATCAATTCTTGACCGGCGCGAGAGATAATAGTTTGTCGAGTGCGATATTGTTGACCGATAAGTTTAATTTCTTCTTCAAAGACAGAACCGGCGTATTCTGTTCTCAGACAGAGAGTAGAGGGGTTAGGAAAGGTATAAATGGCACTAACGGGTTTATCCGTCGCAAATCCCCGATCGCGATAGAGAATATTATCTAAAATACCGAATATAGTGGAACCGTTGGAGGGTTTTTTACTCTGGGGACGGAGATAATTACTTTGCCAAGTCACTTCCGTGCCACCTAATAAAGTTGTATCTTCCAGATTATGTAAACGGGCCAGTTGAATTAATGGTTCACTGCCCTGGGGTAAATATTTAATCTCGATGGCGCTGATAACTTCTTGGGGTTCCGTTTCTTGGGTGAGGGTGTAATAACGTCTCTGGGATTGCCAGCGTCCTTCTGTCTGCTTAAAAAAGGCTAAAGCCAAAGTTTCTAGGGATAATTGGGCGGTTTGAATCAATGTCATAGAAATAAAACCTTTCCTGTTTTTTGGTAGAGCAGATTTGTTATCCTTTGTCAAGAGTTTGCCAGAGAACTGTTACACATCTTAATACAATTATAAGCTGTTAAGTATTTAAATTGCCGGTTGAGATGAGGCAGGAGATGGGGTGGTCACTGCGTGCGCGTTGCGGGGGGTTTTGGGGTTTTGGGGTTTTGGGGTTTTAGTTGAAATTCCCCCACTTCCCCACTTCCCACTTCCCCACTTCCCCACTTCCCCACTTCCCCACTTCCCCACTTCCCCACTTCCCCACTTCCCCACTTCCCCATTTCCCCATCTCCCAACCCCTTTTTTACCTTTTACTTTTTACCCGATCTGTCCAGTCTTGCTATTGTTAAAAATATAGAACCTCCGAAAAAGGTCTCAACTCTGTGCAGTTAAAACAAGTCATCATTGCTCACAAGGCCAACCATCCCCAAAGTAAAGCATGGGCGGAAAAATGCGCTAAACAGTTAGAAGCCCGTCAGTGTAAAGTTTTAATGGGACCCAGTGGCTTTAAAGATAATCCCTATCCGGTATTTTTAGCCTCAGCATCGGAAAAAATCGACCTTGCCATCGTTTTGGGGGGAGATGGAACCATTTTAGCCGCCGCTCGCTATTTAGCTCACGAAGACATTCCAATTTTAGCGGTGAATGTTGGCGGCCATCTGGGATTTTTAACGGAACCTTTGGAGATTTTCCAAGATACAGAGACGGTCTGGGAGCGTTTACAATCCGATCGCTATGCGGTACAACAACGGATGATGTTAATGGCCAGAATCTATGAAGGGGATAAAAGAAACCCGCAGCCAGTGAGCGAGGCATTTTATGCCCTAAACGAGATGTGTGTGAAACCCGCTAGTATCGATAGGATGCCCACCTCAATCCTCGAAATCGAAGTGGACGGGGAAGTAGTAGATCAGTACCAAGGCGACGGTTTATTAGTGGCTACTCCCACGGGATCCACCTGTTACACCGCTTCCGCTAATGGTCCGATTATACACCCCGGCATGGAAGCGATCGCCGTCACCCCGATTTGTCCCTTAAGTCTCTCCAGTCGGCCGATTGTCATTCCCCCAGCATCTCTGGTGAGTATTTGGCCTCTAGGAGACTACGAATTAAATACTAAACTCTGGATGGATGGTGCTTTAGCCACTTCCATTTGGCCCGGGCAATGGGTGGGAGTTACTAAAGCCGAAAAATTCGCCCAATTTATTATCCTGCGGGAAAGCTATTCTTTTTATCAGACTCTACAGGAAAAATTGCAATGGGCCGGGGCGAGAATTCATTATGATGGCAATCGTCATAATTAGGACTGGCTAAAGATTTTCTGGGGAAAGTGCCTGATGAGCTTGGTTTTCCCCAGGATAGGGACTACGATCGAGTTTTTAAATTCTCCCAAGTGGATTGATAGGTGTTGCCTAAATCTGCCTTGCGACGATTAAAAATCGAATAGAGAGCTAATTTGACTCGATCGATAATCAATAACCAGACTAGGGCATAGAGCCAGCTTTTTGCCACTCCCTCAAAACCGATCGGGGCGATCAGGATTCCGAACAGCGAAATCAGCGAAGAGATAATGACCGAGATGCCAGTAGCGATCGCTAGAGGTTTAGCGGGGGCCAAGGACCAAAACGCACCTTTTGCCCGTACCGAATAGAGGGTCATCATCCCTAAGAGAGCGATATTGAGGAAAATATAGGTTTGCACCTGGTCGGGAGTCATTTTCCATACGCGTTCAGCTAGATAGTACAGTAGGAAAGTGGCAATGACGTTGACCACTCCCAAAACCGAAGCAATGGTGAGAACTTTCGGCATATCCCAAGCTTGGGGTACTTTCGAGATCTTGGCATTATCGTAGGCGATCGTCATGATTGCTCCATCGTTAAGAATTGCTAAGAAAACGATCATAATTGCCGTAATCGGGTAGGAATTAAAGAACAGAATCGCCAAAGTGGTAAAAACGAGAATCTGAATTGTGGCGATGATCCGATAGAGAACATAACTGGTCATCCGTTCAAAAATCTGACGACTTAACTTAATCGCATCGACGATTACCGATAAACCGGGGGTAAGGAGAACGATATCGGCCGCTGCCCGGGCTGCATCGGTAGCCCCGGAAACCGCAATCCCCGCATCGGCTTTTTTCAGCGCCGGCGCATCATTGACCCCATCTCCAGTCATACCAACAATGTGATCGGTTTTCTGCAAGACATCGACGATATGATATTTGTCCTCTGGGAAGACTTGACCGAAACCATCGGCACTGAGAATCTGTTCATCGAGGGTTCCTAACTGATTGGGGGGGACTTCCCGAAAAATTTTGGCATCGAGGATATTGTTGCCTAAACCCAATTGTCGGGCGGTTTCCTTAGCGATTAACACCTGATCCCCCGTGATCATCTTGACGGGAACCCCTAATTTTAGGGCGGTTTGTAGGGTTAATTGGGAATCAACCCGTGGTGGATCAAATAGGGAGATAATGCCCAAGAATTGCCATTGACCTTGGGGGGTGGTTTTGGCCACTCCTAGGGCGCGATAGCCTTTTTTGGCGTAATCTTCGATGATTTGATTGACCGGCCCCTCGATTTCCTCTTTATTGTAGGCTAGATCGAGCATTACCTGCGGTGCGCCCTTACTGGTTTTAAAAGTCTCACCATCGGGGGAGGTAATATCGGCTTCGGTGCGTTTAGCGACGGGATCAAAGGGGGTAAAGTGGGTGACTTGATAGTGATCGAGTACCGTGGCATCTTTTAAACCGGCGAGAATAGTTTTATCGATCGGATCATCATCGCTAGTTTGGGAAGCGAGGGAAGCGGTGAGAATTAGATCGTCGGCACTGATCCCCGGCAGGGTGTAGGGATCGCCTAAACTCAGCTGATTAAGGGTGAGAGTGCCGGTTTTATCGGAACAGAGCATATTCATGCCCGCTAGTTCCTCGATCGCCGCCAAGCGTGTCACCACGGCGTTTTTATCCGCTAGTGCCTTCGCCCCCACCGACATACTGACGGAAAGAACTGTGGGCAAGGCGACGGGAACAGAAGCAATGGTGAGAACGAGACAGAATTTCAGCAAGCGGATCAATTCTAAGCCCTGTTTTTCGACAATACCGTTATAGAGACGGTAAACAACGATAATAGCGATTAAAATCAGGGCAATGACGATGAGAAAGTCACCGATTTTGAGAACTGATTTCTGGAAATGGCTGACGTTTTCGGTACTGGCTACCAGTTTAGCGGTACGACCGAAAAAGGTATTACTGCCGGTCCCGTTAACTATGGCCTCAGCTTGACCTTTTTTCACCACTGAACCTGAGTACACTTGTTCGCCAGAACTGCGATCCACGGGTAAGGATTCCCCCGTTAGGGCAGCCTGGTCGATTTTGACGGGATCCCCCGGCAGCAGTCGAGCATCGGCTGGCAGCACATCGCCGATCTTGATCCGGATCACGTCTCCTGGTACTAATTCCCTAGCGGGGACGGAGACGAATTTGCCGTCTCTTTTGGCATCGGCATTGAGGGCGAGTTGCGCTTTCAGGGCAGCCACCGCATCCCCGGCGGTTTTTTCCTCGAAGTAGCCGATCAAGCCGTTAGCCACCAATAGAATGGCGATAATCACGAAGTCCACCCAATCACCGACGATAGCGGAAAAAATTACCGCCGCTTCGATCATCCAGGAAAAGGGATTCCAAAAGTAGGAAAGAAATTTGAGCAGGGGGCTGACTTTTTTCTCGGCAATCTCGTTATAACCGTCGCTATCGAGGCGATTTTTTGCTTCACTGGTGGTGAGACCGTCGGGAGATGTTTTCAGTTGGATCATTAAATCTCGCATGGAGATTTTTGAGAGATCGTTTGTCGGTTTATCGCTAGTAGTAGTCATCTTTGGTTAATTTTTAAGCAATGTACGGCAGTTGCTCGGTTTTTTTAACGCTTTTATTCTAGGGCAACTTGGGAAAATTAACGCTAATTTTATAATTTTCTCAGGTCAATTGGGGTTAAATGTGATTTCGATGACAATAATCAGACAGAGAATTTATTCCCTGACGTTTGCTGATGAGCGGTCAAGGCGGCATCTCAGTTTTGGAGAAATATCTATACTAAGTTTTGGGCGCACGCCATGCGCCCCTACCATTGGCACAATAATAAATATTATTGTGGGGGCGAATTGCCTTCGCCCTCTTTTAATAACTGCTGCTGCTCACCCTAAGTGAAAGAAGGTCACAAATATGAGATTCACCCTCGCTAAATGGCGAGAAAGGGTGATTACCTAAGCAAAAAAAGGAAGAAATTAGCGCTAATTTCTTCCTTTTATCTAAATGCTGCTAAGTTTTGTCAAAAGTTGTCAAAAACATTGACAAAGTTGCCACTTTATGATAGGAAACAGAGTCATTTTTGTCCCTTAAATTTTAAATTTCATCCCATCCACTTAAGCCAGAAGACATAACATAACTGGTAACGGTTGCTTCAAAAAAGTTCGCTTTGGTGTGGCCTTCTTTTTTGGTATCGGAGAAGCGTTCCAGATGGTTATAGGGACTTTTGTTATACTTTTCTTCCCTGTATAAAGGCTCAAGTCCGATCGCTTTCAGTCGAATATTAGCAAGGTATTTAGTGTACTGTTCGGTACTGTATTCGGTAATACCTAAAATATTGTTGCCAACAATGTGATTTGTCCAGCGACATTCGTGTTTAACCGCATTATCGAACATCTCATAAATTTGTTCAACAGAATGGGGAAAAATTGCCATGGCTTCAGGAATAAGTTTCTGATACAAACGGACGTGACTTAATTCGTCCCGGTTGATCATTTTGAAAACGTCAGCGCTACCAGACATTAGCTGTCGAGAAGCGAGATTATAGAAAAAGATGACGCAACTACCCATCCTTTCAGAGTGGGGCTAGAACATACCATTATCTTCTTGAACCTTTTATAGCGTATTTACCAAGAAGATACTCACCCTCTGTTCGTTGAACCTTCCCCTTTAAAATAGAGGCTTGGCTGCTGATTACCCATTGTTTTTAATAGCTGCCTTACGGCTTTTATTAAATCCCTTAACTTTTTTCTGCTCTCGCTCCTTTACGCTTATCTTTTCAGACTTCGCTTTGGCATAAGGGCTTTAGGGCTTCCCAGCAATTTGGCGAGTTTTAACTAACACCTCACGATGCTAGTGGGCTACCTCATTATTTAACCCGTTATAAAAATACAAACTCTCTAGCAAATAGTCGGCAAGAAGGGCGATAAAATAGCTTTCAGTAGTTTGTTTGTCGATATACTGCTGGTAGAGACTAGCGATAAATTGACAGCGATCCTTGAGAACTTTATCGGTGCGCCAAAAGTCATAAACTTCACCTCTGCGATCCGAGGGAATAATCGTTTCAATTAAGTATTGATAACTTTGATTGTGCATGGCTTCTTGAGAAATTTGTTCCGCCATACAAAGACTAATTTCTGGCGCAGTGACGCTACCTTTTAGGTGAGGAATATTACAGGTTTGTACGGAATCAAGAAAAGTTAGATAGGACAAAATACCATGATATGCATATCTTTCTTCGTCGGTAAGATGCCCGTATTCAGTCACGTCTTGAGTGATATCTAAGCGTTGCGGAATCCAGAAATTTTCCCGCATTTGTTGATATAAACCCACCGCCCAGGTGTAGCGGACATCGTTTAATTGCATCAGGTTGGTGGTGTTACCAAACCAGATCGAACGGTTTTCGATCGCATCATCTCCCGACGGATTGAAGATCGGGGAAATGGGCATCGAATGGCAAGAATTAACTAAATGTAAGGACATGATTCCTTGGATATTATGGCACTTCTAGGTTATAGTAGGTTTTTGGTAAAAAGTCAAATGTTTTGATTAGGGATAAATTCAAAATCTAGGGCTTCTGCCAAAGTAAATGGGCAATTCTTCGGGAATTTCTCTAGGTTTATCCCTGTTTCAATAGCAGCTTTTTTTCTGGCTTTATTATAGCATTTTTTTAAATTTTCTTCTGTTAAAAAACTCTTAAGACTAGGGCTATTTTCTAAATCTTCTTCGATTCTTTCGCGATGCTCAAAAAGGGTTAATGCCCAGCTTCTGGTTTGTTTTTCTGGCTCTTGTAAGTATTTTAGTAAATGCCATAAAATCACGATCAGATTGCTTTTTAATGCTTTCTGTTGATTGATAGACATAGATTTTATTTCGTCAATTAAATTCTCTAAATCTAAATCAGAAAACTGATGATTTTCTAGTAAAGATATGGTTTTCTCTAACCAGAGATAGTAATCTTTTTCGTATAAGTTCTTTTCCATAATTATCCCCATTATTTTGATATTTCAGGAAACCAATCCTCATTTAACGCCTGTTCTATAGTGCAAATTGGAGCTAAACTGACCAAATTTTCAGCCATTCCCGATAATTCGATAAAAGAAATACGAGCTTCTTGAAAAGAGTTGTTAAAAATTTCAATCAGATAAGGCTGTAAACTAGGACTATCGGCAATAATTCTTTTTATGGCACGACGGAAATTCCTAATTTCATTTTTCCATCCTCTTTGATTATATTCTAATTCCGACTGCCAGTAAACCAGTTTTAGCAAATGTTCTAATAAGCGAGTTAAATAACTTTCTAAACTTCGTTTCTCGCTTTTACCCATGCTGCTAATTTCTTCAATTAAATTCTCTAAATCTAAATCAGAAAATTGATGATTTTCTAGTAAAGATCTGGTTTTCTCTATCCAGAGATAGTAATCTTTTTCGTATAAATCATTCTTCATTGCTTAATCCTCTCCGAGAAACTCAGGAAACAAATTTTCATCTAAAATTTGGTCAATTGATCCAATAGGTGTAGCACTTAAAAGTCTTTTATCAATGCCAGAACCTTCGACAAATAGATGGCAAGCATCCTCATAACATTGATCGAGAATCTCGGTGAGGTAAGATACTAAGTTTGTATGATAAGTTCCATCCTTTTTATTGCTAATAATTCTTTTTATTTGAATCCGAAAATTTAAAATCTCTCGTCGCCACTTGTTTTTATTGTAATCGCGCTTAGATTGCCAATAAGTTAATTTAAGTAAATGTTCCAAGAGTTTAGTTAGTAAACTCTCTAACTTCTGACGTTCTCTTCTGGACGTATCTTTTATTTCTTCAATTAAATTTTCTAAATCCAACTCAGAAAACTGGCGATTTTCTAGTAAAGATATGGTTTTCTCTAACCAGAGATAGTAATCCTGTTTGTATAAAGTCTTATCCATAGGTGTGATTAATTGATGAATAAGACTTATCTTAGCTTTAATTAGCGCAACTAGAACAACTATCGTCAGACTCTCGAAAATTGTCCTTTTGCACGGTACGGACATAATAAATCGCTTTACACCCCAATTCCCACGCCATGATTAGAGTATCAAAGATATCTTTAGCAGTGAGACAACGGTTAGGTTCTGCGGGAAAGTAAACCCCTTCATTGAGGTTGAATAATAATTCCATAGAAATTCCTGTATCAATCCATTCTTGCATAGTAGCGATCGCTTTTACCACTTGCTGCTGTTCGAGGTTTTTATTCTCTGGATAAAACCAGAAAGATTCTTCAATAAAAGGTGGTGCGATGGGAACAGTTCCCTTTGCCCATTTATCGTAGAAAAAGCGACTATAAACCGGCAAAACACTAGCGGTACATCCCTGTACCAAACTGGAGGAAGTATTAGGAGCAATGGCAGTAATATGGGAATTACGGATGCCAAATCGTTGAATATCTTCGGCTAATTGTTGCCATCTTTGCGGTTGCACTGCGTTATTTAAAAACCATTCCACTGGTTTAGCACCGATTAATTTACCTTGACTCCATTCGCTACCCAAGAAAGCTTGATAAGCGCCGCGTTCTTTGGCTAATTCCATCGAAGAATAGGTACACCAATAGCCAATTTCTTCAAATAAATCACTAATTTCTGACAGGTTATTGTAGGATAATTTCCGTTTAGCTAACCAGTCAGCCAATCCCATCGCCCCTACCCCAATAGTGCGATATTTATCGTTGTGGTTTTTAGCATTATCAAAGGGAGGATTAGTAATATCAATAGTATTGTCGAGAATCCTGACAGCGATTTGACAATTAGACTCGATTTCTTCCCTGTCAATGTTGGCCAAATTAAGGCTAACTAAATTACAGCAATGGGCAGTTTTATCGGGGGTGACATTCGAGAAACTCTCGGTGCATAAATTTACACCGGGGATGTAGCCATCGTGTTTATTAGGGTTAGCGCGATTAATGGTATCTTTGAAAGCAATATAGGGCATTCCTGTTTCCACTTGAGAACGCATGATACTTTTAAATAATTCCCGAGCATTAATTTTTTTATAGAGAAAAATCTCTCTATCTAAATTAGCTTCTACTAAACGATATGCCTTTTCAAATTCTTCCCCCCATAGTTGCGCTAATTCTATACCTAACTTATTGCGAACTTCGTAGGGATCTACTAATGTCCATTCGGTTTTATCTATCACCCGACGCATAAATTCATCGGTGATAACTAATTGGGGAAAAACATCATAAGCTTTGCGTCTTTGATCACCATTTTCTGTCTGCATTTCCAGAAACTCTGGCACATCTAAATGCCAGATATCAACACCGATAGTTACTGCTCCAGCGCGTCTTCCCCCCTGATTTACTGCAATAGCTGTATCGTTGAGTAATTTAATCCAGGGAATAATTCCGCCGGAAGCATTAGCTTTCCCCATTACCCAGCTACCAGTAGAGCGAATTCTACTCACATTCACCCCGACACCGCCACCATTTTTGGAGATGCGGGCAGCATTAGTAATCTCGCTAAAAATGCTTTCTAAACTGTCGTCAATGGAAAGTATAAAACAACTGGTTAGGGAACTTTTTGGTGTGCGTAAATTGGCTAAAATTGGGGTGGCAAGAGAAATTTTTCTTTGGGCAATCCCTTGATAAAATTTCTTAGCCCAGTGGAGTCTATTAGCTGGTTCTTCCACAGTGGCAAGCAGTAAGGAACAGGTTAATAATGCCTCTTGGGGTAACTCATTTTTGAGTAAATAACGGCTAGTAATTAATAATGCCCCGGCGTAATCGTAATCGATATCCCAATCGGGATTAATCCAAGAACCAGCTTCTTTTAATTCTGCTTCGGAATAGATGAGAATCCTTTCGTCGTACAGCCGATTTTTAACTTGAGTTTTGACAGTTTTCTCGTAATTTCCGTACTGATAACCCCGCGCTACTAAGGTATCTTTCCACAGACTCCAAATGTGCAATCTTCCCGCCACATAGCGCCAATCCGGTTCCTCGGGACTACACATTTCTAGGGCGCAATTAATTAAATTATCCTGTATTTCCCTAGTGGTAATCCCATCCCGCAGACGTGTGGTTAAACCCGCTTCTAAGGCGATCGAATTGACTTTTTTACCTTCACAAGCCCACTCTACCACGTCGCGAATTTTGCCGATATTTAAGCTGGTGGTGGAACCATCGCGCCGAATCACTCTAATTCCATGGCTGCCCATATTAGCTAAAGGGGTAGAACGAAAGGGTATTACTTCGTTATTTTTGTGAATGGAGACGGCAGTAGTCAAGGGCTTCGATTGCATAATTGGGAAATTGCGGCGTTAAAAAACTTGACAAATTAATCTATTTGTACTAGAGTATTCTAGCAGATTTTCTGAAAAAACACAACATCTAGCGTCTTAAATAATCTTATAACTCTATATGTGGTATGGAGAAGATTGTTTTCTTCCCGAAAACAGTGTTTTAGATAACATTTTCTGGAAAAAATTCTCGATTTATTTCCTCAAAAATAGTTTTTTTGTATGCTTGACAAAAAGCTAATTATTTGATATGTAAAGTTCGAGGATGGGACAACTTGACCAATCTACGGTAGGGATAGGGGAGCGATCGAGGTAAGATTTGAGAGTATCTAATCTTTTTCCTATGTTCGAGCAGACATTTAAGAATATCGATGATATTCTCCGAAAAGAGGCGGGGTGCGCGACGGAGTTGGATTACGCGGAACAGATTTCCTGGATTCTCTTTTTGAAATATCTCGACGATTTGGAGGTCGATCGCCAGAATCGGGCGTTATTAACAGGAGAAGACTACGATCCGTTACTAGACGAACCCTATCGCTGGTCGAATTGGGCCTACCCCAAGGACGCAAGGGGTGAACTGCTGAAAACCGCTAAGGTAGGGGACGATCTGATCGAGTTCGTCAATAGCGAGCTATTTCCCTACTTTCAGGGATTCAAGGAATACGCAGAACCGGGGACATTCGGGGCTAAGATCGGGGAAATTTTTGCGGGGGTGCGGAATAAGTTTCAGAGCGGGTACAACCTGCGGGAAGTTCTCGAAAGTATCGACCGGCTTCAGTTTCGCACGCAACAGCAGAAACACGAACTTTCGGATCTCTACGAAACCCGGATTAAAAATATGGGCAACGCAGGGCGAAACGGGGGCGAGTACTACACCCCGCGGCCCCTGATCCGAGCGATGATTCAAGTGATTAAACCGCAATTAGGGGAGACGATTTACGACGGGGCCTGCGGTTCGGCGGGGTTTCTCTGCGAGGCCTACGAGTATTTACGCCACAGTAAGGCCGATCTGAGTACGAAAGAGCTAGAAACCCTACAGACGAGGACTTTTTTCGGCAAGGAGAAAAAGGCTTTAGCCTATATTATCGGGGTGATGAATATGATCCTGCACGGGATCGAGGCCCCCAATATTATTCAGACCAACACCCTGGCCGAAGATATTCAAGCGATTCAAGAGAAGAATCGTTACCACATCGTTTTAGCTAATCCCCCCTTCGGAGGCAGCGAACGCAAGGAAATCCGCGGCAATTTCACGATCAATACCGGGGAGACGGCCTTTCTTTTTCTCCAGCATTTCATCAAGAGTTTGAAAACTGGGGGACGGGGTGCGATCGTTATTAAAAATACCTTCCTGTCGAACGCGGACAACGGCTCTAGAGAGTTACGGAGGGAGTTAACCTCCTCCTGTAATCTCCATACGGTTTTGGATTGTCCCGCTAAGACGTTTTTAGGTGCGGGGGTAAAGACGGTGGTTTTATTTTTTACCAAGGGTTCGCCGACGCAGAAAATCTGGTTTTATCAACTCGATCCGGGGCGAAGTCTGGGAAAAACAAACGCACTCAATGATGATGATTTGCAAGAGTTCATCGAGTTTCAATCGACTTTTAAGCTATCGGAGCGCTCTTGGTTTTTAGACTTAGAAGAAGTCGATCTGGGTTCCTTCGATCTGTCGGTGAAAAATCCCAACGCACCGGAGGGCGATCCTTTACGCGAGCCGGAAGAAATTTTAGCGGAGATTGCGGAATTGGACCGGGAAAGTGGGTCGATTTTAGAGGCGATTTCTGATCTATTGGGGTCTTCTCCTAGTTGATGGGAAGGGTGGTTTCGGCTTCGCTCAACCACCCGGAACCAAGGGCGCTCAACCACCCGGAACCCTAGGGTTGATTCAAAGTCGGCTGAAAATTAGGAAGGGTAGGGAGTGTGTTGGCTGTGGGGAGAGGGGGAGGAGGCTTTTTTTTAATAATAATGATTTTCTCTCTTGAAAAAACTCCCTCCTGCCTCCTGCCCTCTGCCTTCTGCCTCTCTGACTTCTTGTTTTAAGATGGAGAATGAAACAGCCCTACCCGGAACCCCGGCTGAAAGAGGGCTGAGCGAACCCAAATAGAGGGCCCAGCGAAGCCGAAAGAGGGCTAAAAGAGGGCTGAGCGAAGCCGAAGCCCGATATCCCCTCAACTACTTAGTTGTCTCATCGACAAAGTGCTTATTGAGTTCCGGGTGATTTCGGCTTCGCTCAACCACCCGGAACCCCGGCGGAAAGAGGGCCCAGCGAACCCAAATAGAGGGCTGAGCGAAGCCGAAGCCCGATATCCCCTCAACCAAACAAATTGAGCCTTTCACCTCAGATAAAATCTATGGCCTATATGTATATTCTTGAATGTTGTGATGGTTCTTTTTATGTGGGTAGTACGAAGAATTTGCCCCGTCGTTTATGGCAACATCAAAATGGTTTCGGTGCAAATCATACTAGAAAGCGATTACCGGTCAAGTTGGTTTATGCTGAATACTATGATCATGTGGCAAATGCTTTTTATCGCGAGAAGCAGGTGCAAGGTTGGAGTCGGGCGAAAAAGATGGCTTTGATGCGTAGTGATTGGGATTCTCTTCATATTTTGGCTGAGTGTCAAAATGAGTCACATTATCGGAATTTCTCCGTAGATGGAGGATTAACAAGGGATGAAAACTGAGGGGGAAGCTGGTTTCGACTTTCGCTCAACCAGCATCGACTTCGCTCAACCAGCATCGACTTTCGCTCAACCAGCATTCGGCTTTCACGCAACCAGCATCGAGTTTCGATTATGAAAATTGATAGAAAATAAAAAAATTAAAGTAAGTGCGGAGATTTTTACAAGTATTGGAGAGATTTTATGAAAGAAAAAACAATTAATTTACCAGAACTATGGATGACTAAAAAGCTTGGCGATTTATGCGATATTGCCCGTGGTGGCTCACCTAGACCTATTCAGCAATACTTAACGAATAGCCCAGATGGTATCAATTGGATAAAAATCAGTGATGCTTCTGCCAGTTCAAAATATATTTATGAAACAAAAGAAAAAATAAAGCCCGAAGGAGTTACGAAATCTAGATTAGTTCAAAAAGATGATTTTTTATTGTCAAATTCTATGAGTTTTGGCCGTCCGTATATTATGAAAATATCTGGTTGCATTCATGACGGTTGGCTAGTTTTAAAAGATAAATCGGGACTTTTTGATCAAGATTATTTATATTATTTTTTAAATTCTCAAGCTGCCTATAAACAATTCGATAATCTTGCGGCAGGTTCAACAGTTAGAAATCTTAATACACAGCTTGTTAAAAATGTTATTATTCCTATTCCCCCGATCGAAGAACAAAAAAGAATAGTAGAGATACTAGACAAAGCTTTCGAGGGTATAGCTCAAGCTGAAGATAACACCCGAAGAAACTTAATTAATGCCCGGGAGCTTTTTAATAGTTATTTAAATAATATTTTTAGGGAGAGAGGAGATGAATGGATAGATGAAAAGTTAGGCGATATTAGTGAGAATCTGGATAGCGAAAGAATTCCTATAACGAAATCAAAGAGAACTTGGTTCTTCCGAACTTACAATGTAGAAAATTCCCCAAGCTCCCTCTCTGTCCAGCAATGCTCTAAAGTTGATAAATATCAATCTAACAAAAACTCAAAGCTTTACTATACAAGCTTAAAGTTCCTTATTATGGAGCTTCTGGTATTGTTGATTATGTAGATGATTTTATATTTGATGAAGAGCTACTGTTAGTTTCTGAAGATGGGGCTAACCTTTTGGCAAGAACTTATCCAATTGCATTTTCTATAAGTGGAAAAGCATGGGTTAATAATCATGCTCATGTTTTAAAATTTAACGATATTAGTTTACAGAGATTCATAGAATATTTTCTAAACTCGATCTCTTTAGAGCGTTATGTTAGTGGAATGGCTCAACCAAAGCTTAATCAAAAGGCATTAAATTCTATTTTGATACCAATTGCGCCGAAAGAAATAAGAGAAAAAGTTGTTAATAATTTAGATAGTTTAAAAGGAAATGTTAACAGTCTTGAAACCATTTACCAACGCAAACTAGAAGCGATCGCCGAACTTAAACAATCGATCCTAGAAAAAGCCTTCACCGGTCAACTTAGCCAATAGATGGGTTAAAATAGACAGAATAGGGGGAACGCTCATCGATGCCGACCTATACCCTCGCAAACACTCGTAATCCACCCGGTGCGGGGCCAGCCGCCAGAACCAACGGGAAACCATCGGGAAAAAGCAGGGTCGAGGCCTTGACTGCGGACTTAAAAAAACTCGCCGATTTCTAGAAATGCCTAGCTTCGAGTACGACGAAAACAAAAGTCAAACCAACCAACAAAAACACGGCATAGACTTTATCGAAGCCCAAAAACTCTGGGAAGACGACAATCTACTGGAAATCACCGGCAAAAGCGAGACCGAGCCACGCTATTTAATCATCGGTCAAGTTCAAGATAAGCATTGGACGGCCGTGATTACCTATCGTAGTGAAATGATCCGTATTATCTCTGTTCGCCGTTCCCGTACTAATGAGGTTACATGGTATGAAAGCCGAAGAATTTGACGCGAAATTTGATGCGGGGGAAGACATGAGCGAATTTCTCGATTTCTCCACCGCCCGACGACCCAACCGGGAAAAGCAAAAAATCGAACTCGATTTACCCTTTTGGATCATTCGCAAACTAGAAGCCGAAGCCCAGAAAGAGGGCGTTTCCACTCAAACATTCCTAGAAAACTATCTAGCCCGACACATCGCCTCCGCCCCCTAGTTTATGAACGAAGCCGAAACCAAAGCAGAACTGATTGACCCCGCCCTCAAAGCGGCGGGATGGGGAGTCATTCCCGACAGTAAAATTCGTCGCGAGGTAATTGCCCCCGGTCGTCTGGTGGGTTACGGCCAGCGCAGTTCATCGAAAATCTGCGATTATGTCTTAGTTTATCGCGGTCACAAACTCGCCACCCTGGAAGCCAAAAAACGCGACGCGCACCCCACGAAGGGACTTGGGCAGGCTAAGGACTACGCCGAGCGCCTGCAAACCCCCTTCGCCCTCTGTAGCAACGGCCTCCGCATCTATCAAGTGGATACCCGCGCCGGAAAAGAAGGCTATATCGATCGCTACCCCACTCCGGAAGAACTCTGGGCCGCCACCTACCCCGATCCCAACCCCTGGCGCGACCGTTTCGCCACCGTCCCCCCCGATAATAAAAGCGGGATGCGGGAGGCCCGCTACTACCAACACAATGCCATCCAAGCGGTTCTAGAAGCGATCGCAGCTGGTCAAAAACGGATGCTCCTGACCATGGCCACCGGCACTGGCAAAACAGCGATCGCCCTTCAAATCGCATGGAAACTCTTTCATAGTAGTTGGAACCTTACTGGTGAACCGACCCACCGGCCCTGTATTCTCTTCCTCACGGATCGCAATATTCTCGCTAATCAAGCCTTAACCGAGTTTACCGCCTTCCCCGAAGATGCCCTCGTTCGGATCGAACCGAAGGAAATCCAGAAAACAAAGAAAGTCCCTAAAAACGGCAGTGTCTTTTTTTCGATCTTTCAAACTTTTATGACCCAAAACGGCGAGGAACTAGCCCCTAACTTCCTCGAATACGCTCCCGACTTTTTCGACTTGGTGATCGTGGATGAATGTCATCGGGGCGGGGCCAACGACGAAAGCACTTGGCGAAAAATCCTCGAATACTTCGCCCCGGCCGTACAACTGGGATTAACTGCCACCCCGAAACGGGATCTCAACGGCGACACCTACAAATACTTCGGCGAACCCCTCTACACCTATTCCCTGAAAGAAGGCATTAACGAGGGCTACCTAACCCCCTTTAAGGTGGTTGAATTCACCACCAGCCTCGACGAGTACCAATATGACCCCGACGATGAACTGATCGAGGGCGATATCGACGAAAACAAGGTTTATACTGAATCCGACTTTAACCGGATTATCGAGATCGAGGAACGGGAACGCCAACGGGTAAAAATTTTTATGGAGGCGATCGACTAAAACGAGAAAACCCTGGTTTTCTGCGCCAATCAAGACCACGCTTTAGCCATTCGCGATCTGATCAATCAAATGGCCATCAGCAGCGATCCCAACTACTGCGCTCGCGTTACCGCTAACGATGGCAGCTTGGGAGAAACCCACTTAAAAAAGTTTCAAGACAACGAGAAAAAGCTCCCCACCATCCTTACCACCTCTCGCAAACTCTCCACCGGGGTGGATGCTAGAAATCTGAGAAATATCGTTCTACTGCGTCCAGTCAAATCGATGATCGAGTTCAAACAGATTATCGGACGGGGGACGCGCCTTTTCGATAATAAGGACTATTTTACTATCTACGATTTTGTTAAAGCCCACGAAAACTTTAACGATCCCGAATGGGACGGGGAACCCCAAGAACCCGTCCTCATCGATCCGAGACCGCGCCCCGAATCACCTGATGCGATCGAATATCCGCTCGACGAGCCGGATTCTCTGCCGATAGGCCAGAAAATTAAAATCAAACTGGCCGACGGCAAGGAACGAGAACTGGAACACACCCAGAAAACAAGCTTCTGGAACGCTGACGGAAAACCGATCTCGGCCGAGGAGTTTATCCAGCAGCTTTTCGGGGATATTCCCGATCTTTTTCAAGATGAAGCGGAATTACGCCTTCTCTGGAGCCGACCCGACACCCGCAAATCGCTGCTAACTGGACTCGCGGAAAAAGGCTACGGTGACGAACAGCTACAGGCGATCGCCCGTATCACCAACACGGAAAATAGTGATATTTACGATGTGCTGACCTATATCGCCTACGCAGCCAGACCCCTGACGCGAGAAGAACGGGTAATCAAGCACAAAGATTTAATTTTCTCGAAATACACGCGAAAACAAGGGGAGTTTCTCGACTTTATCCTCGACCAGTATATTCGCTCTGGCGTTGGCGAGCTTGACCGGGAGAAATTGCCAAAACTGATCGAGATTAAGTATCACACCATTAACGAGGCGATCTCCCAATTGGGAGACATTCAAGAAATTAGCGGGGTATTTATGAGTTTTCAGGCTTATCTCTACCGGTCAGACGTGGCCTAATCCCCTATAGGAGATACAGCACGGGTTATGGTCTTTTGTCAACGGAAAAGTCTAAATATGGTGGCTAGGGCGATAAGTACCTAAGCAAAATTAATTACACATATCTAACCCCGCTCTTGCCTCTTGCCTCTTGCCTATCTTCACTAGGAAATTAATTTTGCACGACTACTTAATTGGTTTAGTATTACACTTCATGTTGATGATCAAGGCTGTGGTAAAGTAAAAACCAAGAAGGAAAGCTAGTATTTATTCTTGAAAATCATTGAGTAAAATAACGCAATCCCTTGACTAATCTTTCTACTGCCGCTAAAGCCGTTTCTGGAGATAAAGTAGCGTAGGCAAGACGCAAATAACAGCCCTCTGTTATACCAAAAGTTGAACCGGGTAACACCGCCACCCGCTGCTGCTCAATTAAACTTTTAACTAACTGAAAATCATTCTTGTCCGTGGTAATTTTCAGGAAGAAGTAAAAAGCTCCTTCCGCAGTGGCAACATCACAGATATCCCTAACCGATTCTAGAGCATTCAGGCAAATTTCTCTAACTTGACTGATGGTTTTTAACTGTTCTAAAGGATAGCTTTTACCCACCTGCAACGCTCCTAGGGCCGCGTATTGCGAAACCACCGGCGGACAGATTAAAATAGTATCCTGAATCTTATTAATCGCCTCAGATAAATGTTCTGGTACTACCATATAACCAATGCGCCAACTGGCAAAACCGTAGGCTTTTGAGAGACTAAATAAGGAAATAGTCCGGGATTCACTATCAACAATTGCCGCCGGGGAAAAGTGGCAAGCATGGTTATAGGTAAAATACTCATAAGCCTCATCATGAATATGATAGATGCCCTTTTTTTGACAAATTCGATTGACTTCCCTTAGGGTATTTTCTGGATAAACTACTCCCGTAGGATTATTAGGAGAAATCGTCACCACTGCCTTAGTTTTTTCTGTGATTGCCTCTTCAATGGCAGCCGGACGCAATTGATAATTTTTGTCTGTGGCGACCAAAATAACTTGACAATCAGCCATTTTTATGGCCATTTCATGATTGAAATAAAAGGGAGTGTTGAGAATAATTTCATCTCCCGGGGAAGTAATGGCTAAAATAGCATTCATAAAAGCCATATTACTGCCCGCAGTCACAAAAATTGCCTGTTTATCACTGATTTCTATCCGATTATCTTCGGCTAGTTTTTGTCGAATTACTGTTAATAAGGGGGGAATTCCCGCCACAGATTGATATTGATGATTTTTGGGATTGGCTAAAAATAAAGATAGAGATTCGATCGCTTCCCGGGGTGGATCATAGGAAACAACCCCTTGACCTAGGGAAATAGTGCCGGGGTTCGCTTTAATTAATTGACCGACCACGGGAATGATCGGTGTTTGTACCCCGTCCATGCGGGAGAGAAGGTTTTTCATTAAACTAATCAATGGAGCCGAGCAGAGTCGAACTGCTGTCCAAATTAGGTATTGACTGTCCGTTCATTCACAGGTTTAGTTTCGATTACCCTCGAAACGGGGACTGTCACTTATCCCGGACAGTGGGATGCTCTAGTTAAAGCTTAGACGGTTAACTAACTAGAGAAAGTTAAACGTGGCATCCGTTGGGGGTTTATCCATAGTCCTTAACGGAGTCAAACTATGAATGCTCGAGTCGATTAGAGACTATTAGGCAGCTACAGGAGCGGCTTTACGAGCGAAAGGAACGATGTTGTTCGCATTTACTTTTTGTTTGAGCCTTTGATTTACGAGAGGAGACTCACTCTCGACCTGTATCACGGGGGAGCTTTCGCTAACCTGTCGAAACCGTTACGGCCCCTTGTGCTTACATTCTGATTATAGCATATTTTTTGATTAAGCTAATTTCCGATTTTCCCAAGGGTTAGAGCCGGGCTAGATCGGTAAAAAAGGGTTTTTATCGCTGATTTTTGGGAAAGTTATCCTATATTTGCGATCTAGCTGCCATGGTTGATGCCGAAGTTGCCTCAACTCTGAACATTTTCTGAAGATGCCCTGGCGTGGACGAGAGTGTAATTAATCCGTAAAGCTTCTACACGGGCGAAATGTTGAATATTACCCGTAACCAGTTCTAGATTAGATTGAATCGCCGTGGATGCGATCTGTAAATCGGCATGGGCGAGAATATTTCCCTGTTGTTCTAGTTGCGCTTGAATTTCTCCGTAAATTTTCGCTGTCAAGCGATCGAATGGCAGGATCGTGAATTCGGGGATAATTCTCGTTTCGATTTTTTCCAGAAAATGATTGCGCTTCGGGGAACGGAACGCACCTTTATATAGTTCGGCGATCGTGATACTGCTAGTATATTGATTTTCTCGATCGAGCGATCGTAACCATTGCAGATAGTCCAGTAGCGGGCGCTTGCGTAACATCTCTGAAATAGCATCGGTATCAAAGAGATAAGCCATCAGGTTCTCTCGTCCAAGATATTATCCAGTTCTTCGGCTAATTCTTCTGAATCTTCCCAATTTTCGCTTAAATTCGCTAACCCTCCCCTCTGACGAGCGCTTCTCAGTCGTTGCAATTGTCGGATATCTTCGTAACTCACTAGGGCAGCCACGGGTTTGCCGTAGCGGGTGATGACAACGTAGCCCTCTTGGAGAGCAAGATCGATCGATTCGGAAAGACGCGCTTTCACTTCGGCTGTCGAGAGGATTTTTGTCATTGATCTTAAGTTGGACATCTTGACCATAATAATTCTAGTATATCGATTCCTACTCATACCAGAGTCGATTCAAGGTTGATGCGCGATCGGCGGCGTTGTCAAGTTTGAAGATGATCTCGTATCGGAGCAGCATTGAAAACGCTTTGAAAGCAGGGCTTTCCTTGTGTCGCCATTCATTCTTCATATTCTGTCTGATCTTCTCACTTCCCCTCCCGACCACCGACTCCTAACCCCACCAACAAACTTATTCAGCAAGTCCTAATTATTGATTGCCTCGGTTTGAATGGCCACCTATCAACAATCTATCTCCATACCACAATTTAGCCATTTTGTCAAAAAAAGTTTGACTTTGCAACAAAACTACACAAAAATTAGATCAACGTTGTTCGGGAAAAAAGGGATAATTGGCGAAAGTGTTTGGTTTTGCTCAAGGGAAAAATCTAGATTTAGCAAGGGTTTTAAGACAACTCAGACCATTAAAACCCTAAAAATTACAATAAAAGCCATCATAGCATAATGCAAAATTATACCAGAATGGCTGGAAGTATTGCAACCTCGTAAATAAATAAAAATTATTCTCAATAAATTCTTAAGTAAAAATAAATATTACCGATTGTAAATTTAAATATTTTTAAGTATTGAGAGTATTTATATATAAAATACTTATCATTTTGCCCTGATTGCCTCTGACTTTTCCCTCCCCACAGTAACCACAGGAAAGACTATTACAGCATAATTATTCGATTCAATAGCCAAAAGTAAA
The DNA here is from genome assembly GCA_007095845.1 of Microcystis aeruginosa Ma_MB_S_20031200_S102. Classification (GTDB taxonomy): domain Bacteria; phylum Cyanobacteriota; class Cyanobacteriia; order Cyanobacteriales; family Microcystaceae; genus Microcystis; species Microcystis aeruginosa_D. The sequence goes on from SFBI01000041.1 coordinate 27,507, forward strand.
AACAGAAATATAGAGAGCTTAGTAACAAGCTCTCTATAAAGTTTAGGTCTTTTACCACTTATCTTCCAGACTAGGATCTGTTAGCAGTATTCAAGCTACCCACTTGAATATTCAGATTAATTTTTTGTCCTCCCCGGCTAATTTCTACGGGTAAATTATCGCCGATTTGAGTGTTAGCAACAATTTCCCGAACCGCATCGGGATCGGTGACATTCTTACCACCTACAGACTTTAACACATCACCCGATCGCAATCCCGCTGCTGCGGCAGGAGAATCTCTCATCACCCGCACTAACAAGACACCAGAATCATCGGGGACAGTCCAATTATCAGCCATGGGACTATCGGCTAATTGTTCTTTTACCTCTGGAGTTAACTGCACCATTTGAACACCGAGATAGGGATGTTCCACCTTACCCGTGGCGATTAATTGTTCAGCGATTTTTTGGGCAGTTTTAATCGGAATAGCAAAACCTAAACCCTGGGCATTTTGAATGATAGCAGTGTTAACTCCGATAACTTCTCCCCGAGCATTTAACAAAGGTCCGCCGGAATTTCCGGGGTTAATTGCCGCATCAGTTTGCAGGAAATCCACCAATTTATCACTAGCACCAATTTGGGAGCCATTGCGTTCCTTGGCGCTAATAATCCCCGTGGTGACAGTGTTATCTAATCCCAAAGGATTACCAATAGCGATCGCCCATTCTCCCACCTGTAAACTATCAGAATTACCTAATTTAACCGTGGGTAAATTGCTCGTTTCTACCTGTACCACTGCCACATCAGTTAAAGGATCACTACCTAAAACTTTACCATCAATAGTGCGACCATCTTTGAGGGTGACTGTCACCTTATCTGCTCCCTCGACAACGTGAGCATTGGTGATAATTTTACCATCATTACTGATAATAAATCCGGAACCTGTACCCCTTTGAACTTGTTTTTCTCCTCCCTCTGGTATTTGAGAACCGAAGAAGCGACGGAAAACAGGATCGTTAGCAAATTCGCCTAAATCATCGCCTCCATTGACTTCCCTAGAAGCATTAATTCTTACCACCGCCGGCCCCACTTCTTGCACCACAGAAGCGACAAAATTGGTAGGAATAACCAGAGACGAGGGAGCGGCTGCCGCTGGTGCGGAGGGGCGAGGATTATTGGCAGCGGTGGCAATATTTTGGGCTAATTCTAGAGGATTTTGACTGTAGGCGTAGGTAGCACCGATACCTAATCCAGCACCCAAAACCAGTAAGGAGGAATAGGCAAAAAGTTTTTTCATTGCAGAAGATTTGGAGCGTTTAGGATTGCCTTCGTTGCGCGGGGAAATATTATCGTTAAAAATATTGTGAGTCATAGTTTTTACTGTTTAACCATTTTGAGAAGGGAATAAAAGTCAGTCCTAATAATCGTGGGTGTGAGAGGAGTGTTTCGGAAAACGGCTTGGGACTGACTATCTCTAATTTAGGCGGGGGATATGAACTTACTGTGACGCAGACATGAACTTTTGATTACAAGTTCATTGTTTTATAGTTTTTGACAGCTATAAGCATTAATACGCATGGCACAAGTGAGATGCTCCTCAGCAGAATAGACTCACTACTAGGGAGCAATTTAGTTTTTGGGTTGCATTAATTAACCTAATCTAGGGAAGATAACAATAGAAAAAACGGAATTGTGAGGATAGTTTTATGTTTTGTTAGCCTTTGGGATGCAGGAGAAAAGCCAATAACCAACCGCTTGCTAAACCGCTTAGATTTGTGCCAGAAATAATTAAAAAAGAATAGAAGCCACCAAAATATTTTTCTAACTTGTTAGTATATGGATAATTATCTTCATAAACAGTAAAAGCAACCCCAAGCGAAATTATGAACATAATTAAAAACACAGGTATAACCACAATCATAGCAAAAACTCTAATCCAAATAAAAGAAAAAGAACCCTTAGACATAATCGAAACCACTAGCACAAGTAAGGCCCAACTCATAACGATAGTCAAAACGAAACAAAATAGCACAGCCCATGCGAAATTGACAGCAAAAGCAATAGCTGAAAAAACTGTCCCAAGCACGAGTAACCAAGGAGTTGAAAATATCCATACACTGTAACCAATTACACCATACATAAGAAACACACCGATTAACAAACCCCAGGGAAAGTCTTTTCCTTTTGGTTCGTTCCTTGGCTGTGGGGGATTAACTATTTCTTGACGATATTTTTCTTCTACAGGAGGCGGTGGTAATTCCAATTGTTGAAGCCAATCGGACATAGACTGAGGGCGGTTTTCTTTTTCCAAAGCCATCCCCAGAGTAATGGCTGTGTTAAGATGATCACTTAAATTAGGATTAATTTCTTTCGGTAATGTTAAGGGACGATTATCTAAACGGCGTTCCATTGAAGGAGTCGGTTTTTGTCCGGTGACAGCATAATAAAAACTGGCGGCTAGGGCGTAAATATCCACGCTCGGCTGACGATTGGCCTTGCTACCTTTATAAACTTGTTCATAGGGGGCAAAATCGGGATTCGCGGCATAATCCGTCGAACTACTACCAGCCGGAATAATCTCTTTAGCAATGCCAAAATCAATCAAGATAGCATTCCCATTGGGTTGAATCATAATATTGCCGGGGTGAGCATCTCGGTGTACCATTCCTGCTTGATGAACTGCCTCTAATGCGCTGCCAATTTGCCGAATATATTTTAAACATTCCGCTTCCGATAATTTTCCTTGAGTTTTCACCCTTTCCATCAAAGTTTGACCCTGAATAAAATCCATCACCAAACAGGGAACTTGACCTTCAGTAAAAAAATCGGAAATACGGACGATATGGGCATGGGGAGTCCGGGAAAATATGGCTAACTTGAGTGCTTCCGCCTCAAATTGTCTAACATAATACTCGTATTCCGTATCTCTTTTTTGCGAAATATCAGGAGTTTTGATCACCACTTCCAGGGTGAGTTGGCGATGACGTGCTTTATAGGTCAGGCCAAAACCTCCCCGTCCCAAGACCTCAAGGATCTCGTACTTGCCATTGTGGAGGAGTTGTCCCGCTTGCCAAACCATAGAATTTTGCAATAGTTGTTTTTATTATACCAAAAAATCTGCTTTTGTCTCAAAATTGGCTTATGTTTTGGTATTTGAGTTTGCAGGGGCGAAGCATTCGGATAAGAAATTTACGGTTTCAGCGATAGGTTATTGCCCGAATGCTTCGCCCTTACGGGAGTTTGGTGGTGCTTAAGTTTACAACAATGGCACGTCTTGCATCCCATTGTGGTTAGTGAGTTTATCGAACTGCAATCGTCTTTGATCCCCCCTTAATCCCCCCTTGATCCCCCCTTGATAAGGGGGGCATTTGATAATTTTTAACGCCTACCTACTTAGGAGAAGATGGGGGAGAAACTGTCGGAGTTGGTTGAGGAAATAAAATTTGCTTAATTTTATCTGTCACCCCAATAGATGTTAAAAAAGTCAAGGAAAGAGCCAGTAAACCTGTTGTTGCTGTCACTGCTGTCCAATTAATAACAATGGGTCGAGATATTTTAGATTGTTCTTTTTTGGGAATAGACAAACCTAAATCCTTAAACCATGCTTGCACTGACTGAGGACGTTTATCTATGTCTAATTCCAATGCCCAAAGAATGGCTTTGTTGATATTAGGGCTGATTTTTGAATTGTAGGTTTTCGGCTCAATTAAAGGCTGATGATCAATTTTTCGAGTCATCGCATTCACTGGAATTTTACCCGTTAAAAGCTCGTATAACACGGCTCCTAAACTATAAATATCGGTAAAAGCTCCGCGTTTAGCATCACGAGAATAACACTCAATAGGCGCAAAACCTGAGGCTAATTCTTGGGTACGAGTTTTGGTTAATTCTTCATCAAAATCTAAGGCTAAACCAAAATCAATTAAGACCGCTTCTGGTTTACCAGTCCGAATCATAATGTTACCCGGTCGAATATCTCGATGCAGAAAACCGCGACTATGTACCACCATTAAAGCCTGTCCAATCTGCTCAATGTAGCGTAAGGCTTCTTTTTCTGGTAAAATTTTTGTTGATCGCCGATCTAAGGTCGTCCCATCAATATATTCCATAACCATGCAGTTAGCTTTACCCTCTGAAAATAACTCTTTAACTCGCACGATATGAGGATGATCACAACCTTTTAATTTACTCGCTTCCTGCCAAAAAAGTTTCTGTAAACGCTCAGACTCCCACAATTTAAAACCCACATCCCTAGGCGTTTTGATCACTACTGAATCACCATTGCGATCGCTGGCTTGATAGGTAATGCCAAATCTTCCTTCACCCAATACTTCCTGAATCGTGTACTGGCCATCTTTAATTTTCTTGCCCAGATCCCAAACCATTAACTCCTAGCTCCTCTGCTCACAAACATTAATTAAACTTATTTTAATAGCGATGTCATTTTCCTAGAAGTATAACCTAAGGTGGTGTTAACGACCGACGACCGGCGACCCAATTAGATAAATTTGACCCAATCTTAGGTTTTATGGCTAGGATTGTCTCTTGTCTTTTTTCTCCTTCTGTCTCCTCATCTAAGGGAAGATTTTTGATTTTTACAGGATTTCTATTAATCTTTCAGCAATTCTAGGCGATAACGATACAAAGCCACCGGACGATTCGGCGCTTGGAAATAATCAGGGGATTGGGGGGAAAGATAAATGGCTGTCACCTGATCGCCTAGAATTTTATTAGGAGATAATAACTGATAGGATGTGGTGGTTTCCACCTCATTGAGATAAGTGTTGGTTTCTCCCCGGAAAATTTGTTGACTGATTTCTGTGGCAATAAATTGATTTTGGCTAGGAGTTTCGCTATTTCTGGCAATTACCGTGGAAATTAGTTGATGAGCGCCCCGTAAAAAGGTAATCTGACGATTGGGATTATTAGGGTCAGTTTTTACCGATAATACCGATTGACTACCCAAATAGGCGCGACTAATTGCTAAACCATTAAAGGATCGATCGGCCACAATTGATGGTTTACTGATAATAGTGGATAAAAAGGCCGCATTTATCGGTCTGGAAATAGCTTTCTCGATGAATCTCACTGGAAACTCGATCGATTTTTCTAGGTAACGACGATTACTTTCAAAACCTGGTGTGATAATCTGGGGAGAAAGAGGAGCGGTTAAATCGATTAGGGTACTGGTGACAGTCCAACTGCCTACCATCCAATCGGGATAAACTAAATCTCCACTGGCAAAACTAACCACTGGTTTAGTCATCCAGCGAGGATAATTAGTTAAGCGATCGCTTAAATTTCCTGCTATAGATAATTCTAAATGGTTACTACAGCCTAGAATCAATACTAACAAGAACAAAATTATCCTTTGCATGGGTAAAAATATTTTTTAAGTAATATTCTTTAATTATGAACGATTTGATCAACTCCCAAGCCTTTAATCTCGATTCGGCAGTAATTCCCATCGCACCCACTGGTTTTAAATCTGGTTTTATTGGCATTATTGGTCGTCCTAATGTAGGTAAATCTACCCTGATGAATCAATTAGTGGGACAAAAAATCGCCATTACTTCCCCCATCGCTCAAACTACCCGCAACCGTTTACGCGGCATTGTCACCGACGAGCGCTCCCAGATGATTTTTGTCGATACCCCCGGCATTCACAAACCCCATCACGAATTAGGCAAAGTTTTAGTTAAAAATGCCGAAAACGCCATAAATTCTGTAGATTTGGTTTTATTTGTTGTCGATAGTAGTAATTTTTTGGGTGGTGGCGATCGCTATATTGCCGATTTACTGACTAAAAACCAAACTCCCACGATTTTAGGGCTAAATAAAGCCGATCAGCAACCGGAAGATCCGGAGCCTATCGACGATAGTTATCGCACCTTAGCGGCGGAAAATAACTGGTCTCTGCTCAAGTTTTCGGCACTGGAGGGGACGGGAATGGAAGAACTGCAAAATCTGTTAATTGATTCCCTCGAAGTCGGTCCCTATTACTACCCCCCCGATTTAGTCACCGATCAGCCGGAAAGGTTTATTATGGGCGAATTAATCCGCGAACAGATTTTACTGCAAACCCGTCAGGAAATTCCCCATTCTGTGGCGGTGGTGATTGAACGCGTCGAGGAAACTCCCGCTTTAACCAAGGTTTTTGCCGCCATTAACGTGGAACGAGCTTCCCAAAAAGGGATCGTCATCGGTAAAAATGGCAGTATGTTAAAAGAGATCGGCTCTTCCGCTCGATCGGCTATTCAAAAGTTAATCGCCGGGGAGGTATATTTAAAGTTATTTGTGAAGGTAGAACCGAAATGGCGACAATCTCGCTCACTTTTAGCAGAATTTGGCTATCGCACCGAGGAGTGAATTGGGGTGTAGGGTGTAGGGTGTGGGGAGAAGCTTTTTTCAGTGTTGCCAAAGGCACGGCGTAGCCGTCCAGTAAACAGTGAACTGAAAACTCACATCTGATAACTGAAAACTCACATCTGATAACTGAAAACTCACATCTGATAACTGATAACTGATAACTGATAACTGAAATGACCGATATTAAAACCCTAATTAAACAGGTACACCAAGAGGCAAAAAAAGAGGATTTTCCCATCGATACCCTAATTTACCAAGAGGCAAAAAAAGACCCCTTTGAACCAGTTTTGTATGCTGGTAATCTTGCTAGTCAGTTATGCTTTTTTGGCCGGGATTTAGGACGAGATGAAGTGTATGCAGGACAACCTTTGATCGGGGCTGCCGGTAGAATGGTAAGAGAGGGATTTTTTCAAGCTTGGCAGGGGAGAAAATCCCATGATCGTCAAGAGCTATTATCGGTATGCGATCGAATTTTCCTAACTAATACAGTTCCCTACAAACCTCCTGGTAATAAAGCTTATTCTGGGGAAGTGAAAGATCGTTTCCGTCCATTTATAGAAAAACTGCTCGTTTTTTATTGGCAAGGTGATCATATCATTCCCCTTGGCACGGAAGCTTTTAAATGGTTTGAACCCTACGGTAAACCCAAAGAAGTAGATAAATTCTATCTTGATAAAGAACGCTTTACCAAAAAACTCCTAGTTACCCTCACCGCTACCGATGAAGATGGATTAAAACAGCAAAAAAAAGTGACTTTATTGCCTCTCCCCCATCCCTCTCCTCTCAATCAAAGATACTATGCTCTTTTTCCTGATTTATTACAAAAAAGATTAACTGAATTTGCCTTTTAACTAATGAGAATTTACGGCAATCGTCCCATAAAAACCCTAGCAGGACAATTAACCCGTCCGACGACAGCAAGGGTGCGAGAAGCTTTATTTAATATCTGGCAACAGAAATTATCCGGCTGTCGTTGGTTGGATCTTTGTGCGGGTAATGGTTCCATGGGTGCGGAAGCTTTATGTCGAGGTGCCAGTCTAGTAATCGGAATTGAACAATCAGGACGCGCTGGCGAAATTATCAAGGAAAATTGGCGCAATTTAGCAACTTCTCACCAGCAATTCCAGGTAATTCGGGGAGATGTGATAACAAAGTTAGTCACTTTAGCGGGGAAAAGTTTTGATTTAATTTATTTTGATCCTCCCTACGAAAGCGGGTTATATTTACCGGTACTAACTGCCATCTCTCAATCTAATTTATTAGATTCTCTGGGGGAAATTGCCGTGGAACACAATCCCAAATCTTGGCAAGCAATTAATCTAGAAGGTTTAACCATTTGTCGTCAAAAACGCTACGGCAATACTACCTTAACTTTTTATCAAAAAACAGATGAATTATGAATTATAAATTATGAATTATGAATTATGAAGTGGGGAGATGGGGAGACCACTTCGCGCACGTTGCGGGGGGAGAATAAATAAAAGCAATCTCCTGACTCCTGACTCCTAACCCCACCAACAAACTTTTTCAGCAAACTATACCTATCAATCGTTTCCCCTTTTTTTAAGTTTCTTCTCTTTTTGTTAAGAAGGATCTGACTAATGGATAACAAAGACAAAATCTATTGGCTAAAAAACCGGTACACTGATAACTGATAATTGATAACTGATCACTGCTTATGCCTCCTCGTTGGCCACGTCAACCCGATCGCAAAAACGATCCTGCTTTCCGACGTTTAGATGATCGCATGAATTTCGCCGTTCATGTGGCGGGTTTTTTAGCGATTAATTCAGGGTTGTGGTTTTTTCATATCATTAAATTTTCCGATTGGACTTGGTTAAATCTGTTCACGGGAATTTGGGCTATTCTATTGGTGGGACATTTGATTTATATAACGGCGATCGCTAACTACTCGGTAACACCCCATGGCTAACACAACTCAGGACATCGAAAATCTGGCAGCCCAAATCGGCGACAATATCTACATTGACGTGGCTAAATGGCATCTGTATCTCCGGGAGGCCCATTTACACAGTGTCGTTGCCGAAAAAGTCTTTCCTTTGCTCGAAAACGACAGTTTAAGCGAGAATGCAGTCATGTCTATCCTGCGGGAGATAAAAGTCACCCTTGGAGGTGGTCATCTGCAAGTTTCCCTAGCGGATTTATTACCCAGCAAATGTCAGATAGATTTAATCGATTTGCTCGAAGAATACCAAAAAAGTCTCTAAAATTCGCAAATAGTATGCCTGATAACTCGCAGACTAGGACTAACAGGCTAAAGTAGTTAGAAATAGTCCCCCAGAAGCAAACCATGGAAATAGGTGTTCCCAAAGAGATTAAAGATCAAGAGTTTCGCGTCGGTTTAAGTCCCAGTAGTGTGCGTGTACTCAATGATCGCGGTCATAGGGTATTTGTGGAAACGGCCGCCGGATTAGGTGCCGGATTCAGCGATGAGAATTACCAAAAAGCTGGGGCCAAAATTGTGGAAAAAGCGGCGGAAGTTTGGGATAAACCGCTAGTTGTCAAGGTAAAAGAGCCGCTTAAGGCAGAATACGGCTTTTTAAACAAGGAAGCTCTTCTATTCACCTATTTACACCTAGCGGCCGAGCGCTATTTAACGGAAGCATTAATTGAGTCGGGAACAACTGCGATCGCTTATGAAACGGTCGAGCTTGCTGATGGTCGCTTGCCTCTCTTAACTCCCATGAGTGTTATTGCCGGTCGTCTTTCGGTACAATTTGGGGCCCGCTATCTGGAAAAACAACAGGGAGGTAGGGGAGTTTTACTGGGGGGTTTCCCCGGGGTGAGTCCTGGACAAGTGGTTATCCTTGGTGGGGGTGTGGTGGGTACGGAAGCGGCCAGAATTGCCATCGGGATGGGAGCAAAAGTAACTATTTTAGATATTAACGTCGAGCGCTTGGCCTATTTAGAAACTTTATTCGGTTCCAGGGTAGAATTGCTTTATAGTAGCCTGGCACAATTAGAAAATGTAGTTCCTAAGGCCGATTTATTGATTGGGGCAGTGCTAGTCTTAGGAAAACGAGCGCCGACTCTAGTTTCTCGCTCTTTAGTCGCCAAAATGAACCCTGGTTCTGTAATTGTCGATGTGGCAGTGGACCAAGGGGGCTGCGTGGAAACCCTGCGGGCCACTTCCCACAGTCAACCGACTTATCTGGAGTCGGGAGTAGTACATTATGGAGTGCCTAATATGCCTGGAGCAGTACCCTGGACGGCAACCCAAGCTTTAAATAATAGTACCCTACCCTACGTTATTAAATTGGCCGACCATGGGATAAAAGCCTTGGATCAAGATGTTTCCCTCGCTAAGGGGTTAAATGTCGCCAATCATCGGTTAATTCATCCAGCAGTACGCGAATTTTTTCCCGATTTGATTTGAGCAGTAATTTCAGGGCTGATCGTGGTATTTTCTAGAGGTTATGACTAAGAATTTATGGACAAGGGATGAGCTGCTGATCGCTCTCAATTTATACTATAAATTTCCCTATGGACAATTCCACACCAATAATCCTGTTATTATCGAAGTCGCTGAAAAGTTACAGCGAACACCATCGGCCTTGGTGATGAAATTATGTAATTTTGGTTCTCTCGATCCCAGGCATCAATTGCGAGGAGTACAGGGGTTAAAAGGTATCAGTAAAGCTGATCGGGAAATCTGGCGGGAGTTCGAGGATAACTGGACAGAATTAGCCCTAGAAAGTGAGGAAAAATTACAAGTTCTTTTAGGAGTTATCAACGAGCAGCAAGAGGATTTTACTAGACTTGATTTTTCAGAAAAGATCAAAACAGAAACCGAGGCAATCAGAAAAGTTAGAATCGGACAAAACTTTTTTAGAAAGACAATTTTAGCCCTATATAACTATCGTTGCTGTATTACAGGAAATCCGATTCCTCTTTTACTAACAGCTAGTCATATATTACCCTGGAGTCAATTTCCCGAACAACGTTTAAACCCTCATAATGGCCTGTGCCTAGCTCGTACTCATGATACTGCTTTTGATCGAGGTTTAATTAGTTTCGATGAGGATTTAAGATTAATTATTGGTCACGAGATCGAAAAAAAGGCTCAGGATCAAGGTAGCGAGACGTTAGAACTAAATTTTATCAAATATCGCGGCAAGACTTTAAATGTTCCCGATCGCTTTTCACCGGATTTAGATTTTTTAAACTATCATCGCTATCATATATTTCAGGGTTAAAAATAGGATAACTAATAAAAAATCTGCTGTTCGAGGATTGGAAAATACATCGATCATAACAGCAGGAAAAATCGGCAACAGGGGAGAAGTCATGACATTAACTGCAAAGGATGACTTCAGCTATTTCATGCAAACAATCCCCAATCTTTCAAGGTTTCCATAACAAAAATTAATATTTATTACAAGAAAACGGGTTTCTAAATAGTTTCTCAAAGAAACCCATTTTCTAAATAAACGCATAAATTGCGATGGCGTTTGCATAATTATTCCTGTTTGTTCTAACATTTATTGGTAAAACTATATAATGCCGTCAGATAGCCAGGGTTAAGTATAACTACTCACTTGCATAAATGAGATGCTCCCCAATCCACATCCACACGGATTGAGTGCCATCGAGGGTCGATTGTGATAATTGATTATTGTCTATGGTTTATTATGGTTTCACTGGGCATTTATGGGGTCTATTATAGACAAATTAATCAATATTATTGATTAATTTTTCTTAACTTTTTTTGTATCAGATTTACTTGAACGGGAGCATTAAATGCTTATAATTGAGTTTGTCTAAAGCACTTTTGCAATTATGAAATTTTGGAATTGACGAGTTCTAGCCAAGAATTTAACTTAGGCTTATTCTTTTGGACATAAACTTGATTCTAGAAAAACTATTGGTAATCAGAAAATGCTGACTTCATCGCCTCCCAATCTCTCGCAACTTGCCCTTTTATTTCTCAAAATCGGCATTATCGGTTTTGGTGGTCCGGCTGCCCATATCGCTTTAATGGAGGAAGAAGTGGTTAAGCGTCGCGGTTGGATGACTAAGGAGCGATTTCTCGATTTGGTGGGGGCCACTAATCTGATTCCTGGTCCTAATTCCACGGAAATGGCTATTCATATCGGTTATATTTTTGGTGGTTTAGCGGGTTTAATCATCACTGGGGTTTGTTTTATCACTCCTGCGGTGTTAATTACGGGTTTTGTAGCTTGGATTTATACTACCTACGGGACTTTACCCGATGTGGCTCCGATTTTTGCGGGGATTAAACCAGTAGTAATTGCCGTGATTTTTCAGGCACTCTGGCGCTTAGGTAAAAAGGCACTAAAAACCCGTCAATTACTGTTCATCGGATTGGGAGTTATCGGATTATTAATCTTAGGTTTAAATGAAATTATCGCTTTACTGTTAGGGGGAATTATCGGGATGTTTATCCTCAAAAAATTCGCTACTTTTCCCCTGATTGTGGCAGGAATAGGCAGTGCGACGGCTGTTGCTACTCCTAGCAATATCCCACCGACATTAACAGGATTAGGGCTATTTTTTCTCAAGGTAGGTAGTGTTTTATTTGGTAGTGGTTATGTATTAGTTGCCTTTTTAGAAGCGGATTTAGTGCAAGGGAAAGGATGGTTAACTCGACAACAATTATTAGATGCTATTGCTATCGGTCAATTTACCCCCGGTCCGGTGTTATCCACAGCCACTTTTATCGGTTATCAAATATTAGGAGTATCGGGGGCAATTGTGGCAACTCTAGCGATTTTCTTTCCTTCTTTTATCTTTGTTTTATTACTTAATCCTCTTATTCCTAAACTGAGACAATCCGCTTGGGCGGGGGCTTTTTTAGACGCAATTAATGCTAGTGCAGTGGCTTTAATGGTAGCAGTAATTTTTAATTTAGCTCTAGCTACTTGGTTACAACCCTACGGGAATTTACCTTTTAACTTATTGGCTATCATTTTATCTCTTGTTTCTGGTATTCTTTTACTACGTTTTCAGGTTAATTCTACCTGGTTAATTCTGGCTGGTGCGCTCATTGGTTTACTATTGAAACAATTAAGTTAGGTGGAAATACTGCCCCAAACTAACCTATCTTTTCGTTAAACTTTTGCTATTAATGTAGTTGCTTCTCTGAGCTTTTCTACCCAGTTATAAATCTGATCGCAATTTGGTCGATAGCTGAGGGGATGGGCGATTCATCGAGTGCTACTAGCAAATAATTCGTCACCTGTGTCATAATCTGCTACTTTTTTGCTGTCTGAGCAATTAATCTTTTATAGCAAAGTTATAATTGAGCTACTACAATAGACGGTATCATACAAATTCACTCTTTAGACCTGCTTGAGCATAAATTTTGGAATTATGGATGCTTAATATCCTCTTGTCAGGAGCTGTTGAAAAGTCAAATGATCAAATTATAGAGAACCGCTTTGATATTTGTTTGATTCTTGGCCAATTCTACCAATGTCATTCCCTTTGTACGTTGTTCAATTTCACTGCATCAGCTTTATCCCTTGCCACTGAATCAAATAAAAACAAAGACTTTACCTCCAGTTTTGGCAACTATTCTCGGTGTGAGAGGAGGAGGCAGATTTTGCTGCCGTTTCCTCCTAATATCTAAGACAGGATTAGTTTTTGCGGTAAAAAATCTTACTACCTTGGTCACTGACAAAATGACAATTGCGGTAGGACCGCCAGAGAGATTTGAAAATCGGTTCTTTCGAGACGCGATAATAGTCTCCTAGGACGGGACGGATAGCCTCGGTTGCTTCTTGGAGATGATAGTGGGGAATGGTGATAAAAATATGATGGGCGACGTGCGTACCAATTTGGTGATGGATGGGATTAAAGATGCCATAATTGCGATCGATGGTAGAAAGCGCCCCTTTGAGAAAGTACCAGTCTTGACCGCGATACCAGGGAATATCATCTTCGGTATGGTGTAGGAATGTCACCAGGTCCAACCAAACCACAAAGACGATGTAGGGCATGATGTAGTAGTTAAACAGAAACCAAAAGCCTTGGCTAATACCCACCCCGATTAATAGACCTAACATAAAGGTACAGCAAACGGTGCTAGTCAGTACCTGCCACCGTTCTGAGGGGCGAAAGAGGGGGCTTTCTGGCATAAAATGGGATCCCTGTTTGTTAGGGGAACGACGGAAAAGATAAAGGGGATAAACAAATAAAATTAGCTGAAAACGAGCTAATTTCTCGTACCAGGCCATATTGTTATACTGGGTTTCCGTGACGGGATACCAACTTTCATCGGTGTCGATATTGCCAGTATTAGCATGATGGGTGCGATGACTGATACGCCAACCGTGGAAAGGTACGAGAATGGGAGTATGACTGAGATGACCGATTAAGTTATTTAACCAACGATAACGGGAAAAGGAACCGTGACCGCAATCGTGACCGACGACAAATAGGGCCCAAAACATGGTTCCCTGCATAAACCAAAAAAGGGGGAAGAACCAAGCTTGATTAATCTGGTAAGTTATCCAGTAAAGTAGGGTAATAATGCCAAGATCAAAAAAAAAGTAAGCTAAAGAGCGAAAAACGCTTGATTGGAAGCAAGGGTCTGGGATAGCTAGACGGACATCCTGTAGGGTAAATGGTAAAAATTCTCTTTCTAGGGTGGGTTTAGATAGGGTTTGGGACACTAGGTTGTAACTCAAGATGAATAACAGGGCAGCATTGACGAAAGCTTGAGTAGCTCAAGTTTTCTGTTTCTCGATACGCTATCTTTTCTCTATCTCAGCTAGGAGCAGATAAGACTGGGCGATCGAGCGAATTTCGTCTAACTCACTAGAATTTTATTGTAGGGCTTAATGTAACTTAACAAAAGCCCCTAGGGAAAGTTAGTCAGATTCTCCCCCTGTCTGTCCGTCTGTCCCCTTGGGCATCTAGTACAATAATATCTGAGAAAATAGATAAGACTCTCGGTTATTCAATCAACATTATGAACCAGTTACCTATTCGTCCAGCTAACAAAAATTTTACCCATAGTTGCTTGACTTTTGCCGATTTTTATGCGAGGATTGGTGGCTTTCGTCTTGGTCTTGAACAAATCGGTTGGCAATGTGTTTTTAGCAACGAAAATAACCCAGATTGTGTGAAAACCTACAATCACAATTTTCATGAATCGATAAAACCGCAAGATGTTGAAGCTTTAATTCCTAGCTTACTTCCCGATTTTGAGGTTTTTTGTGGGGGATTTCCCTGTCAGCCATTTTCCAGAGCAGGACAACAAAAAGGTTGGCAAGACAGTCGCGGACTAGCGATTCAGGAAATTCTGAGAATTTGCCATGAAAAAAAGCCTAAAGTTATCTTTCTTAAAAATGTTAGTAATATCCTGCGCTTAAATCAAGGGCAGATATTAAAAGATATATTAACCCAGTTAAAAGAAATAAATTATCTGGCTTTTTATGCAGTTATCGATAGTAAATATTTCCAAATTTCTCAATCAAGACCTCGCTTTTTTTTATTGGCTTTCCGCAAGGATTTAGGAATTAAAAACTTTCAATTTCCCCAACCTTGCCATGCAGAAGTGGGTATTGAAAAAATTATTGTTCCAGGGGATTATTCAATTCCCATATCAGAAAAATGGCAGCAGTATATTGATTATTATGCTGGTAGAATTAAGTCCGAACAATTATCTTTTCAACTGCCAAAAACAAGAATAAGTATTGAAAGGGCAAGTGTTAATGTAGATTATGATAATTGTATTTATCACATGAGATCTAGTGGCATCCGAGCAATTTCTATCCAAAAACCCGGCTCTTCGGTTTGTCTTATGCAATGGACGGGGGTTATAAGGGATGGAACCCTTATATAGAAAGGCATTTGGCGATTTTTGTCAATTGTTTTTCATCTAGAGCGAACTCATCAATTAAGAAAACCCTTTCCTACTTTTGCAGTTAGTGTTAGCGGTGGTGGTGCCATGATTCCAGTGTATAGCAAGGAAAGAAGACATTTAAGTCTCTTAGAAATAAAAAGATTAATGGGATTTCCCGATGATTATTATTTTCCTGTTTCTCGCACCGCTGCTATTAAACAACTTTCTAACGCTGTCTGTCCCCCAGTCATTAAACATATTGGTATAAATATTACTAAATCACTTAATTAGCTCGATTTAGCCGGTCTTCAATATTTTCTTGAAAGGGGGAATAAATAATCAGTTTTTAATAACTAGATTTAGTATTAGAACTCTACTCTAATCTGGGTTCCAATGTCCATGAAGGTCTGCTGCGACGGCGCAAGGCTAAGGGTGAATTGTGGCAAGGTAAGGGGAAATTTGCTAAGTAAGTAGTTGTGTCTCTGGGGTGCAAATGTCACCCCAGAGACACGGAGAACACAGAGAGATATTTATTGGCTACTGGAATTAAAGTATGGGATTATTTTTTGTTAGGTTTAAGCCAAATTTCTTGATGAGAACTCTGTTTTTATTGTTTAGGGACTTCCAGAGAATAAAATACCCAACAAAAAAAATAGAAAAGTGTTTTTTTGAAAAAGTAATTATTTTTGTCTAGGAAAACAAAGAATCTCCCATTACAACCTATTTTTCCGAAAAAATAGGCAGCACAAACTCTTATACTTCCGAGCTTTTTCGAGTATAACAAGGACAAGTTAAAGAATCAAAGACAGTTTTTAGCTAACCATCTTAGTTAACTATAAAGGCTCTACCGAACCTGTCATGTAAAACTATTAACAACTTATGCTTGTAAAGCTTGTATAGTAAAGCTTTGAGTTTTTGTTAGATTGATATTTATCAACTTTAGAGCATTGCTGGAC
>SFBI01000042.1 GCA_007095845.1 Microcystis aeruginosa Ma_MB_S_20031200_S102
TGCAGCAGTTTCTCGCGACTATCGCTAGTATTAGTCAGACTGGGGACGAGATTACGAGCTTGTAAAGCCATGTGAAGTTGTAGTTGAGCTACATACTCGCGGATATCTTCACGGGTTTCTGATGGGTTAGGATGAAACATAGAGAAACTGGAAGGGTTGTCTAGCTGATGGTGTCTTGTTGATAACTCCCTTACAAGTTATCACGAGAGCTTGGGTTCCAGTCAAGGGTCGGCTCCAACTCTACACATTTCTCAACAAAACTGATAACAGTTATCTTAATGGTAATGCAAGGTTTTTGAAGCTCTCAATCCTCATAGTGTTAATATTCGGTAATCTCATGCAATTGGAAAGGCAAAATTTGAGAAAAAAGTAGAAGTTAAGGAACGCGGAGCATTCGTTCTTCGATTTCTTGCCAAACGGTAGGGGAAATATTAACAGCCACTTTTTTGCAGTCGAGAATCCGGAGATTAATATAAAAATAATCCTTGTTTATATCGTCAAATTTGTAGGTGGATAAATTAAGTAATTTAGTTAAATTAAAAGCAGTATTCCACACTTCAAATAATTGATCAGCAAATTCTCGACGTTCTTTTTTAGTTGCTTTATCATCAGGAATATTTTGTTTTAAAGCCTCTAAATCAGCGATTAATTGGAAAAAATTAACCCTAGAAACAATTCGATACTGAGCAAATAAGTTAACTAACTGGACATACTCATCGATGAGTTTCGGGGTAAAGAGTATCCTGGAGATGTTGTAGGCGATTTCGGGGGCGTAGGCGTAGGCGATGTCGATGCTGTTGGTGATGGCGATACCGATGAAGTTGGCGTTGGCGGTGACAATGAAGTTGGCGTTGGCGGTGACGTTGGCGGTGGCGAGGAAGAGCCAATAGGCACTCGCTCTTCTTCCTACAGGTTTAATCGGACTATCAACAGAATCTTTAGTCATCTCATCTGCCCATTGCAAAATCGGCACTAATTTTTGACCGAGGGGCGTTTTAAGATAATTATGGGCTTCTTTCTCCATTGCTAATAACAATTTATCGGCTTTCCCTCGCATCAAACCCGCTACTAACAAAAACACCTCTTGCCAACGAGTTTCTGTTACATAATTCTTAACTGCTTCTTCAATCAACTCATTGTCATAGATATACTGAGCCGTGAGGTATTCCTGAAGGGTTAAATGAGAAAAAGAATAGACATCTCTCGCCCGCTCTACTAAAATTCCCTGTTCAATTTCAATGGTTTTTAATACTTTTTCGCCGTCCAGATGTTGCGGAGCATTTAAGTTTTGTTTAAGGTGATCTTTAATTTGCTTAACAACTTCTCGTTTTTCTAGAAAAAGTTTATCTGCTACAAAATTTTGATAAGCAATTTCAGATAGCAAAATTTCTTCTTGCTCAATACTGAGATTTTCATAAACTAAACCGCGATTAGGTAAACGTTTTTCGGCTGACCATTTTTCCAATAAAATTCGTAACGCATCTTGATAAAGGCGACTGCGATTTGTGGGAAACGATTGATTTTCATCATAAACCAAACACAAAAAAGTCAACAATAACGGTGTATGGGCTAACTCTTTTGCACTTTTATACTCCTCCTTTTGCAACAGTTCCCAACAATTTTTAGCTGTCTCATTTTTGCGATCTAATTCCGAACTAAACCAATGTTCAATAAAACTTTGAATTTGCTGATCATCAAATTCGACAATTTCAATATCGGTAAATCGTTGAAGATGAGTTCTAGCAGCAGTGCGACAGGAGAGAATAAAACGATTTTTGTAATGCCTATCTACAAAATCTTTAATTTTCTCGATTACATTATTCACATTAGCTGTTGGCACTTCATCCAAACCATCTAATAAAATTAGTAATTCTCCTTTTTCTAGTTTATTGCTAATATTTTTTTCCACGTTGGGAAAACCACAGATTTTAAACTCCTCTTCAATTAATGCCTGAATATTAATCTCGTTTTCTTTAAAGTTTTTCAACTCCAGTAAAACAGGTGTTAGAGAATGCTGATAACTGTCTTTATTTCCCTTGAGAGCTTCTAGCCCAACTTTTCGCAAAAATGTAGATTTACCCATGCCGGGATCACCAAGTACCATTAAATATTGTTCTTGATTCGCCAAAAGTAAACCATCTTTTTTACCATCATCCCTAAAGTTAAAACGTCGCTGCTTACTCTCACGATATTTATTTTCTAAATTTTCATCATAATAATCCCTGACTAAATTCCCCAAACATTTGACATTAACATAAATTGACTCCAAATCCATCGGCTTAGACATTTTTAAAACCTTAATCATGCCGTGCCGATCCCAGTAACGTTGAGTATATTCCCGTAAAAAAAGATACTTTCCTTCTTTGATAAGTTGCCCGACATCTTTATTCAATAACTCATTTTTATTAATACCCTCCCACCCCGATTTAATCATTTGGCCAATAAAATTATTAGTCAATGCCGTTACAATGGTTGTTTCAATTCCTGTCATAACTTAACCCCTGTAAATCCTCTGACGCTTAGTATAAGCCAGAAAGCGGGTTTCCCAACAACTCAGAAACCCGCTGGCTCTTTTGGATTTGGTGGGTAAAATGTATTCTGAGATATAGTCCTGCTGGCGAGGGAGTGGAGGGAACCACTCCAGACACAGAGGACAAAAAGATCGATCGATCATATAGTAAGTTAAACTTATCACACAGAACCTAGAAGAGCCACCCGCTTACTTGAAGAAACCCGTTTTCTAAGAATATAATGTGCTTAAATTAGATAATTTCTAAGTCATGAGAACGAAACCAGATAAAGATTTGCCCCAAGAGACTAAAATCGGCAAAAATGAGCGGTTAGAGGCTTGCATAACAGCAGAGCAAAAGCAACTGATGGAGATGGCTGCCTTTTTACGGGGACAGAACTTGACTGAATTTATGGTGTCAGTTTTGGCTGAGGCAGCTA
Source organism: Microcystis aeruginosa Ma_MB_S_20031200_S102 (assembly GCA_007095845.1). Taxonomy (GTDB): domain Bacteria; phylum Cyanobacteriota; class Cyanobacteriia; order Cyanobacteriales; family Microcystaceae; genus Microcystis; species Microcystis aeruginosa_D. The sequence goes on from SFBI01000042.1 coordinate 2,950, forward strand.
TGCAAACGATCAAAGATAGCCAATTGGTAGAATTAACCGAACGCGATCAATTAACTTTTGTCGAGGCCCTGTTAAATCCCCCCGCTCCCTCCGAGCAGGCTCAAGCAGACGCTCAATGGTACGAGCAAATGATGAATAAATAGTTGCTAGATTTGTGTTAAATTCGGAATCTGTTGATTTTTGTCTAGAAACTCTCGAAAGCCATCACAATCGAGCAGCTTTTAGGTGTGGTAACGAACAACTGGATCGCTACTTGCACGACCTCGCTACCCAAGATAAGAAGCGAAATATTGCCATTCCCTACGTTCTCGTTGACCGAGAACGCAAAAAAATCATGGGCTACTATACTTTATCCATGAGTAGCATCAATCTCGAATCGCTACCCCAAAGTCTTGCTAAAAAGTTGCCTAAATATCCGCTAGTTGGCGTGACTTTAATTGGTAGATTAGCAGTGGATCTTGATTGTCGGGGATCTGGTTGGGGGAAATTGTTGATTATGGATGCTTTATATAGAAGTCTGAGAGTCAGTCAAACAACGGGGTGTTTTGCGGTGGTGGTAGAGGCGGTTGACGATAAAGCAGTGAGATTTTACCAAAGGTTTGACTTTCAAACTTTTCCTGACCAGCCTTATAAGCTGTTCCGTACCATGAAAAACCTTGCTCAGACTTTTGATTTACCCTGAGATCAGAAAAGATGCTAGAAAGCAGTTTTCTTTTAAAAGAAGAAACCCAAAAACCCGCTTTCTAATCCTTAAGCCCCTAAAATGAGAATAGCTGCCTGTCTTGACTCTCATTTCTCAGATTGTAAAATAATGCAAATTTATCTTGACTATAGCGCCACTACCCCCACTCATCCCCAAGTAATCGAGCGGGTTGCCACTATTCTGCGGCATCATTGGGGCAATCCCTCCAGTTTACACAGTTGGGGACAGGATACGGCGACAGTCATCGAAATGGCCAGAGAACAGGTAGCAGGGTTAATTAATGCCAATCCAGATCAGATTATCTTTACTTCTGGCGGCACAGAAGCCGATAATTTAGCGATTATCGGGGTTGCTCAACAGTATAACCGCCCCCGTCATATAATTATTTCTAGTGTGGAACATTCGGCGATCGCTGAACCCTGTAAACAATTAGAAGAGCAAGGTTGGCAAATTACTCGTCTTCCCGTCAATCGTCAAGGTAGAGTTAATCCTTTAGACCTAAAAGCCGCAATTCAAAGCGATACGGTCTTAATTTCCATTATTTACGGACAAAGTGAGGTGGGAACCCTACAACCGATTGAAGAATTGGGCAGCATTGCCAGGGAAAGGGGAGTTCTTTTTCACACCGATGCCGTGCAGGTGGCGGCAAGATGCGACATTGATGTGCGGAAACTGCCCGTAGATTTATTATCTCTTTCTAGCCATAAAATTTATGGAATGCAAGGATCGGGAGCTTTATACATCAGAGCCGGTGTCGACATTTTACCATTACTGCGGGGCGGTGGTCAGGAAAAAGGCCTGCGATCGGGAACCCAATCCGTACCAGCGATCGCAGCTTTTGGTTTAGCGGCCGAATTAGCCCAAAAAGACTTAATTAGCGAAAAAATGCGTTTAATCGCCCTACGAGATCGATTATTTGACCTCTTAGCTGATTATCCTTATCTGCTGCCCACGGGGGACCGATTCTATCGTTTACCCCACCACGTCAGCTTTATTGTCCGTCCCGACGATAACAGTCACATCACGGGAAAACAGCTAGTTCGTCAGCTTAATTTAGCAGGAATCGGCATTAGTTCCGGATCCGCCTGTCATAGTGGCAAACTTTCCCCTAGTCCAATTTTAAAAGCTATGGGCTACAGCGATCGAGAAGCATTGGCGGGAATTCGTTTAACCCTGGGAAGGGACACCAGCGCAGCCGATATCGATTGGACTGCTCTAGTATTAAAACAAGTGATCGATCGCTGTTTAGCTGCTTTAATTGTCAGCAAGAGTTAGTTTATGCCTCAAATTGTCCTTCAATCAAGATAATTTCGCCAAAGTCGGGAATCCATGCCACCCAACGGCCTTGATCCTGTTCACAGAGTAGTAGTGCTTCATCAAAGCTGTATGGAGAGGGAAGCATTCTTAGTCGTACCCATGTATTTGCTTGGGGACAAGTAACAACGGCAGTAGTGCGAGATTGTAGTAAGGACATACACAGATCACCCTGATAATTCTGTATCTAAATTTACAAAAAAACCGATGACTGTGGGTAACTTTGTTTTAAATCTTTACCTTTTCATTGGTAATTTGAGAAAAAATCTCTCTTTCTTGCTCACGGTTTTCGACTACCAATCCTAGTTAGGGTTTGCTGAATAAATGTGAAATATAGACGAGGTAAGGGTTTTAGGTTTCTGTTTCGCTCCCACAGATGCGAGATTTTGAGAGAATCGTGGTTCAAAACCTTGCGTCTTCATCGGCCCGCGTCCTGTAGGGGTGAAGCATTCGGACAATAACCTATCCCTGAAACCGGAGATTTTCTATCCGAATGCTTCGCCCGTACTTTTTGCTGCAAACCCTAGTTATGATCTTTAATGGTAAATGATAGTTAATAACTGGTAATGGTAAATTCTTTCCCTCGCACCTATAAAATCGCCGTCATCGGTGACGTTCACGACCAATGGGAAATAGAAGATAATTTAGCACTAGAAGCTTTACAAGTGGATTTAGCCCTATTTGTGGGGGATTTTGGCAATGAATCCCTAGAAATTGTCGGTCGGATTGCTAGTTTGTCCTTACCAAAAGCCGTTATTCTCGGTAATCATGACGCTTGGTATAGCGCCACCCCCTGGGGACGAAAACAATGTCCCTACGATCGCGATCAAGAAGATCGTGTCACCGCCCAGTTAGAATTATTAGGGGTTGCTCATGTGGGTTACTCAAAACTAGACCTACCCAGTTTAGAGCTTTCGATTGTTGGGGGTCGTCCCTTTACTTGGGGAGGTTCCGAGTGGAAAAATGGAGAATTTTTTCAAGAACGTTATAATATCAGCAGTTTTGCCGAATCTACTGCCAAAATTATCGCTAATATTCAAGATACTGCCTATAATAACCTGATTTTTTTAGGTCACAATGGTCCGGCTGGACTGGGAAAGGAAGCGGAAGCTATCTGTGGTCGCGATTGGCAACCTTTGGGAGGGGACCACGGGGATCCGGATTTAGCAGCGGCCATCGCACAAGCACAGCTATTAGGAAAACAGGTTTCTCTCGTCAGTTTCGGTCATATGCACCACCGTCTCCGTCATACTACTTCCCGTTTACGCAATCCCGTGGTCACTTCCGAGATGGGAACTGTTTATCTGAATGCTGCTAGTGTTCCTCGCATTCTCCACTCTGATAGGGGTAAATCTCGCAATTTTTCCCTAGTCACTCTTGAAGAAGGTCTAGTCACAGAAGCATCTTTAATCTGGTTGAACGATAATTTCGAGATTATCAGTAATAGAAAACTTTATCACTCTGGGTCGTCAATCGATCGCCTATCTCCCCAATCTTGTTATTCTTAAGTTTTGACAATAGACCTTTTCTTAATCTTATGCGGTACAACCACTAATATCAGTTATCAGTTATCAGTTATCAGTTATCAGTTTTCGGTTAACTGTTTACTGATTACTAAAAAAAGCTTCCCAATTCATAATTCATAATTTATAATTTATAATTTATAATTCATAATTTCCTATAGATAGTTAATTTTTTGAGCGATTAAAGGTAAAGCAAGAGCGATAGCAACACTAACAATCATACCGATAAAAGCTTTCAAGGCATCCCCTAAAACCAATTTACCCGTGGCGGCTAAATTAGGGGTTTCTCTGGTTAAAGTCAGAGAAATTTCTCGACCTCCTAATAAACCTAAAAATACCCAAGTGGTACTCATGGGAATATGATTATAGCCAACAAAAAAGAGTAAAATTAAGCCATAAATTAAGTTAATAATTGTTGCAGAACGCGGATCATGGGCGTTAGTTTTGCTAGTGACAATTTTCTCGATTTGACCACCATGATTAATAAAAATGATGGTTTGCAGGAGTAGCATAACTGTTAGAGATAAAACTAACCATGTTGCAGCTAACTTTCTGGGAAGATAGGCGAAAATATTTGCAAAATCTTGCATTAACCATTGACTCCAGAGAAACCCGGTGGATAACCACTGTAAAACTACCCAGATTTTTTGAGGTTCTTTATTAACTGTTTCTAGGAAAAAGTTTTCTAATCGATAAATAATTCGATAGATTACTAACCCCACTATAACAGCAATAGCATAACCCCAAGCAGATTTAATTAACATTTCATCTAGAGATTGGGGAGCAAAAACTGTTAAAACCAAAAAGGTTGTACTCACAGGTATTCCCCAAGTGGTGAGAATTAAAATTGCCAGGGGAGGAACGATATAAATCCAAGTAAAATTTTCTGGGAAGGGAATCATTTCTAGTCGATTATAAGCCACATCTCCCTGATTAATGTACCAACCAGCGATAAAAATCGAGGCTAAGATTATACTGGAATACAGCCATAAAATCCACCAGGGACGTTCTTCATTGGCACTTAAAAAAGTACCTAAAGTTTGTAGGGAATCGTTGGCAACAATCGCATAAGCTGATAGGATAAAGCCAGCAATCATAAAAAAATTACTCATAGACAGTGGGAATTATGAATTATGAATTATGAATTATGAATTGGGGAGAATAAATAAAAATAATCTCATCTCCTGACAACTGGCTCCCCATCAATATAACCGCTATACCTCCTTAATTTTGCTTTAAAAAATCCCTAGCTAGATAGAAAGCTGCTAAACTACCAGAGACAGTAATTTCCTGGGGATTAATTTCCTGTAAAGGTCGCAGAATAACTTCAATTTCCTCGGTAATATCTAACTTTTGTTGACCGGTGGGAGTAGCATTAAGAGCCAAAAAAATATGAATTCTGTTAGTATCTTTAACAGGATTATCGTACAAAACAGCTAGAGGTATTAGAGAATCACTTTGATAACCAGTTTCCTCCTCGAATTCCCGATGCGCTGCTGCGGTAATATCATCTTCACCCGCATCCACTGCTCCAGCGGGAAATTCCAATAAAATTTCCTTAACTCCGTGACGATATTGACGAACAAAAACTAATTGATTATCCCCAGTAACTGGAACAACTAAAACAATTTCAGGACGAATATTAACGAAATAATCATCGATAACTTGTCCAGAGGATAACTTCACCGCATCTTGACGGACTTGACACCAACGATTCTGAAAAACTAGCTCAGACTTAATAATTTGCCATTTTTTTAAATTAGTCATCGACAATCCTGTTATAATTGCAGTGAAATTACTAAACTCTTTCTCAGATAATTATAGCTATCTAGGGACTATTCCTGATAAAATTTAATTTTATACTCCCATCTCCCATGTCGTTAATTCAATGGTATCCTGGTCATATTGCCAAAGCGGAAAGAAAACTTAAGGAACATCTTAAACTCGTGGATGTGATCCTAGAAGTGCGCGATGCTCGCATTCCCTTAGCTTCCCATCATCCCCAGGTGGACGATTGGATTGGCAATAAACCGCGCTTATTAATCTTAAATCGTCTCGATATGATTCCCGAATCTGCCCAGCAACAATGGGTAACATGGTTTAAAAGTCAAGGAGAAACCGTCTATTTTACTAACGCTAAACAGGGAGAAAGAGTTAAAGCAATTATCAAAGCGGCGGAAAAAATTGGTGATGAAATTAACCAAAAACGCCAACTAAGAGGAATGTTACCGCGTCCAGTACGTGCCGTGGTGATTGGGTTTCCCAATGTGGGCAAATCTGCCCTGATTAACCGTTTATTAGGGCGAAAAGTCGTCGCCAGCGCCCGCCGGGCCGGAGTAACGCGACAGTTACAATGGGTGCGAATTTCCGACACCTTAGAATTATTAGACGCACCCGGGGTGATTCCTTCCCGTTTAGAAAATCAAAAGGATGCGGTGAAATTAGCTATCTGTGAGGATATTGGGGATGCTGGTTATGATAACCAAAGGATAGCGGCGGCTTTTGTCGATTTATTAATAGAATTACAGTATGAAGGACTTTTACAATCTCGTTACGGGTTGAATACTCTAGACATAACCGGGGAGGATTTTATCGAAAAATTGGCCAATCTCAAATATCAAGAAGATAAAGAAAGGGCAGCCATGCAGTTACTCAATGATTTTCGTAAGGGAATAATCGGGGCTATACCCTTAGAATTGCCCCCTTCCTCTTGAAATCTCCTGTTTTTAACTCAATAGTTAATTACCCAATTTGTCAAAATTACCGCCTGTTAGTCCACTGAGCTGCCGATAAGATTAAAGAAATCGGTAAAGTTGCAGGGATCGATCGAACTCTGAAGGAAGATAGGGAATAAACGACAGAGATAAAAAAGACTATGGGCAAACCGACTGGCTTTATCGAATTCCTGCGTGAACTTCCTTCCGAACTTACCCCCCTCGATCGCCTTCATAATTGGGATGAGTTTCATCTTCCCATGCCAGAAGATAAACTCCGCAATCAGGCCGCCCGTTGTATGGATTGTGGTACACCATTTTGTCACACGGGAACCCTAATTAGTGGCATGGCCAGTGGTTGCCCGATTAATAACCTGATTCCCGAATGGAATGATTTAATCTATCGAGGATTGTGGCGAGAAGCCCTCGATCGCCTCCATAAAACCAATAATTTCCCCGAATTTACTGGTAGAGTCTGCCCCGCTCCCTGTGAGGGTTCCTGTGTTCTCGGTATTCATAATCCCCCCGTTACGATCAAAAATATTGAATGTTCGATTATCGACAAAGGTTGGGAATCCGGTTGGATTACTGCCAATCCCCCCGCAATCCGTACCGGCAAAAAAGTGGCTGTGATCGGTTCCGGACCTGCTGGATTAGCGGCTGCCGACCAGTTAAATAAAGCTGGTCACTGGGTGACAGTTTACGAACGGGCCGACCGTCCCGGCGGCTTATTAATGTACGGTATCCCTAACATGAAGTTAGATAAGGAAGAAGTGGTTCTGCGTCGTCTCCAGATGCTCGAACAGGAAGGGGTAAAAATGGTCTGTAACACGGAAGTGGGCAAGGATATCAGCAGCCAAGACCTCTTAAACGAATATGATGCCGTGGTTATCTGTACCGGAGCCACCAAACCCCGGGATTTGAACATCGAAGGTCGCCCATTAAATGGCATTCACTTCGCCATGGAGTTTCTCACCGCTAATACAAAAGCACTACTAGACGGACAACCGGGGGAAGATTTTATCTCGGCTGCGGGTAAAGACGTAGTAATTATCGGCGGTGGCGACACGGGAACCGACTGTGTGGGGACTTCCCTGCGTCATAACTGCCGTAGCGTCACCCAATTAGAAATTATGCCGCAACCGCCCCGGGAACGGGCCACCGATAATCCCTGGCCCGAATGGCCGAAAATTTACCGTCTGGACTATGGACAAGAGGAAGCAGCCGCCCGTTTTGGCGATGACCCCCGGGTTTATACCACCACAGCGACTAAATTCGAGGGGGATAGCGAGGGTAACGTCACAGGGATTCACACGGTACAGGTGGAATGGCAACGCAACGAAAAAGGGCAGTTTATCCCCCAACCAGTAGCGGGAACAGAAAAAGTCATCCCGACGCAATTGGTTCTATTGGCCATGGGATTTTTGGGACCAGAACAGCCTTTACTCGATGATTTGGGACTAGAAAAAGATGGCCGCAGCAATATCAAGGCCGAACATGGTCAATTTGCCACTAGCTTACCGAAAGTCTTTGCAGCGGGGGATTGTCGTCGTGGTCAAAGTTTGGTGGTTTGGGCGATTAATGAAGGCCGCGGGGCCGCCAGAGAATGCGATCGCTTTTTGATGGGGGCGACGGATTTACCGTAAACCAGTAGTTACTCCCACCATTGTCCTGACTTGCTGGGGGCGCGTTCCCCCGGTCAAACCTTCTCAATCTGAACAGCAGGGGGAGCGAGGAAACAATTGTCCCTATTGCCTATCCGCTCCCTGTTTAAACTGTTGCCACCGATGAATCAAGCACCACCTGTTCATTGGTGGGTAACTCCAGACAATAACCCGCACCGTAAACGGTTTTAATATAGCGAGGGTGGCGGGGATCGGGTTCTAGTTTCGTTCTCAGATGGCGAATATGAACGCGAATAGTCTCGATATCATCATCGGGATCATATCCCCAGACTTCCTTGAGAATATCACTGGGGGAAACGGTTTGACCGTGACGTTGGAGAAGACAGTGGAGTAACTCGAATTCTAGATGGGTTAACTTGACCACACCTTCAAACCAGACCGCCTCAAAACGTTCGGGAACCAGGGTTAAAGGTCCAAAACTGAGTATTTCTGAGTGTTTAGCTGCTTGGGGAATGCGATCAGTGCGTCTGAGGAGAGCGCGTACCCTAGCTAACATTTCCTCCACCTCGAAAGGTTTGGTCAGGTAATCATCGGCACCCGCATTAAAACCTTCCACTTTATCTTGGGTTTGTCCTAAGGCTGTGAGCATCAAAATCGGGATGTCGGACGTGCGTTCATCTCGTCGCAAACGCTGACAGACGGTAAAACCATCGACTTTGGGCAACATTAAATCCAGCATAATTAAATCGGGTTGTAACTGGACGGCCAAGGCCTGGCCTTTAATCCCGTCCTCTGCGGGGTTAACGTCATAACCCGCCATCTCCAAGTTGATGGAGACTAATTCCGCGATTGCAGGATCATCATCGATTACAAGTATTCGGGGCATTACCAGAGTGTTATGACTAAGGGTTGGGGTAGAGGGTTACTAAATGTGTTCTTACTGACATTGCGACTAGGGCTTTGTCTCTCAAGGGCTTGAGTTTAGCACAACATAAAGAATCCTGTACTGATTATAAGCATGATTGCTAAATTCGGTTTCAATTTGTGAAATTTTGCCGATATAAGTCTCCTAAATGTTAAGAATTTTTAAGAAGTGTAAACAGTGTTGGTCGAAAATTGATATTGGTGCTAAGTTACACCCTCTCCTGCCTAAAGATCAACTAGGGAGCAGTTTTTCACTAATCTTTACAATTACGCCATCTCGATGGATACCGGTTTTAACTGGCGGTTAAGTCCTTCTATATCTAAATTTCCCCCCTAAGCTTCCCCAGCGGCACTGTAAAAATTCTTAATAAAATTACCGATCGATTCAGTTTAATCTACCAAAATAGGCGGTTTTAGTAAGCATCTGTAACGAACCCGATCCATTCTACTCATCCCAACAGGTGATCATAAATATGAGCGTTAATTTATCAACTCAACTGCGAGAAGGCACGAAAAAATCCCACACCATGGCAGAAAACGTCGGTTTTGTCAAATGTTTTCTCAAGGGTGTAGTGGAAAAAACTTCCTATCGCAAACTGGTGGCTAACCTCTACTTCGTCTATTCGGCCATGGAAGAGGAGATGGAAAAACTTCGTAGTCATCCCGTCGTTTCTAAAATCTGTTTTCCCGAACTCAATCGCAAAAATGCGCTGGAACAGGATTTATATTTTTATTACGGTCCTAATTGGCGCAACGAGATCGCTTTATCTCCCGCAGGTCAGGCCTACGTTGACAGGATTCGGGAAATCGCCACAACAGAACCCGAATTATTAGTCGCCCATTCCTATACCCGTTATCTCGGCGATCTGTCCGGGGGGCAAATCTTGAAAAAAATCGCCGAAAAAGCGATGAATCTGGAAACTGGCGGCACAGCTTTCTATGATTTTAAAGATATTCCCGACGAAAAAGCCTATAAAAACCACTATCGTCAAACCCTCGACCAGTTACCGGTAGATCAAGTCATAGCCGATCGCATTGTTGCCGAAGCTAACGCCGCTTTTGGCATGAACATGAAAATGTTCCAAGAGTTGGAAGGTAATCTGATCAAAGCGATCGGAATTATGCTCTTTAATACTCTTACCCGTCGTCGCAGCAACGGCGGCACCGAAACTGGATTAGCAACGGCCGAATAGTAGTTAGGGTTTGCGGCAAAAAGTTTGTTCGTGGGGTCAGCCGAACAGAGTCCGTAGTCAATACTGACTCCGTTCGGCTGTCTCCTGATTTAACCGCGGGTTTCCTTAAAGGTTTTATAGGCGGTTTCGGAGTCGAAAATATGGCAATAATCAACGATTCGCCGCATTAATGCCCAAGAAAACTTAGTTTCTTTCAGGTGACTACCCCAATTTTCTTTGAGACTAGCGTGAACTTTGCGGAGGTTATAGGAGGGAATCGCCGTCGAAATATGATGGGGGATATGGACATTAATATCGTGACAGAGAATTTCTACCCAACGGGGATAGCTACAGTGAACTGTTCCTTCTAGTTGCGCTAAAGCTTGATTCCACTCTTCGGGATAGTAAAATTGAATATCGGGGTCTGTGTGATGGACAAGGGTAAAGGTACTCATCCAAAAATGATAGACAAACCAAGGCACCACCCAAAATTTAACCAATCCCCAGACACCAGTGTAGAAAATGAGGGTTGGGAAAAAAATAGCGGCAAAAACTAGGACGACAATCATCGAAAAGCGGGCTTTTTCCCGTTCGTTCTCTTTGAATTGTTCGATGTTGAAGTGTAGAATAGCCCAGTGGGCGATCGAACCGAGCCACCAGAAACGTCCGCGAATACCGCGATAAAAGAGACGCACCAGGGGATTGGCCGAGTTAAAAGCTTCTAATTCCCACGGATCCCAAGCATTATCTATCGTTACCATGTTAGTTTTAGCATGGTGGCGATCATGGAGGAAACGCCAACAGTGGAACGGATAGATAAGCGGTAAGAGGAAAATATGACCGACAAGATCATTAACCCAGCGTCGATTAGAAAAAGACCGATGACCGCCATCATGCGCGATCACAAAAAATCCCGTTAAAGCTGTACCTGTGAAAATCCAAGCTAAAGGCAGTAAATACCAGGGAGAATAAACTAGCATTACATAACCGGCAATGACCGCCAAAATATTCGTAATCACACCAAACCAAGCTTTAACCGGGTCTTTCTGGAAATATTCTTTGGGAATGCTTTGAATAATATCTTTCAGTTTAAAGTCTGGCTCGATCGAGGTGATCAACTCCCCATGCAATTTATCCGTCGTTGCCGTCATGAAATCTCCAATTACACTTAGGTGAACCCTTGACAATAAATCAGCTAGGAGGTTTGGCTAAATTCTGCTCCGTACCACAAGCCGTGTTTTTTGTCAATATATTTTTAACTTTAATTAATAAACTTCCGCGAAGCTTAATAATCCTTTACTTTATATACCATAAGAGGAGATTTTCTGTTTTGGCAAAATTTGACGGCGGGTGCATCTCATTTTTGTAAATCTACCAATTGGGATTTTTACGGGGAAACCCCCCTGCTAAAATCGGGTGTTGTTTCTGATTTTACCACTCAATCCAAGCTTTTGGGGGGTAGAACCCCCCAAACCCCCCGTTGGGGGCGTGGCGCGGTCACTGAGCCTTTACATTGAGCCTGTCGAAATGTGTCGAAGTGCCGCCCCCAAACCCCGGAGCGCATTAGTTTTTCGGTAGGATGCTTACACGCAGCTGCTGATACATTTGTCATCATCTAAGAGTCACTGATAATTGCTGATTGTCGGTATTCCTGCAAATCTGAGATGCAGCCTTGACGGCTGCCTTTTGCCTCTTGCCTTTTGCCTCTTGCCTTTTGCCTTTTGCCTTCAGAAGCTGATAACTGATAAAAACCCCTAAATATTGACTATTTTTAGGCGTTTTTTAACGATTAGCGGTGCTTTCTAGGGATTTAATCTCCTCTTGTACCTTACGGTGTTCGCGATTTAACTGTTTTTTAACTGATTCGGGGAGTTGTTCCTGTTTTTTTAGGGCATTATTAAAGTAATCTAGTGCCAGTTTCAAAGAGCCAGTATTTTTATCCGTATTGCCTTGAATTCTCAGGATTTGACCCTTTAGATACATTAATTCTGGATTATCGGGGGTCGCTTCCAGAGCGTTATCGATAAACCGCAAAGCCTGATCATACTGCTTTAAATCCCGGTAAGCTAGAGCGATACCTCGATCGACCAAGTAATCAGGACTTCCATAGGTTTCTAGCCGTTGAATTGCCTCTTGGGGACTAGAAAAGGGCAGATTAACCGCTAAAATCAAATCCATATAACCCTTTAACAGGTTCAATTCTGGGTCCGTAGGACTAACCTTTTCTGCGGTTTCCAAATACTGAAACACCTGTTGTAGCCTGGGGATAGCCGATACTGCTCCTTCGGTTTGAAAAACGTAGGTTCCCTCCAAAAAACTCCCCACCGCAAGATACAAATTTCCCCTTAAAGGGTCGCTGTCCTGCATTTGTTTGGCCGCTGCCTTAGTTTTCTCGGAGTAGGTTTTGAGGGTGTTCCAATCCTGGTCGGTAAAAGCAAGAGAGGCACGCATAGCATGGGACAAAGGTTCTTGGGGTTCCTTTTCTGTGGCCTCAACAATTAATTTTTTTGCCTCTAGATAATTACCTTGTTTAAAAATAGCGTTAAAAGCGGCCTCGGTCTTATCACCAATCGGTCGGGGATTGGTTTTGCGGAAAGGATCTCCGGCCAACCCGGGACCAATCCAGTTAACCACTACCATAACAGCCAGCGAAGCACCGATCGCCATTTTTTTCGTTAAACCTAACCTCAGCACCATGGTCAAAAGTCTCCTTGAGCGAATGAAAAAATCTGTCACAATAGAAACGGGTTTCTAGACTTAATTTCCAGTTATTTTCTTGTCAATGCTTTATCTCAAAGATGTGGTTTATCATCCTCCCGCTGCCCTCAATCCCATTTTACAGGGGATTAATCTCGAATTAGCACCCCAGGAATTAGGTCTGATTGTTGGCCCCAGTGGTTCCGGAAAAACGACTCTTTTGGAAATTTTAGCAGGCTTTGCCGATAAAACAGCAGGGACGATTCACTGGCGGGACCAAGAATTAACGGTGCTGCACCTGCAACAATTAGGAGGAATCGTTTTTCAGTTTCCCGAACGTCATTTTTGCGGTAAAACCATCCTTGAGGAGTTGCGTCTCGGTCATCCAGAAATTAAAAGCGATCGCCTAACAGCGGCCTTAAAGGAGGTAGGATTAGAAAATACTCCTCTGGATACTTCTCCCCACAATCTTAGTGGAGGTCAACAGCGTCGTTTATCCCTCGCTGTTCAGTTAATCCGGCAGCCTAATCTGTTACTTCTCGATGAACCTACGGCCGGTTTAGATTGGTCGATGCGTCGTCAATTGGCTAAACTTCTCGCTAGTCTCAAACAACACTGGACTTTATTAGTAGTTAGTCACGATGCTGGCGAATTATTGCCTATCGCTGACCGTCACTGGAAAATTGAACAAGGACATTTGAGGGAAGTGAAAAATGAAAAAACAGATAGTTGAGGTTTTAGGGTTTTGGGGTATTAGTTGAAATTTCCCCACTCCCCTCATACCTGATAACTGATGACTGATAACTGATAACTGATAACTGATAACTGATAACTGATAACTGAATTAATGATCCTTCCTGAATTATTTGACCTTTGGCAAGAAACCCTAGAATGGCAACCCGATGGGGCCAGACAAGCGCGATTTCAACAACTTTATGAGTTGATTTTAGAGGGTAATCAACGTTTTAATCTCACCCGAATTACCCAACCGGAGGAGTTTTGGGAAAAACATCTTTGGGATTCTTTATCGGGTTTAGCTTGGTTAGAAAAATCCCAGCCAGATCTATTGACAAAATCCCTATCAGTCATTGATTTGGGGACGGGGGCCGGGTTTCCGGGGGTGCCAATTGCGATCGCATATCCCCATTGGTCGGTAACTCTCTTAGATTCCACCCAAAAAAAGATTAATTTTCTTGAAGAAGTTATTGACAAATTAGAGTTAAATAACACGAAAACTCGTTTAGGTCGGGCGGAAATTGTCGGGAAAAACCTTAAACATAACTCTGCTTACGATATCGTCTGTTTGCGTGCGGTAGGTAATGTGGACATCTGTGTTAACTATGCTTTGCCTTTCCTGAAAAAGATCGGAATCACTATTCTCTATCGTGGTCAGTGGTCGTCGGAGGATAGTTTAAGTTTAGAGGAGAATCTAGGGAAAGCTGGCGGTAAAATCCTCGAAATTGTCAGTTTTACCACTCCCTTAAGCCAAAGCATCCGTCATTGTCTATATATCTGCAAGGGATAACTCTAAGCGGTGAGAGGATGGAAAAAGAAAGCCAAGGCCAGGATAGTATAGGTAGCTAAGAGTAACATTCCTTCCAACCAATTCGATCGCCCATCACTACTAATCGAATTAGCCAACCACACCGCCACAGCCACTGCCACCAACTCAAAGGGATTAAAATTGAGATCCATGGGCTGACCGATAACATAACCCATGATAACCAAAACCGGAGCCACAAACAGGGCGATCTGCATACTGGAACCGACGGCCACAGATACCGATAGATCCATTTTATTCTTAAGGGCGACGGTGACGGCCGTAGCGTGTTCGGCCGCATTACCGATAATAGGCAAAAGAATCACCCCGGTAAACAGCGCCGTTAAACCTAACTGTTCCGTAGCCTCCTCTAGGGATGCCACTAATAATTCTGATTCTACGGCCACAGCGATGGTAACGATCAATAAAATCAAAGACCAAAACCAGATTTTCGGCTTTGCGGGGTTTTCTCCAGCGCTTTCCTCCTCAATACCAGCAACCCCGACATCGTAGAGATAGGTGTGGGTTTTCATGGAAAACAAGAGACTTAAACCATAGACGAAAATTAACACCGCTGCCACGGCCACGGATAGACGCTGTAGGACTATTTCCCCGACTCCCGTGGAGGTAAATTGCACGGCAGTGGGTAAAAGGAGCGCCACCACCGCTAAATTCATGGCTGAAGCATTTAAACGAGCGGTTATTGGCTGAAATTCCTGTTCTTTGAAGCGTAAACCGCCTAAAAACATCGATAATCCCATAACTAAGAGTAAATTACCGATAATTGAGCCAGTAATCGTCGCTTTTACCACATCGATGAACCCTTCCCGCAAAGCGACATAGGCAAGAATTAATTCTGTGGCATTGCCAAAAGTGGCATTCATCAAACCGCCAATATTTGGCCCAACCACCACCGCAATCGCTTCCGTGGCTTCCCCCATGTAGGCCGCTAGGGGGATAATGGCTAGACAAGCGGTGATAAAAACAACTGTTCCGCCCCAGTGTAACAGGGAACCGGCGATCGATAGCGGTACAAAAATTAATAAGATGGCGAAAATGGTGTTTTTGTTTAACATAAAGTGGGTAATTTTGTCAAGATAATTTTATTTTGATCGGAGATAGGGACTAGAATCGGATTCTAGCCAAAATTCCCCAGTAGAACCGGTTATTATCCATAATATTGCCCTAAAACCGTCTCTGAGCGACTTTTCTAGGGGTTCGGGGGGTGATTGGGAGGGAACAGTCACCGGTTTAATCACGATTCCGCGACTACCAAAAACAATTTCTCCCACTAATCGCGCCCTTCTCATGTGATTATCGGAAGTGACTAGATAGACGCTATCAATACCTTGGGCTTTCAGTTGATCGGCTAGGCTAGTAAAATTAGTGACAGTATCTCGCGCATTGTAATCTAGATGAAGACGTTCTGGGGGAATTCCCGCTTTTTTAAAAATCTTTTTCACATATCGTCGCGGACTACCGGAAGACACCCAAATCGGTAGATCGGGATATTCCTTAGCTAATTTTGCCGCAAAACGTTCTCGATCGGCATGACCTCCCAAAACAAAAATCGCTTCCGGTTTTAGCCACTGCTGACGTAAATCGAGGTATAACCAGCCTAAACTCGCCAAAATTAGCGGAATAGCCAGCAATTTTAACCTAGATTTGCCTAACTTCCCTTGCGGAGAAACTCGCTTTTTTCTCTGAGAATTAGCCTTGAGAACCATATAACAGTGATCGGTGAGCGGTTGTCAGCCTTCAGCTTTGTGGATTAAAGTGATCGAGGGTGAGGATCATTGAACTCACATTGACGTGGGAGATGGGGATTTTATTCCCTAACTGACCGATAATTTTCCTAGACCTCAGGTTGATTGATGCAGTCGCTTACATTCCCCACCAACGGGCCACCGCTTCGGGAAGGGGGAGCAAAATACTTAATAACAAAGCCAGGGAAAATAGACCTAATAAATCTCGTTTATTATCCAATTCGGTGACATCATTTAGAGCAGGTTGATCACTGACTGGCATTAATAAGAGAATAATCGCCCAGAGTAAAAAATCTGGCTGCACTAGGGCTAAAATAAACAGGAATAATCGAGTTAATTGACCGATAATTATGGCGGTTTTCTGTCCATACATGGCGTGAACAATATGACCACCATCCAATTGACCAACGGGCATTAAATTTAGGGCCGTAACGATAATTCCCACATAACCAGCTACCGCCAAAGGATGTAAATGGATGGCTTTTCCTGCGATTAAATTACTGCCGAGAGCTAGTTTAGCTACGATAGACAAGAAAAAAGAAAACTGCGGATTTAAGGCCTGAAAATTTAATAAACTGCTTTGATTAGTTAGGGGAACTATTTCCGAGAGGGACAATCCCCAAAATAGTAAAGGAATAGCGATAACTATACCTCCTAAAGGACCGGCTACCGCCACATCAAATAAAGCTTTGCGGGTGGGGACTGGGGAGCGCATTTGAATGAAAGCCCCGAAGGTTCCGAGGAAGAAGGGAAAGGGGATAAAATAGGGCAAAGTAGTTTTAATTTTATATTTAACTGCTGTAAAATAATGACTGAATTCGTGCAGTCCTAAAATAGCAATTAAGCCTAAACTGTAGGGTAAACCTTGTAATAATAAACTAGGATTATTTTCTAATTGTTGGGCAGTAATGCCACTTAATCCCGCACCGACCACTGTGGTGGTTAAGATAGTTAATAACAATAAACCCAGGGCAAGAAGGGGGCGAGTAACTTTTTCAGTTTCTATAGTTTCTGTTTTTTGCCGCCAGGGATTAGCCACAAGAGCGAAAAAAGGTTGTCCCTGAAAACTTTCTTGGAAAAGCAATAAAAAGCGATCCCCAAAAACCTTTTCCACATTGTTTTTAATCACTTGATAAGCTTCTTCGGGAACCGCTCGCAATTTCCCCCGACAGAGAATTGCTTGGGGACGATAATCGATATTTTGCAGATAATAAACACCCCAAGGAAAACAATCTCTTAGGGATTTTTCCTCTTCGGCAGTGATCGGTTTTAAATCATTTTTAGGTGCAGGACTATCGATATTTTCTAGGACTAAATTCACCTTTTCTGGTGGTGATGGGGGACTTTCTTGGGGAGTAACCCGACCCGCCTGTACTAGCCACCAATACAAAAAAGGGCAGATGACAAAAGGACCGATGAGCAAAAATGCTGGTATGGGAGTATCCTCCCCATAGATTAACGTCCAGCCGGTCCAAATTAGAGCCGGAGTCATCAGGACTAACCAAATTAACCATATTGGTGTTGT
This sequence comes from Microcystis aeruginosa Ma_MB_S_20031200_S102, assembly GCA_007095845.1. GTDB lineage: Bacteria > Cyanobacteriota > Cyanobacteriia > Cyanobacteriales > Microcystaceae > Microcystis > Microcystis aeruginosa_D. Next base: position 20,453 of record SFBI01000042.1, read on the forward strand.
CGTGATTTTGGCCACGCTACGCTTGACGATAAAATAAGTAAAACCGCCAAGAATCCCTAATAACAACCACATTTCCATATCGGCTCTTTTCTCTTGAATAAAAAGCGGCTAATTTCAGCCGGTCCGGTCATCGATCGTGCTAAATTGTAAACCGCATTGATTGTGATTTGGATAGGCAAACCATGCGATCGGAAACCGAATCGTCTCCTTTAGAGGTTAGCAAAACTACAAAACCCCCTCGATTAATTCTAGAAGGTTTATACGCTTTCTCGCCTAATCGGGAAACCCTAGGGGGAACCTCTTATCTTATTGTAGAAAATACTGGCAATATTCTGGTGGATTGTCCTGGCTGCGAGGAGAGCGAGCGGGATTTTCTCCGAGAAAAGGGAGTCCGTTACTTATTTTTTACCCATCGCGGGGGTCAGGGTAAACAGAGCGATTCTCTGCAAAGTTTACTTAATTGTGAGATTATTCTACAGGAACAGGAAGCTTATCTGCTTCCTCACCGTCAAATTACCGTTTTTCAGCAGCAAATCCAGTTATCTCCCACTTGTAGCGGTTTTTGGACTCCCGGCCATTCTCCCGGTTCCTCCTGTCTCTACTGGAACCGTCACGGGGGGGTTTTATTTACCGGTCGTCATCTTCTCCCCGACACCAAGGGTCAACCGCGACCCCTACAGACCGCGAAAACTTTCCACTGGCCGCGGCAATTGCGATCACAAAGGGCCATTTTAGACCGTTTTAGCCCGGAAACTCTCTCCTATCTTTGTCCGGGTGCTAATACCGGCTTTTTGCGTGGTCGAGGAATTATAGATCGCGCCTACGAAAAAATCAGCGCCAATCCCCTTAACTAAAGACTTTTTAGAAGCTGCATCGTTCAATTCCCAGAAATTATGAATTTAACCGTTAAAGACTTGGGTGAACAGGGATTGCTACCGATTCTGCAAAAATATTGTCCTGCGGAGATTATCGGTGATGATGGGGCGATTTTATCTCTCAAAGAGGGTTACTCTCTCGTTGTCACCACTGATGTTTTAGTCAATAACGTCCACTTTAGCGATCTTACTACCTCTCCCGAAGATGTGGGCTGGCGAGCGGCGGCGGCTAATTTATCCGATTTAGCGGCTATGGGGGCAGAACCCCTGGGAATTACGGTAGGATTGGCTTTAACTCCCAATCTAGCCATCGATTGGCTAGAAGGACTCTATCGGGGTCTTAGCTCTTGTCTGCAAGTATATCAGACGGCGATCGTTGGCGGCGATGTCTGTCGGGCCACGGAGATTAACATCAGCATCACCGCCCTGGGACAAGTGGCAAAAAATGAAGAAATTAGACGTTTTAACGCAAAAGTGGGCGATAGTATCGTTGTTACAGGTTATCACGGTTTATCGCGGGCTGGATTAGAGTTACTCTTCCACCCTGAAACCGGGAGTAATTTAAATTCCGCCCAAAAAAAGCGCTTAATCCAAGCTCATCAACGGCCGCGACCGAGACTCGATTGCATACCACATTTACAAAAAATTGTCAAGCAATTTCCCATCGCGGGCATGGATAGCAGTGACGGGTTAGCAGATGCCATCATCCAAATTTGTCGCTGTAGTGGGGTTGGTGCTGAAATCGAGAGGATTCCCCTGCATCCAAGCCTGAAAGAATATGTAGGAGCCGAAAAAGCTCTAGAATGGGCTTTATACGGCGGTGAAGACTTTGAGTTAGTTTTGTGTTTGCCCCCGGACAGTGCCAGAGAATTGCTGGAGAAAGTGGGGGAAGAGGGGGCGATAATCGGTCAAATTGTCCGGGGAAAAGAGATGAAATTAGCCGACGGGAGAAACCTCAGTTTAAGCTCTGGATTTCAACATTTTTAGTGGATAATGACCAGATATAACCTGATCAGCCTTTTTCATCAACTTTTGAGCAGTGGTGCGTTTCGTTTTTGAATTGGCGACCTTTGAGTGAAGACCTAATTTAACAGCGTGATTGCTCTAAAATAAGGTCATCGCCTGATCAGTATATAGCAATGACCTTAATCGCTGTCATCGATTATGACATGGGAAATCTGCACTCTGCCTGTAAAGGACTGGAAACCGTGGGTGCAGTGCCGAAAATTACCGATTCTCCCCTCGATCTCGAAAAAGCTGACGCTATTGTCTTACCCGGAGTCGGTTCTTTTGATCCTGCTGTCCGGCAAATTCGCAGCCGTCATCTTGAAAAACCGATCAAAGTTGCGATCGCCAATGGTAAACCCTTTCTCGGTATCTGTCTCGGTTTACAAATTCTCTTTGACTCATCAGAGGAAGGTCAAGAGGCGGGTTTAGGGGTTATTCCCGGGACAGTGCGCCGTTTTCGCTCAGAACCGGGCATTACCATTCCCCACATGGGTTGGAATCAATTAGACTTCACCGAGCCGGATCATGCTCTTTGGCAGGGATTACCCCCGCACCCTCACGTCTATTTTGTCCATTCCTATTATGTCGATCCCCTTGATAGTCATTTAACTGCCGCCACCGTCACCCACGGCAGTCAAACGGTGACGGCAGCGATCGCTCGTGAGCGTTTGGTGGCGGTGCAGTTTCACCCCGAAAAATCCTCCACTAATGGCTTAAAAATTCTGGCTAACTTTGTTGAACAGGTGCAAAAATTAGCTTTAGTCTCCTAAATAAGCCTTTAAAACCCGCTCGTTTTTTTGGATTTCGCTGGGAATGCCATCGGCTAAATTTGTCCCTTCTGCTAATACCCAAACGTGGTGACAAAGGGACATAATCACATCCATATTATGCTCGATAATCAAAAAGGTAATTCCCTGACGATTCCACTCGATAATATGGTCGCTGATTTGAGCGATTAAAGTGGGATTAACTCCCGCGGCCGGTTCATCTAATAAAATTAATTTTGGCTCGGTCATTAGCGCTCGGCCAATCTCTAATAATTTGCGCTGTCCTCCCGATAAAGCTCCCGCATAATCTTGCGCTTTTTCCCCTAGACCGATCGAATCTAATATCTCCAAAGCTTTGACCCGATTTTCCTGTTCCTGTTGGCGAATTTTTGCCCCCTGAAACCAGACGTTGAGAAAATTTTCGCCCGTTTGTCTCGGACTAGCTAAGAGCATATTTTCTAACACCGTTAATCGAGATAATACCCTGGCGACTTGAAAAGTTCTCACACATCCTTTCAAAGCAATTTGATAAGAAGGCAGCTGATGAATTGGCTGACCATCAAGAAAAACTTCTCCTTGATCTGGGCGAATAAAATTAGATAAAAGGTTAAAAAGTGTGGTTTTGCCGGCTCCATTGGGACCGATTAACCCGGTGATGCTGCCCTGCGGCACCTCCAAATAAGCATTATTGACGGCGCGAATGCCTCCAAAACTTTTCGATAATCCTTTGGCAGAAAGTAACATATATGAATTATGAATTATGAATTATGAATTATGAATTATGAAGTGGGAAGTGTTTTCAGTGAACAGTAATCGATGAACTGAAAACTGATAACTGATAACTTAAAACTGATAACTGAGGCCTGATAACTGAAACCTGATAACTGATAACTGAAACCTGAAACCTGATAACTGATAACTGATAACTGATAACTGATAACTGAAATTATTTTCCCAAAGTTAACTCCTCTTTTTTGCCGAGGATACCCTGGGGGCGCCAGATCATTAAAACCATGAGCAGCAGACCGATAATCATAATCCGTAAAGCCCCTAATTGGCTATCATTAAAAATATCTAATTGGGGCAGAATAAAGCGAGTCAGGGAATCGTAAGCCCAGAAAATTATTGATCCTAGTAAGGTGCCAGCATTGCTACCGGAGCCACCGAGAATGATAATAATCCAAGCGTTAAAAGTCAATAACGGTTCAAAATTAGTCGGGTAAATAGTGGTTAATTGCCATGCTAAAAAAGCCCCAGCTAAACCAGCGATCGCACCGCCTAACATCAAAGATTGTAACTTATACCAAAAGACATTTTTTCCCAAAGCCCGGGGAATTTCTTCATCTTCCCGGATAGCTTTGAGGATGCGTCCCCAAGGCGATCGCAAAAGTAATTCTAAACCAGTATAAACGAGAGCGAGGAGGACTAAAACTACCACCATCAACCCGGCTTTGTAATTATAATCATTCAGAGCAATTACACCGTTTATATACAGAAAAAGCAGGATTATCGCCCCTAACAACCCCCAAAAGATTAAAGCTCTCTTTTGCGTCGGTTGATAGCTTTTGCCGCTAATTTGCCCCGCTTCGCGCCATTGTCGTTGCAGATTGCGCCCCAATTGCCAGAGAGCAAAGATAGCAAGCAGGGTAAACAGAGCAATAATTAACAATTTGACGGGAAAACTGGGATTTATATCCAAAGGTAGGGGATAACGTTGTAGTCCGAAACTGCCTTTCGTTAACCAATCCTCGTTAAGCACCAGCAAACGAATTAACTCAGACACCCCGATGGTGACAATCGCTAGATAATCGGCTCTTAATCTCAGGGTGGAAAAACCGATAGCCAATCCCAACAATGCCCCTAGGAGCGCCCCGACAATGGCGGCAAAAATCATCGGTACACCCTGTAAAGTCAATAAAACCGTGGCATAAGCCCCTAAAGTGGCAAAAGCAACGTGACCAAAGTTAATTAAGCCAGTAAATCCCCATTGTAGATTTAAACCGAGGGCAAAAATCGCGTAAATACCCGCCCAAATTGTCAGGGAAACTAAATAATCTGTCATCTTAAGTAAAAAGTAAAAAAGGGGTTGGGGGAGTGGGAATTATCAATTATGAATTATGAATTATGAAGTCGGGAGTGAGGGAGTGGGGGAAGTGGGGAGAGGGGGAGAAAAAAGCTGAAAACTCACATCTGATCACTGAACAAGCTGGTTACTGCTAGTATAATATCAGTTAAAACGGCCTCTGTAGCTTGATGGACAATTGTGACGAGCGGAGGGTGCTAGGCTATTAATACCGAAAAAACCTTGTCCTGTTGATTTCTATGCCTCTTTTGATTCTAATTGCCGATGATGACCCCGGTATCCGCCTAGCGGTCAAAGACTATTTAGAATTAGCAGGTTATAGTGTGGTAGCGGCGAGTAATGGTTTGGAAGCTTTAAATTTATTGGATACCTATCATCCCCATCTTTTGGTATCGGATATCAAAATGCCGCGTTTAGACGGTTATTCTTTGGTGACTAAGGTGCGGCAACAGCCAGAATTTAGGTTATTACCAGTAATTTTTTTAACCGAAAGAGGGTCAACAGAGGAAAGAATTCGCGGTTATCAAGTGGGTTGTGATATCTATCTTCCTAAACCTTTTGAGATGGAGGAATTAAAAGCAGTTATTCGCAATCTTTTAGAGCGATCGCAAATGGTGCAAAGTGAACGTCAATATCAGAAATTAAGACCAGAAGAAAGCCCCAAAACTAGGGATGTTTTAACTTCTTCTTTACAGGACGATTTTAAGTTAACTAATCGTGAGCGGGAAGTGTTAGAACATTTAGCTCGGGGACTTTCTAATATTGAAATTGGGCAAAAACTACATCTTAGTTCTCGCACGATCGAGAAATATGTTAGCAGTTTACTCAGAAAAACAACTACTAACAATCGCGCCGAATTGGTTCGTTTTTCCCTCGAACATAGATTAATCGATTAGCTGAAATAAAAAACTTAAATTTTGTTTTTTACTTCCTCTAAAAGACTGCCACAGGAGTCTAAAAGTAGCTCGATTACGCGGTCAAAACCTTCACGGCCACCGTAGTAGGGATCGGGAACTTCTTTTTCTGGGTGATAACGAGCATAGTCACACATTAATTTGACCTTTTCTTGATATTTTCCTGTCCGATCTAGGGATAAAATATCTTGATAATTGGCTTTATCCATGGCTAGGATTAGATCAAAATTCTCGAAATCTTCGCGGGTAAATTGTCTAGCTGTCCCTTGCAGAGGAATACCGCGTTTTTTGGCCGCCGTATTCATGCGAGAATCGGGAGGAGAACCGATATGATAACCGGCAGTCCCCGCAGAATCACAGAGGATTTTATTGCCTAATCCTTCTTGTTCAATCAGATAAGTCATGATATTCTCGGCAGCGGGAGAACGACAGATATTTCCTAAACAGACGAAGAGTAGTTTATAGGGCATAAATTGACGGGTAGAATCATCACTAAATTGCCAATTATAGGGCATTTTTAACATCCCGATAAAGATTTATCCTCAAAAAACTCCTCGCTGTCCATTAACCTAATTTTGGCTAATCCCAAGCTTTCTAAATAATCTTGCCACCCTTGGGGGGTATCTTCGATGGCTAATAATCCTAATACCCTAGCTACGTCTGCTACCCAGGGTAGGGTATGAATTCTATAACCCTGCCAGTTTACCTCTAAGGATAACCAAGCGGGAATCTCTTGGGGGTTAAATTGTTGGGAGGCAAGATAATCAGCTTGAAAGCAGTAAATCTGAGGTGGTTTTTGACTCTCTAACAAGGTTAAACACTCCTTCTAATCTGGACATTAATCTCTTTTCCCATATTTTAGGGGAACCTCAGCCTAATTTTTGTTAAATATGAACTTCTCTTGTCAAGAAATGGTTAAGTTTGCTCAAGACAATTTACCCTTAATTCTCCCCTAAGCGAGGACGAATAATTAAATAAATTGCCGGACCGATTAGAGGTAAAAGGGAAATTACCGGCAACAGGAAAGGATTTTTTAATCCCCGTCGGGTTAGATCATCTTGCAGCAAAATTGGACATAATAGGGTTAAAAGACAGAAATCTAAACTCATAACATGAATAAAACGGCTAGTTTGCCACTGATACCAAAAATCAGACCAATTGCCGTTAATTAATCCGTAAGCGATTAAAATTGCCGCAGTAATTAGGGCAATTACTCCCAACCAAGGTGAGTCTAAAAGTTTAATGACCAGATTTTTTTTACCAGTAAAATTTCTGTTGGGTTGACGGAGGGTTAGATAGGGTAAAATAGCGAAAGCACCCACAGCAAAGGAGGCAAAAGCAAAGGGCCAAGCGATGATTTTTTGGTCACGACCATCGATAATTAAAAGGCTAGTGTAGATAAGTGGCCAAACTCCCATCAGGTTAAAAAGAGCGATAATTAACGGGTTAATATCTTGCCATTTGCCAGTGGAAAGATTGATAATTAAATTTATTGTATCTGGTTGGTCGGGGGGTGCTAGTAAAAAAGCGTATAATCCGAAGCATAACCAAAGTAAACCGAGAATAAATTTTGTTAACATGGGAGTAGATAATTAGGTTAATTGAGTAATGGGAGTCCAGCGGATATTTTAGTAGAAAAGTTATCAAAAGATCAAGCAAGATTACCTAATCAATGATCACTAATTTTTAGGGAAAACGACGAGGATTCATGGTTTCTCTTGGGGTAATTTCTGCACTTTTAGAGTGGAGTAAGCGAGTTTGTTCGAGGATAGTTTCTAAGTCTTCATCCGAGAATTCTTGTACATAGTTTAATTTGACCTCTTCTAGGAAGATAATTAATAACATCTCGATTCTTTCTAGACTGTGACGGGATTGTAATTCCCCGGCGAGAGATTGCCCGAAACGTTGGACTAATTGCTGTAATAAACGCTCAAAAACTTCGTCTTCCTGGGTAATCTTTTCCGCTATATTAACAAAAGATTGATACAATTGACTAGATAGGCGATTGCTCAAGTCAGTTTTTAACCCTTTCATGCCGGGTAATCGCAATAAGCTCTGATAAGCGGGAGTTTGATTGATAATTTTCTCGATATTGTATTTAATTAAAGCTTCTGCTTCTGGTTTAACTTGCGGTAAAACCTTGTCAACGGTGCTATTAACTACTAACCGAAAAATTTCGATAACTTCATTAGTATCATTGAGATTATTATAGCCACCATTAAGAGATTGATCGAGAAATTTCTCCACTTGTCCCCGTCGAATATATTCCTGTATTTGATTAATAATTCTCAGGAATATTATCTCAGTAATATCTTTAGAAATTAGCGCAACTAAGCCTTTAACTGCCTGCTCTTTAATCACCCTTAAGTTAATAATTTTAACTTGATCTAGGCGAATAACGGTAGGAATAAATCGCAGCCATCTCCAGATAGGAATAAACAGAAAAATATCATACCATCGCCATAACATAGCCTCGCGCCAACGCAGACCTTTATGAGTGCGAGCAATCCACCAAGTTCTTAGCATAAATTCCCAGAAAAAGATGGTACCAAATAAAAAATCGATCGCCTCAAAGTTATCTATCGGTCTCCCATCTTCTCCCAGGGGACGAAAATAATTAGTTTCTATTAAAGGTTGAATTTCTTGATTGAAAAATTTCAACTCTTTTTCCCAGCCATTTTGACTGAGATAATCCCAAGTCCAAAACTTCTGAAAGGCTGCTTTTGCGGAAACATTTTCCGTTTGAAAAACCCGCAAGCGCATTCTATTTTTAATCTTCTCTAAAGTCCCAGTTTTCTCGGCCGAGGCAAAGGGATTATTATCGATCATATCGACACTTTTTTGGCGTAAATTGGCTAAAATCTTCTCAATCTCTTGGCGATATTCTTGCAGATTAAACTCTGGGTTAAAGACCTTTTGATTAATTATTTCATTAAGTTTATCAACCGTAGCTAAATATTCACTGGTACTGCGATAGGGTTTAATTCCTTTCACCACATCATAATTAGCGATTCCTTTAACAAAGGGAATTTCTAGGGGTTTATCGGGAGGTATTTGTAATTCTTGAAAGGAAATCGTCCCGAGTTTTATTGGTTCATTAAATCTTAATAAAGTTATTTGCAAGCGTCCCTGTAACCAAAAATCTCGCAGGGGAATATAGGTTAAATCGAAAATAACCAGAATATAATTACATAACACCAACAGGGCCATGCAAGTCTCAAAGAGATTGCGTAGGGAAAAACGACGGTTTCTGATCACGGGGGTTTTAGTCAAAGTCATTAGCCTAGAAAGCACACTTTGACTATGGTAAACCGAAAACGCCTAATTTTTTGAACCCAAAGCGATAGAAGTGGTTAAAAAAGAGCGGTTAAACTTAGTTCTGCCTCGGCAATTAAGAGATGTGGTCTTCTATTCTGTGATAGCATCCTAGCAGATTCAGTTATATCCCAAGTTACGGCGTTTCTCCTAAAGATGAAGCCTCGTAGCCTCTTAGGTTGTGTTAAACGAAACAATACGGGGTCGAAAATGGCTCAATTCGATTGAAAAAGCGAAACCCAACCACCTCAACGGTTATTCTTACTTATATAATAGACTACATAAGCTTTATTGATCGCTTTGTCCTATGTCCGAATCAGCTGCTGGAATTTCTGTTTCCAAACCCCAAAATATCTGGAAACGACAAGTTAAAGTCAATCTGAGAAGTCTCTTTAGTACCCTGGGAAAAGCCGCTCTTAACGGGGCATTTTTGCAGTGGGATGATCTGGCCGAAAATGGAGTAGAAGTTTTAGATGCTCTTGGTTTAAGTCGGACTCCGGGGGAATTGGCGGGTTTATTAATAATTCGATCGCTAATGAAAGCGATGAAAGGATTACTTAAAAGTAATGCTGATTTACTGTCCCAAGAAGTTGAAAAGCTGCCTTTAAAAGAACTTTACCGTCAGATTACCGACTCTTTACAAGAGCAGGAATTAAATCTCGATCGAGATTTTTTTGAGCATCCCGAAAGATTACCCATAGTCGCACCAGTCCAAACAGCTTTTTTACAGTGGTTAACAACAAATAATTTAATCACTAATTCCCAGGAAGCGCAGAGCCTAAGTAACCGTTTACCAGCTTATTTTGTCTCAGCGTTGCAGGAACAATGGAAAGATAAACGAGATGAATACAGTCTGCTTTTAGATGAAATCGACACTCCTTTTAACAATGCTTGGAAACGAGAAAGCGGCTGGTTACATTATCGAGCTTGGTTGCAAAAACAGATCGATGAACCTATTTTTTGGGAAGCCTTTAGTTTAAAGCAAATTTATGTACCTCTACGGGGATTTTATGAAGAAGAAGAAATCAAAGCCACCCCAGACACAGATTACCATCGAGAGCCATCATTTAAACGCATTGTCATCAAACTCCAAGAGCAGTTAGAAACATGGTTAGAAGCGGCAAAATCCGATGATGCTATCCGTTTATTGACCGGTGGGCCAGGTAGTGGAAAATCGTCCTTTTGTAAGGTATTTGCTGCCCAACAAGCTGGTTTAGAAAAACAAGTTTTATATATTCCCTTGCATCGCTTGAGTTTCTCCACCGATTTAGTAACAGCAGTTAAAACTTTTGTTCAACATGAAGGTTTTTTACCAGAAAATCCTCTAGAACCGAGCGATCAAGATTTACGATTACTAATTATCTTTGATGGCTTAGATGAGCTATCTATGCAGGGAAAAATCGCCCAAGAAGTCGCCCAAAATTTTATTAATGAAGTACGAGAACAGGTGAAAAGTTTTAATCAAAATAAAACCCGTTTACAAGTGTTGATTAGTGGGCGTGATGTGGTGGTACAATCCAATAAAAATAATTTTAAAAAACCTCAGCAAATTATCACTATTTTACCCTATTGGGTTGCTAAAAGCGATGATTTTAGCGATGTCGATAACTTATTAAAAGTCGATCAACGTCATCAATGGTGGCAACAGTATGGGCAAGCTAAAGGGAAAAACTATGCACAATTACCGCCGGAATTATCGGGGGAAAATTTACAAGAAATTACCGCTCAACCGCTATTAAATTATCTTATTGCTCTCACTTTTGAACGAGGCGAAGTTCAATTTTCCCAAGAAACTAATCTCAATAATATTTATGACAATTTGCTCAAGGCAGTTTATGAGCGAGGTTATGAAAAAAATAGTCCAGGCCACCGGGCTATAGAAGGGATTACAGAAAAAGATTTTGTGATAATTTTAATGGAAATTGCCCTTTCCTGTTGGCATGGTAATGGTAGAACCACCACCGTGAGAGAGATTGAAGAACATTGTGAAAATAATGGCTTAAAAAATCTCCTAAAAAATTTCCAAGATAGTTTTCAAAGCGATTCCCAAGGGAGTATTACCCGTCTTTTAACAGCCTTTTATTTTCGAGAAAGTGGCGATTTACGAGGCAGCGAAAAAACCTTTGAATTTACCCATAAAAGTTTTGGTGAATATTTAACTGCCCGCAGAATTGTTGACCGAGTTAAGCAAATTCATAAGAAATTACAAGACAGTGAAAATGATTATGACAATGACTACGATCCCAGACAAGCTTTAATCGCCTGGGCGACTTTATGCGGACCGACGGCAATAGATGAATATCTTTTTCGTTTTGTTGTCAATCAAATACAATTACAGTCCCCAGATGAAGTGAAACAGTGGCAGAAAACTCTGGGTCATTTAATTGAATATCTTTTGGTCAAAGGAATGCCGATGGAGGGTTTAAAAAACCGCCCCAATTTTCAGGAGGAAATGCGACAGGCACGCAATGCCGAGGAAGCTTTATTAGCGGTATTCAATGCCTGTGGGCGAGTCACCAAAGAAATTTTTCCCATTCAATGGCCTTCTCCTGAAGCTTTCGGCAATTGGTTAGCCCGTCTTCAGGGACAAAGAATAGATTATAAGCCTATGTTTGTGTTAGATTGTCTCAGTTTTCTTGATTTACAAAACTGTCTGTTGATATATCGAGATCTTTGCGGGGCAAATCTTGAAAGGGCTAATCTTGCAGGGGCTAATCTTAGATGGGCAATTCTTGCAGAGGCAAATCTTGCAGGGGCAAATCTTAGAAGGGCAATTCTTGTAGATGCAAATCTTGTAGGGGCAAATCTTGAAAGGGCAAATCTTGAATGGGCAAATCTTAAAGGGGCAAATCTTGCAGAGGCAAATCTTGAAAGGGCAAATCTTGAAAGGGCAAATCTTAAAAGGGCAAATCTTGAATGGGCAAATCTTAAAGGGGCAAATCTTGAAAGCGCTAATCTTGAAAGCGCTAATCTTGAAAGGGCATATCTTGAAGGAGCAAATCTTGAAGGGGCAAATCTTGAAGAGGCTAATCTTAGATGGGCAATTCTTGCAGAGGCAAATCTGGTCGGGGCTAATCTTGAAGGGGTTAATTTTAAAGATGCTAACGTCAAAGGGACGATTCTCGATACGGAAGTTAAAACCGAGTGACTCTTCTAGGTTCTGTGTGATAAGTTTAACTTACAATATGATCGCTCAGTCTTTGTGTCCTTTGTGTCTTTGTGGTTTGTTACACCCCCTCGCTAGGAAGAATGTATCTTAGAATACATTTTACCCACCAAACCCAAGAGAGCCGATTATCTGGTGAGTGGGGATAAATCGGATTTGCTAAAACTAGCCTCGTAGGGTGTGTTAATAAAGTATTGACAATGTAAATACATCCTGCCTATACTACAAGTATGGATGTCTATTTTGTCCTCACGCAAGGAACGTGAGTATTATGAAAGTTGAGGCATTAAAAAAACGACTGGAGAAAAATCGCCCTATGACTACAATCACGATTCGTATTCCCGAAGATGTGATTGAAGATTTAAAGCGGGTTGCACCGTTGCTTGGTTTCTCAGGTTATCAACCTTTGATGCGTGCTTACATTGGACAAGGGCTGCGTGCGGATTTGGAGCGTCTAGAGGGAGATACAATTTCTGCTCTTGTTGCTAGTTTGAAGCGTCATGGTGTAAGTGATGAAGTGCTGCAAGAGGCATTGAGTGAAGTTACTCCGCGTTAGTCTAGGTTTTCGGCCTCCTAGGTTGAGTTAAGCGAAACAATACGGGGTCGAAAATGGCTCAATTCGATTGAAAAAGCGAAACCCAACCACCCCCAGACATATTGATTAATCAGTCCTAAAGGTATTCCTTGCGGTGAGACTCCTAAGGTGGTATGAACTTTGAGTCCAAAGGATTTTTTACAATCTAGATAACCCATTCCTTTTTTGGCTTTTTGTGTCGTAAAGTCTAAACTTGTTGTGTCTTGCACTGCCAAAACTATTGGATGTTCTTTGATTCTTTCTACTGTACTTTTGGCCTGGGCGGCAATTATATCTGAGGGGTGAAAATAGGGGGAATTCCAAAAGTCAGATGTGGCACTCGCTGCCGCTAGATTTCCTGAAGCTTGTGGCACACTTGTACGCTTGTTGACTGGCCAAGTTTTCCACGATACTGATTAACCTTTTCTTTCTTCTGGTGTCCCCTAGGTCTGCATACTGTAATTCTTGGGCTGCCCATTTCTCCATTTTTTTGCTTACCTCCACCTTAATTTCTTCTTTCAAAACTATACCTATCAATCGTTTCCCCTTTTTTTAAGTTTCTTCTCTTTTTGTTAAGAAAGATCCGACTAATGGATAGCTTATCAAAGGGGGGCAGGGGGGATCCCCCCTTATCAAGGGGGGCAGGGGGGATCTAACCCCCTAGATAATTAACCACCCCTGAACTAATACACTTGTACTATAGTCTGCCCAAAAAAAATCCCGGAAAAGGGAATGAGGGTAAAAAGGGAAAAAAAGGGGAAAAGGGTTACAGGGTTCTCCCAGCACCGCACACCACCCGAAAACCGAAGTAGCTGTCGTCGTCGTAGTCGCGGCGGTAGTCGAGGCTGCGGCAAGCGGAACGGCAGTGATTCGGAAGGTCGAACCAAGAACCGCCCCGCAGTACACAATATCGGTCATCTGTCAATAGTTCATTTATACTATTTAATAAATTTTGATAACGATTATTATTATTTTTTTCGTCCCAAACGCTCCCGTCTGTGGGCGGTGCGCCTTGATAATCACTATGCCACGGATCTAAACACCACTCCCAAACATTCCCGTGCATATCGTACAGCCCAAAGGCGTTGGGGGGATAGGAGCGGACGGGGGTGGTTTTCTTTGGGGATTTTTTCGGCTTTTCTTGTTGATAGACCTTTGAACTATTGTAATTCGCCAGTTCTCCCTTGATCGTCGCACCAAAGTGGAAGGGGGTAGTTGTTCCCGCTCTACAAGCGTATTCCCACTCAGCCTCGCTCGGTAAACGGTAATTTTTTCCCGTGTGACGGGACAGACGGGCGCAGAATTCGATCGCATCGTACCAACTCACGCGCTCGACGGGGTTGTTATCGCTTTGCTTAAAGTACGCGGGGTCTGGATTGAGGTCTTTTCCTTCCCTCGGTAGGTGGGCCACGAACCGCCATTGCGCCCGGGTAATCGGAGTCTGGCTCAGGTAGAAGGCACTGACGCTCACGAGGTGTTGGGGTTTTTCAGACTCGTTATCGTCCTTTTCTCCCGGTGAACCCATCAGGAATTCGCCCCCCGGGATAGCAACCATAGTCAGGGGTTCGATTCCCTCGCCTAGGGGTTCCTCGTAGTAGTAGGCCTCCAGGGATTCTCTTTTGGTAATTTCTCCCCGTTTATCGACGTATAGGGTCTCGAAGGGGAATTTTAGGAGTTTTTCGGGGGTCAAGATTTCCTGTTTTCGCTGCCTCACTCTCTCCTCGATGTTTTGGGCGATATCGGCGTACTCTCCCCCCCAAGTGCGGAGAACAGCCGCGTCCACCTCGGCAAAGTAGAGAGAGCGATCGCTGACTGCATCCTCTAGAGAACCCTGTGGATTGGGGATTAGAGCCGAAAAATCGCGAAATTCGCCGTAATGGTCGCGAATATAATCGCCGATACCCCGCCAAATATCGATCGTGCGTCGGTTGGCACTATCTGCCAACAGTAGCTGACGAATGCCGGGGTGAAAATCGTACCAAGCATCCGGAACCGTCGCTGCCTCCGGACTAAAAATAGACTTTTGCACCAGTCCGCTAAAAAAGACCTCCGCTAGATGCCAATGTTTACTATCGGGTAAAAATCGCCGCTGTGCCAATCGCATCACCGGAGGAATCAGAGGAACGGCCGCCAGCACTTTGACCAGTTCTCGGGACAAGGGACTAGCATCGATTAAAAAGCCTCTCAATAACTCTTCCGGGGATTCCGCTTCCGGAGCGGCTGCCTCTTCTTCTCCGGTTTCACCCATATTCACCCCCGCAGTGGTTGCTCCCATTAAAACCCCCTGAATCGAATTACCACCGCTCCCGGCGATAAATTTCGCCCAGGTGGCAAAGTGAGCGGGGGATAGATTGAAAATGGGGAACCGATAGAGAATCTGCTTTGTGCGGAGTCTTTCCCCCACTTGCAGTGTTGCGTTGGCAGAAGCGGGACCGGGTGCGATCAAAGGCCGGAGGATCGCCCCCTCTAAAGCGGTTCGTTGCCATAGCTGCTGCGGGAAAATGTGAGCAATGGTGACGGGGTGTTCTTTGCCCAGATCCGCTAGGGTGGCGAAGGCAGACCCCGATCGCCAAGCTTTCCCCAAAGTATCGGTTAGGACAATAAAAAGTCGGTTCCCAGAGGGTGCAACCAGACTGCGAGGGTTCCGTTCGATTTGCCCCGCACCGGAAAGCAAACGAGCTTCATTTTCACCCGTCTCGAACCACCAAACCCGCACATCCCTAAAAAAGCCTTGCCAACGGAAGAGGGTGGTCATTCCCCCCGCTAGATCTCCCCAAAATTCCATCGGGGGAGAGCGATCGATCAACAGGTGAACCTCTAACCAACGTTCTAGGGGGGGTCGGAAAGCGAGCATCGGTAATCCCCCCGCTTCGGCCGTCCGTTCCACTGTAACCTCGATATCCAACTCGTCGGCCCGTAATCCAGGCACGCGACGCGCTAGGGGGAGAATTGCCTTACTGATGGCCGCGGGTTCGGGTATCGGAAAGGGATCGGGGACGCGAACGGGAGAAGAACGATCGCTCTCGACCGAATCGCGCTTCTGGGGTGTCTGCGTCGGGCGATCGATGTTTTCGGGATAGGCAACGGGGAGCGTTGACTCGATCGCTCCGGGGGGAGGGGTTTCTTCACCGCTGCCGGATGACCGGTTATCATCCTTGTCATTAGATGAGATTGGTTCCGAATGTTCAGACTGCTCGATCGACCAAGGCGCAATAATTCGATCGAGGTAAGCAGCGCACCAGATCAGTTCTGCCATTTCCCTCTCGTCTTCCCACCAGATGGCTTTTTTCCCTTCCATCTCTCCCCCTACCCTTGCAAGGATTTAAAGAGGGTGTCTAGGAGCGATTGGCGATCGGTGGCGTTGAGGTCGTTTCCCTGTAGTAACAGATAGACCGCGTTGAGCAGTTGATCCGTGGCTAGTTTGTCTTTGCGTTTAATTCGATCGAGAAATTTCCGGATCAGTTCTCTGGCCGGTTCGTCCAATTGATTTAGGCTCTCCGGGGGGAAACGTTGCTCTAGTATCCGATAGAAATCATCCTCGTTATTGGGTTGTTCTAGTCTTAAACGCAAACATCGACGCAGAAAAGCGGGGGGAAACTCCCGGGCCTCGTTACTGGTCATGAATACTAGGGGAAACTCCTTGCAGGACACACAACCTCGATCGATCGGGATTTTTTCCTCGCTGTCATCCTGTTGACCGCGATAGGGAAGAACGGATTGGTCGCCGGTTTTTAATCGTGTCAATTCCGGAATCTCAAAAAATCCCTCCTCGAAAATATGGAGGAGATCGTTAGGCATATCGATATCGCTTTTATCGATCTCATCAATTAGCAGCACCGCCGGTCGTCCTGGAAGGGATTGTTTAAAAGCCATCCCCATGGGGCCTAATCTTAGATAGCTGCCGATATCTGGCTCCTCGTACTTTCCCCCCTCTCCCACTTTCTGTCTTTGTAGGGAAGCTTCCTGTAACCGTCCGATCGCATCGTAGGCATAAAGACCCTCTTTAAGGGTGGTGCGAGAAACGATCAACCAACGGTAGGGGCCGGGTAATCCCAATTCCCGCGCTACTGCGTAGGCCAGGGAAGTCTTGCCGGCGCCGGGGTTGCCCTCGATCAGTAGGGGACGACGCAAGCAGAGGGCCGCGTTTACCAGTTCCACCGCTTTCTTATCCGCGACGAATCCTAAAGCCCTAGGGTCGATTTTTGCCTGTTTGGGCGGTATTTCTTGGGATTTCGCCGCTTTTGTCCATTCTTCCGGGGACAGGCTAAAACTGCGCCAAGGGGGTGGGGGTGGGATGCGATCGAGATGTTTTTTTTGTTCTTTGGCTGTGGGTAAACTATCGGCACTCAGGGTCAAACCCCGATAGATGCGAAGTTCTTCTGCTTTGGTAACTGGTTTATCGGCCATTGGATTCCACCACTTTCGTGTTTAGAGGTCTCGGTCTCGGTGCGGGTTTGGGGTATAGATCGTCCCAGAAAAGGGCGATTTTTCGCTTGTTTCTGCGTAATTCTTTGATATTATCGGGCCAGTTTCTCCATTCCGAGGGTTTTAGATCGTTATCTGTCATCGGTTGATTGGCGTTTCGACTCCAGACGGCGATCGGCAGGGATTCCACGATCTTGTCCAGATCGGCGATCGATGGTTCGGTTCCGATGTAGTAATGTTCCCGGTCAAGATCGCTATTATTTTCCCATAAAGCTCTCTTGATCCCCTCGATCTCGTCGCGGATCTCTCGGAAGTCTTCATCGAAATAGCGATCAAAGGAGTTAATAAAAACAGGATACTCGTATCCGATAGATGGCCCATCACCGCATCTAAACTTAATATCTTCTAGGGAGTGTTTCAGCAAAGCAAATGGAAGGAAAAATTCAATCTCTAGTCTCGCTCGATCGGGTAAATAGTAAAATATTTCAGGAATTACCTGATAGAAACTATTTTGCATTTCTTCTGACCTAAAATTTTCTTCTTTTTCATAGATATTCCATAACTCAATTTTATTGTTTATTCCTACAAAAAACATCACATTTATATGAAAATATTCTGTTTGTAAGCCAGTATTATTATGTTTATCAATTGCGGGTGAGATTACAATTTGTATTCTTCCTTTTAGTTCGATATTTTTATTAAATTTATCCCACAATTCTCTCGCATATTTCTTAATTGTGTCTAATTGCACACCATCCCTATATCGAACAGCTTCACCTTTCCAAGTATCAATATTGTCAGCAATATCTAGGGTTTCATCCTTAAATAACTTCAACCTGCACCATTCAGAAAATAAAATCAAAGGACATATTTCTTGATTAACTGGCTTACTAGATAAATCTTTTAGTTTTCCTCTAAGCTCTTGTATGTTTGAAATAGATGATGATTTGGGATCATCATAGACTAACAGAAAAGAGTTGATTAAAAATAGACTATTATCGGAATTAATATTTAAAGTATCGAAAAGTTTTTCGATTAAATTAAATCGTTGATTTTCCCATTTTTGGTCAGCTTTAGGATAAGTAGGAAAAAACCTAGCATAGGTTTCAATTCCTAGCGCAGAATAATTAACACGCTGATTACTGTCAACATTCTGGTTCATTTTATCAACCAACCAACCTAGATCGACATATCCACGGTGGGAATAAAAATCGATCGCTTTTATGTCATCGAGAGCTTGTTGCAGCGATCGGGATAAAACGCCTTCGATCGCTGTATCTTTTGCCCTACAAGCTGCCATAACATGAATAGCTATATTAGCTCCTCGAACCGCTTCATATTGTTTGATCGCATTGCTAACAAATTTTATAATATCTCCCGCACCACTTTGGGAGTAACAAGTATCAATAATATAGAGAATTTGAGAGATGGTTACTTGCTTATTGTTAAGAGGACGAACTAAGTCTTGAGTCGGTAAAGCCGTTGAAGGGATATCGTCACTATTTGTATCTTTCAGGATGAGATAATGTCCATCACCTGGACAATATTCGCCATGACCAGAATAGTAGAAAATAAGAATATTTTTCGTTCCATGTCGCTCTCTATCCCGAAGCCAATTAGGGAATAATTTTTTAAGATCGTTAGTTGTGGGATTTAAATGTAAACTTGGCAGAACTCTTTCATATCCAAAACCACTGGTAAAGAGACTGTTCACCAGTTCTAAATCCGTCTCGACGCTGGGTAATTGCTCGAATGCGTTGTAATCCTTTGTCCCACAAGCGATTAGATAATACTTGATTTCTTCATCAATATCATTACCCATCAATCGATTAACCCCGATCGAATCGCTTCCCCAGTTTCAACCGCCGTCAGATACCTTTTGGCATCATGAGCCTCGCTACCATTATAAACTAGCTTATCCTCGACAGTTCCCTCAAATAAAGGGTTGAGTTGCTTTGTCAACGCCACCACATCGCCATCGTCCGCGATATTTACCCATCTTTTCACATTTCCGGGCCAGCGCCCCAGGTTATTGTGGGGGGATGGTTGCAGTCGATCGAAAATTAATTGTCTTATCCCCAAAGGAGAACCGAGGGTGACAAAGACTTTAATCGGCCATTCTGGATGCTGACATAAAGTTTCGTAACAGACGATCGAACCGAGAGAATGAGCTACAAGTACCCGCGTATCTTCATCGATAGATTCTATTACTCGCTTTTGAATCTGCTGTTTTAGCTTTTGATCGTGTAAATAGCTCCCCACTTGCTTAAGATAAGAAATAACCAATTTCTCGGCAATGCCACCGAAAAATCGAGATTCACTTAACCCCGACAAAGCTCTCTGGATAATTTTTGGGGTAGATTTTTCTCTCAAAAGGCTATTCGCATTGGGATGATTATTTTCCACTCGTTCCGTTTCTTGCCACCACGACTGGAGTAATTCTTTTTCCCAATCGGAATCGATATCACTAACATCGTAGTTCGGAATACCGATCGCTTTCGATTTTCCCCGAAAAATATCTCCGTAAAACGCACAACGAAAATCAGTATCGGACTCTAACTCGGTTCCCGCGAGTTTCAATCCATCCTTGAGACTCGGCAACCACTCAGCAGAAATCGTGTGGCTACCCCTAAATTCTTGCGCGATACCATGAACACCGACAATTTTAGCCATGATCGTGCGTTTACAAGGCTTTCCTATCCCTGTTAATTTTCAATTTTAAAATGATAAAAAAAGTGACTGGGGTAAAATCGGTTAACTAGAAATGACGGGAAACGATTTTTTCGATGGTTGCTTGGGTATCCTGCAGCAGTTTCTCGCGACTATCGCTAGTATTAGTCA
>SFBI01000043.1 GCA_007095845.1 Microcystis aeruginosa Ma_MB_S_20031200_S102
TCAATACCCCGCTCCTGAAATAGACGCACCACCGCAGGACGTACTTGCCACTCAACAAACTCTCCTAAACGATTGCCTAACTCCCCAATCTGCTGACTAACTCTGTTAATTTGTTTATCTGTTTCCTTGATTTGTTTATCCGTTTCTTTTTGAGCTTGGGATAACTCTTGTTGAGCTTGGGATAACTCTTGTTGGGATTGGGATAACTCTTGTTGGGATTGGGCCAATTCCTTTAGTATTTCCCGAATTTTCCCGAATGTCTTCAATAGTAGCTGTCATAATGAATTTTCTCAAGTTAAAATGAAATTTTCTCTATTATAGCCCGATCGCTTTTTCTCCCTTGAAGTAACCGTTCAGGGGGTAGGGTTGATTCATGAATCAACCCTACAATGAATCAACCCTAGTTCAGGAGGGGACAAAATCTAGTAATCTAAAAAGACTTAGAAAAGAGCCGCTACTGTGAGAGAGTAGTATCCGTGGCTCTCTCTGCTGCCCTAGGAGAGTTCTTCCACTGAGTCAATGCCACTGGCGGCTTGACATCCCCGCCCTGAACAGTTACAATGAGACTATACGCCTTATGTAAGTTAGAAGCTGGAATGGTGTAAACTCCTTCGATAGATTATCTCTCTAGTCGGAGTGTTGGACTCAAACACTTGATCCCTATTAGGTTGTTTTAGGTCATATCAAGTGTACTACTTTATTAGGTTTCTTACAGGAAATTTTAAAGGTTTGAGCCTTCGGTAAATCTTTCGAGGTAGCCTAGTTATCATACCTCAAAAATAGCTTGAGCGATTTTTTCAGGGGATTTTCCTAGTCTAAAGTAATATCCTCTGAGTGTTTATCATGTTACAAATTAAGTGATTTTTACTCATTACAATGGCAAAAAATCAAGCCGAATCTATGTCTGATCAGAATCATCAGCAGCCAGATATGGGTGCGAAGAAAACAACGCAGGCTAGAATAGAAGATCAGGATAATAAGCAAATAAAAACGGGAATTGATTCTAAAATTGATTCAGAAAAAACGTTTAAATATTCGGAGCCAACAGGAAGATTAGGGGAGATAATCCTGCGCTTAATGCCGGTGGGTCTTTTGCTCGGAGGACTGAGTTATTGGGCGATAGTTGGCAAGATTCCAACTCCTATTCAAGGACGAGCGGTCATTTTGATTCCTCGTTCTATTGTTAATATCGAACCCCGTCAAGGTGGACGGGTGTTAACCCTCCTGATTCAACCCGGAGATTCTGTCAAAAAAGGGCAATTACTGGCAACTTTAGAGTTTCCTGAATTGGAAACAGAATTAAGGGATAAAAAGGATAGACTAGCAGATCTCAAGCAGCAGGATAAAAGAGTTGACTCTATTGAAGTCAGTCGTCGTCAATTGAATGCAGCCTCAATAGAGCGCCAGCAAAAGGCCAATCAGCTTCAGATTAAAGCACTTCAAGTTCAATTAGCCAGTAATCAAAAACAGCGAGAGGCTTATCTCTCCCATGCTCGATATCTTAAAAATTTCCAGAACTCAACGGATGAAAGACTGGCCGCCTACGATAAACTTATCGAAGAAGGAGCCGTAGCCAAGCTAGATTTTCCCTCCTATTTATTTCAGTTCAATAATCTAGAGGCTTCTAATAGTATCAATCGCGTCCAAATAGAACTCGATCGCCTTAAGGGGGTTGATGAAAGCCTGCGAGCGCAGATGAACGCATTGACGGCCCAGAATAATATACTAAACACAGAAAAACGGCAAATAGACCTGCAAGATACAGCCAGTGATATTCTTCGTTACAATGCGATCGCTGACCAGCAACGAGAGATTAATACGTTAAAAACCACCATTCAAGCCAACAAAAATGTAGTGAGTCTGTACAACGGCCAGATTTTAGACTTATCTGTTAATCCGGGGGAAGTTCTGGCTCCGGGGGGGCGCATAGGTACGTTAGAAGTCTCTAATCTAAAAGCCAAGACCAACGTGGTAGCTTTGTTTAAGAGTGGTGATGCCAAACGATTAGAACCGGGTCAGGAAGTAGAAGTCGTTCCCGATCTCTATGATCGCGAACGCTATGGGGGTATCGTCGCTAAGGTCGTTTCCGTCGATCAGCAGCCGGTAACTGTGGCAGAACTGGCAAATATAGTCGGAAGTAATGAACTCGCCAGCAAGCTGTTTCTGGGTAGAGATGAAGACGATCGCGATAAGCCTATACCCGTCAATGCAAGTGTTATCAAGGCCACTTTAGCGCTGAAGGTTGATCGCAATACACCGAGTGGTTTTTACTGGACTCAAGCTAAGGGAGCGCCCCAAAGAATCACCAACGGGACTACCGCAGATGTCCATGCTGTGGTGGAAGAGCGTTCTTTAGTGAGTTATATAACCCCTGCTTTTCGCTGGGTTACAGGGGTGTACGACCGTTAACCACAAAATGCGATTGATCTCGTAAGTAGCTGAAAGAAACAACGACTAGAATAAACGGTTAAACCTAATATGGAAAATCCGAAAAGACGTTCTCAATGGTGGACTTGGTGGTTTAAGTGGTGGATTATCGCCGCAGCCTTTGTCTTAGTAATCTTGATTCATAGTGAGCCTCCTCAGCTTTGGTTTTGGTTGGTGACATTTTTGGCACTGATTTTATATGGGATTGAGCGAGCGATTAATGGGTAAATAGACATCTGCAAAAAAGATTTTTGATCGGCCTGTAGTAAGAGCTTTAGCCCTTATTTTCACAGTTATTGGAGAAGTCTATTGATCAGGGGATTCTGAATTTTGGATTGGGGGATTGTCTGTTGGGTTCGGTGTTTCAGGAAAAACCTTCCAACCTTTAGTGTTCACGGCGGTGAGATCTGCTGTCTTAGTCATCTTGATCCATAGTCAGCCTCCTCAGCTTCTAAAGGCGATCGCTATTACCGTGAGTTTGCCCTACACCGTCCAATCTTCGGTTATTAATCTCGGAATTTTACTGAAGTCGCCAGTATTTCGGGTAAGTAATACCAAGTTGTTAGAAATGGCGATCGCAGCAATTCTCAAGTCCATTGTAGATACACGAACTTTCTGACTTCGCATCTCGTCAAATATGGCGATCGCCTTAGCATCAAATGGTAAAACTGGAGCCTTTGCAAAACTGTTGAGAGTTTCTAACAACAGCGTATATCCACAAGCTATATCAGTATTTGTTTGGGCGCGATTGATAAAGCTATGAGCGCCTATTACTTGCTCATGAAAACTAATAACTGATAAAGCAAAGTCAGAGAGCGAATGTTGTGACATCCGCAAAGTTAATCGAATAAACTCTGAATTGGAACGGCGCTGTAGAAAGCTGATGTGGTCGGTATCGAGCAAATATTTCACGATTATTTGTCAGCGTCATCATTAGGTTTGTCTGACTGTCGAAATGCACGTCCATACTCTAGAGCTTCAAGAAAAGCTGAGTCATCAGAGATTGAACCTATGAGTTTATCAAGCCAATTGTCGGAGCTAGACTGACTTTCAAATTTATGTTGAAGATCAAAAACTACTTGCTCAAGGGTTATCAAGCGCTGCTCAAGTGTTGCTGTGTCTAGCATGGGCTTCTCCCAGATTGAAAGTTATTACTCTGTAGTCTAACTAAAAAATTGTATCTGTGTCCAGGTCAATGTCAATATAAACAAAAATAAGGTGTGTTGTAATTCACCAATGCAGCCAACAAGATAGGCGATCTCGCGTAGCGAGCGCGTTGCGACCGCACCAACAATCTATTTTTGGTTTTGGTTGGTGACGTTTTTGGCACTGATTTTATATGGGATTGAGCGAGCGATTAATGGGTAAAATGAGTAAGTCGAAAAAGGATATAGAGATACCTTGGACAGTAAAAACGGGCTAATGATCAGACAGGGATTGAAATTTTCCTTGGGTGCTGCTCTCTTAACGAGTTTCTTTTGGCACCGAGGAAATGTATTAGACAACTTTGTCTATCCCGTCTTTGGCTATGTATCTGTACTGATTGAGCCATCGATGGGAGGTGCGATCGCCGCAGGTTTGGGGCGTTTGGGGGGAAGTGCTTTGGGGGGAATCATTGCCGCTATCCTGGTGAACGCCTACGGAATCCAAGGCTCAAGTTTTTTTGTCATTCCCTCTCTCACCTACATTTTAGCCGCCCTGATCTGTGAAACTTACCGATGGCAAGCCGCTTATTCCCAAGCCACACTACTGGGCGCTTTAATTGCCATGAGAGTGGTAGGAACATCAGCACAACAAAATATCTGGCTTTATTTGCGATCGCGCCTCATCGATAACTGGATCGGAATCGCTGTGGGAATTGCTGTCGCCTTACTATTTTGGCCCCAGAATACTCGATCCGATCTCAACCGGAACTTGATGGGAATCCTTCAAGATATACCGTGCTTGTTCCAAAAAATCCTCGATCGCTACCTAAAAACTGATGGCGACGAGCGGGATTATCCTCTTTCTATTGAGCAGAACGAGCTTAACTTACTCAATCAGATTAAAAAATCAACACAAACTAGCCTTTCAATGCTCACAAAAGCAACCCATGAATTCGGTAGTGAGATATTGGTGGCAGAAAATTGGAGTGAAATCTTGGCAATTCAGAACCAATTGACTCGACAATTAGCTGATCTGATGGCTTTTAAAGACGAAAAGCATGAACAAAATTTAGTGCATCAGTTCAGGGATGAATTTCACCAATTGGCGACTCATCTTACCGACAGCTTTGATAGCTTGAGGGATCTAAGTAACGCCAAAAAAATCTTAGCTACCCCTTACCTCAGAGAATTAGAAGAAGATTTAGCGAATATTGGGGGTAAACTTGATAATCTCCGAACAAGTGGAGAGATTGATCGGTATGATGTTCAAGAATCACTACAGTTTTATCAATTTATTCAACTTGTATCTCGATTTATTCAACAATGCGAGGGATTAGGAGGTAGGATAATCGATAAAACCAAAGTAACTGCAACTTTCAGGCGAAGACACCTGATTACCTTTCCCAAATGGGCCCCTATACCCCTAAAACGCCTGAGAGAAATTGTCAGTCTTGGCCTGGTTATTGGTTTGTTACTGGCTATTATTCGTCACATCGAGTTTCCCTATCCTTCTGCTTACGAAAAAGTGGCAGATATTGTGATAATAGGTGCAGTGGTCACTGTCATTCAACCGACACGGGGGCGAGCGATCGCAATCGGTTGGGCGGCCACTGTTTCCTTGAGTTTGACGATTCTCTGTATTTACCTGTTGGTCAAGTCCTTTGGTTATAATCCTTTTAGTAGCAGTCTGGCTTATTTTTTCGCCTACTTCAGTTGTGCTTGGCTGGGGTTTACGCCAATCGCTCGCATCGGTGCGATTGTAGCAGCCGATGCCATCGGGAAGGATATTTTTCCTTTTTTCGAGCAAGGAATTTGGGCTGCACTGATTTCAGTTCCCGTAGGTGCGTTTCTGGGGGTGTTGCTGACCACTGTATTTATGACAAAATCGGCTACAAACCAACTGGAAACAGATTTTTCTCTGACTTTTAAGAAAATGGGACAGCTATATCAAAAACTGCTGTCAGGCTATTTTCAGGATACGATACCACCGTCAGATATCGCCCAACTGAAGCAGGCAATCACAGTGGCGATCGCTCAACATCCAGCCTCGGTTAAGATTGCCAGTCTCGAACAAATTTCCACAGTTTTAGCCACCAAACACCAAAATTTTTGGAATTTCTCCATCGGCTACGAACAAAAACTCTCGGCTCAACTGGATGCTTTACAAGATGGGCTGCAGCAACCACTTCCTGAACCGATACGACAAAAGTTTTTACCTGAATTACAAGCGATCGCACAACAAACCGCGATCGCTTTTGATGAAATTGCTGAGGCGATCGCTGCCCAGGTAATTCTCAACCCACCAAAGTTAGAATTGCTCATCCAAGAAATTGAATCTCTTGAGAAGCAATTACTGAGCTTGCGGGTTGAGAGTCGAAGTTATCCCTTAAATGAACTGATCGCCTTTAGCTCGGCTTTTATGACGATGAAAGCCATTGCCAGCAACTTAAATCAAATGAGTCAAGACTTACCTGCCTACACCCAATAGGTAATAGGCAAACATTATCAGCCTGAAGGATATCTGCTCTCAGGGCTGTATATTCAGTAGAGTGTAAGGTGCGTTAGGCGGCTATCAATTTAGTCAAAAAACTAAAATTAATAATTCGCCGTAACGCACCCTACAAGATCGGCGTGCTGCTACGCAGTGCCTTCGGCATCGCACTCAACCAACCAAATGACGGCGTTCCGGTGCAGCGACTTGTTATACGGCTTTTTTTGTGCAATGTGA
>SFBI01000044.1 GCA_007095845.1 Microcystis aeruginosa Ma_MB_S_20031200_S102
CCAGAATCAAAGTAGCCAAGATTCACGCCCAAATCACCGATAACAGAAAAGACCATTTACACAAGCTAACCACTCAATTAGTTCGTGAAAACCAAACGATTGTGGTTGAGAATTTAGCCATCAAGAATATGGTCAAAAACCAGAAATTATCTCAGGCAATATCTGATGTAAGCTGGGGTGAAATCACTAGACAATTAGCCTACAAATGCCGTTGGTATGGGAGAAATTACATCGAAATAGATAGATGGTTTCCTAGCTCTAAAAGGTGTAGTAATTGCGGGTATATTGCTGAAAAAATGCCGTTAAATATTCGAGAGTGGGATTGTCCAGACTGCGGGACTCACCATGACCGAGATGTTAACGCTAGTAAAAACATTTTGGCCGCAGGGCTTGCGGTGTCAGTCTGTAGAGCGACCATAAGACCAGAACAGAGTAAATCTGTTAAGGCAGGTGCGGAACCCCGCAAGGGAAAGAAGCAGAAACCCAAATCGTGAGGTTTGGGAATCACCGTCCGTTTACGGCGGTGAGGATGTCAACAGCTTTAACGGTAGGGGATTCCTTAATCTTGATCTTAGTTCTTTGCCGGCCGATTGTCGGGAACTAGAATAGACTATTATCTATGAAGTAGGGAGACACAATTATTTATAGGAGCAGTAGCGTAACCCATGCGGGCGTTGGGTTTCATGCTTCAACCGTTCGGCAAAAGCTCACGGCCGAAGCCCAACCTACGTCCTCCACCTACCTACTCCCTATCTACCCACTTCATAATTCATAATTCATAATTCATAATTCCCTCTCCCCACTTCCCCACTTCCCCACTTCCCCACTTCCCCACCTCCTTCGGGCCAGAAAAGGGGTAAGATAATAAGTTTAGTGATAAGATGACCGAATTGTAAGCGGGGACTTGATATGGCAGAAACCCTATTATTTAATGCTTTGCGACAGGCGATCGATGAGGAAATGGGCCGCGACCAGACAGTATTTGTTTTGGGTGAAGACGTGGGTCATTACGGCGGTTCCTACAAAGTTACCAAAGATCTCTACAAAAAATATGGCGATTTAAGGGTTTTAGATACTCCCATCGCTGAAAATAGTTTTACAGGCATGGCAGTGGGGGCAGCCATGACGGGATTGCGTCCGATTATTGAAGGCATGAATATGGGTTTTCTTTTGCTTGCCTTTAACCAAATTGCCAACAATGCCGGGATGTTACGTTATACTTCCGGCGGTAATTTTAAAATCCCCATGGTTATCCGCGGTCCGGGGGGTGTGGGGAGACAATTAGGTGCGGAACATTCCCAACGTTTAGAGGCCTATTTTCACGCGGTACCAGGCCTAAAAATTGTCGCTTGTTCCACTCCCTACAATGCCAAAGGTTTATTAAAATCGGCGATTAGAGATAATAACCCCGTGCTTTTCTTTGAACACGTTCTTCTCTATAATCTCAAGGAAAATTTACCTGATAGCGAGTATCTTTTACCCCTCGATAAAGCGGAAATCGTTCGTAAAGGAGAAGATATAACTATTCTCACCTATTCGCGGATGCGTCATCACTGTTTACAGGCATTAAAACAGTTAGAAAAAGATGGCTATGATCCAGAAATTATCGATTTAATTTCCCTGAAACCCTTTGATATGGAGACGATCGCTGCTTCGATTCGCAAGACTCATAGGGTGATTATTGTGGAAGAATGTATGAAAACGGCGGGAATTGCTTCCGAGTTAATTGCTTTAATTAATGAGCAGTTATTCGATGAATTGGATGCCCCCGTGTTAAGATTATCTTCCCAAGATATCCCCACACCTTATAACGGTAATCTAGAAAGATTGACGATTATTCAACCTAATCAAATTGTCGAAGCTGTCCAAAAAATGGTCGGCGATCGCATTTAACAAATTCTCCTTTTGATACTGAAGTTATGCAGAGACAAAATTGGTTATTGTTACTGATCATCGGCCTAGTTGTTGCCTCGATCTTCGTCCTGATTAAGTTACCCCTACAATTAGGTTTGGACCTGCGCGGTGGTAGTCAATTAACCATTCAGGTTAAACCCACTGAAACCGTGACAACCATTCAACCTAATGATTTAAAGGCCGTACAAAATGTGATTGAAAATCGCGTTAATGCCCTCGGTGTTTCTGAATCATTAGTGCAGACTGTGGACAGTAAAAATCAGGTAATCGTGCAACTACCCGGGGTCACAGATCCCAAAGAAGCTGAGAGAAACTTAAATGTTCAGGCCCAATTAGAATTTCGTCAGCAGAAACAAGGTACAGAAGGAGAATTTCGGGCTGAATATTCAATTTTTCAACAAAAAAAAGCAGAATTAGCCGCCCTTAAAGCCGAAAATAAACCCGAAAATGCCGCTAAAATTGCTGAACTAGAACAATCTCTCCAGAAATCTAAAGAGGCAATTTTAAATTTGTTTGAATCGGTGGACTTAACTGGAAAAAATCTGCAAAATGCCACTATTAGTTCCACCCAAGGCACTAACTGGGAAGTGGCCATTACTTTCGACTCGGAAGGGGGCAGTAAATTCGCTGAACTGACTAAAGCGATCGCGGGTACTGGTCGCAGTATTGGCATTTTCCTCGATAATGAATTAATTAGCGCCCCTGTGGTTGGTGTGGAGTTTGCCCAAACGGGAATCACGGGAGGCCGGGCCGTGATTACTGGTAATTTTACCGCCGAAACTGCCAACGATCTAGCGATTCAATTGCGCGGTGGTTCCCTACCTTTCCCTGTCAAAGTGGAGGAAATTCGTACCGTCGGGGCAACTTTAGGCCAGGATAGCATCCGTCGCAGTATCTACGCTGGTTTAGTGGGTTTACTGTTAGTTTTAATCTTTATGGCGGTTTATTACCGTTTACCCGGAATTATAGCTGATATTTCCCTGATTATCTATACTATCCTTGCGCTGGGAGCTTTTGCCCTAGTGGGAGTCACCATGACGTTACCCGGTATTGCTGGATTTATCCTCAGTATCGGCATGGCAGTTGATGCGAATGTACTAATTTTTGAGCGTACCCGGGAGGAATTAAGGGCCGGAAAATCCCTATTTCGGGCGGTGGAGTCGGGATTTTATCGGGCTTTTTCCAGTATTCTTGATAGTAATGTTACTACTTTAATCGCCTGTGCTGCCCTATTTTGGTTGGGTTCGGGATTAGTCAAGGGTTTTGCTTTAACTTTAGCCATTGGGGTAGCTGTGAGTATGTTTACCGCTTTAACCTGTAGTCGTACTCTCCTGTTAATCACCGTCTTAAACGTCCCCAGCGTCCGTCAAAAACCCCAACTTTTCTGCCCTAATTTACCGACAAATCAGTAGGGTGGGTTAGGCGACGACAAGTTATGCTGTTAACCAATAATTTCATATTCGCCGTAACCCACCGATTGCCACTCCCTACTCCCCAAATTCCTTTTTTCCTTTTACTTAATCAATATGGCATTTCGCGTTACAAAACAGCGTAAATTTTGGTGGACAGTCTCGTCCCTGCTGACAATTGGTAGTATTTTGGCCATGGTGATTTCTTGGTTCACTATTCAAGCGCCTTTGCGACCGAGTTTAGATTTTGTTGGTGGTACGAGAATTCAGATAGAATTAGCCTGTGCCAAAAAGAATAACTGTGAGAAACCCTTAACTACTGCCGAAGTGCAAGTGATTTTAGACGAGGAGGGATTGGGTAACAGTAGTGTGCAGGTGTTGGATAAATATACTTTATCGGTGCGGACGAAAACCCTCGTAGAAGAACAGAGAACGAAATTACTCGACACCTTAAATCAGAAAATTGGCACCTTTGACCCCGAAACCAGTCAAATCGATACAGTTGGGCCGACCATCGGTCAAGAATTATTTAGGTCAGGATTTTTAGCTTTATTAGTTTCCTTTTTTGGCATTGCCGCCTATCTCAGCTTCCGTTTTCAACGGGATTACGCTTTTTTTGCCATTGTCGCCCTGCTGCACGACGTTTTGATCACTTTAGGGGTCTTTGCGGTTTTAGGCTTAATTGCGGGGGTAGAAGTGGATAGTTTATTTTTGGTTTCCCTCTTGACAATTGTGGGTTTTTCTGTTAATGACACAGTGGTAATTTATGATCGCGTGCGGGAAAATTTTGTCAATACCCCCGAATTATCCGTGGATGAAATTGTCGATAATGCGGTCAGTCAAACCCTAAGTCGTTCGATTAATACTACCCTGACCACTTTATTGCCTCTGGTGGCGATTTTTCTCTTTGGTGGCAGCACCTTAAAATATTTTGCCCTAGCTTTAATTATCGGTTTCGTAGCCGGGGCCTATTCGAGTATTTTTATCGCTAGTACTCTACTAGCTTGGTGGCGCGGTCGTTCCAATCGAACTACACTCAATTACAGTTAGGATGCCATTGGTGAAGAATCAGTGGGTCTTGGATAGGTCGTAATAGTAATTTCAACCTGTTGATTGAGACGACCCAAAATTGATATCAAACGGTCAATAGTAAAGCGTCCCAAATTAGCACGGCGAATCTGGACAAATTCACTGTGATTAATTCCAGTTCGCACTTGAGCATCGCGGGTTGATAAGTCTTCCTTCTCCAGAACCTTGATAATTTCAGCAGCAAGCAGTGCTTTCGCTTGTCGCACGTCCGCATCTACATCGCCAAAATCGCGGTACACATTCCCGCTACCTTGTACCAGTTCAAATTGTTCTTCACTCATGAGAGTTCCTCCTTCAATCGCTTGAGCCGTGCTTTGATAACTGATACCACCGGTCAAGCCCCATTATATCTGTTGAAGTTTTTGCTTGTGTCAATCAAAGCGGCAATCCCATGATAATATCTGGCAGTGCGATTGCTAATCTTGTAGGTTAGGCCCGTTGTGGGTCAACAATAAATATATTTTCGTAACAGAAAGCTCATGATTCATGGATGATAAGCCGTAATAACCAGACTTCTATCGGCACTATAAATTGCTTCAACACGACGAAAACTAGAATGATTCCACCAGACTTTAATTCTATTTCCCTTGGCTGGAGCAGACCCAACAACGGTATAACCAGCATTGAACATCAATTGTTCAAAAACTTCTGCTGGCATTGTTTTAGATGAAATGAGAGAAAGACCATCAATTTGATGCTTATCGAGGGTCATAACTCCCTTTATAGGTTGTAAAAATTTGATAACCAGGTAAAACTAAGCTGATACCAGCAAAACTATGTATTATTCCTGGATAACTTTCTTCTGCATCACTACCCCCTAATCGCCAACAAAAAGAACCCAACCAAATATAAAAGCCTGGAATCAGTGCGTCCATCGAATAGGCAATATCTTTTAACTGAGGGTTAACTTCGTTTGATGATCCCTTTTTTTGAGAAACTTTTATTTTCATTATTTTAAACTTATACTTATTTAAGAATGATACCATATTTTTGTTAGCATTGACGATGACAATTATCACAATGTCAACACTTAAATCCTTTGGCGCGATTGCTAATACTAAATCCCTTGAGTAACGCACAGAAAACGGGTTTCTCCGAGAAACCCGTTTTCTACTCATGCAAAAGGCAAAATGGAGAATAAACAATCAGTTTTTAATAACTGGATTTAGTATAATATGGTAGGTTGGGCTTCGGCCGTGAGCTTTTGCCGAACGGTTGAGGAAGGAAACCCAACGCTAATCAAAGATATTTGAAAGCCTTATTATCTTCAACCGTCCCATCGAACTAAGATAGTGCAAGCTTAAAGATTGCTGTTAGTCACCAGCTAAATTTTTTGACCAATTGCGTCAAATTGCCTCAAGAGATTTGATTGCGAACACCACTGAAAGCGGCGTATGCGATCGCTATAGCATCTACAGCATCATTAATGGGCATTTTTGTCAATCCGAATAAATACTTAATTTGTTCGGACACCTCAGCTTTAGTGGCCCTACCATGGCCGAGATGACATTTCCAACTAGCTTGATGGAGGAAAATCGGTTCAATTCCCCCATCGCGACAGCTAACCAGATTGATAATTCCCAATGCTTGCAGGACTCCACCGGCTGCCTTGATTTGCCGGTTAAAAAAGGGCATTTCCACGGCAATTTCCCCCGGCTTATATTCTGCGATTAACTCCTTTAAATCCCGTTCAATTTCGATTAAACGCTGGGCAGTAGAAAGATTTTTAGAAGTTTCGATCGTGCCATAATCGACTAAAATCGGCATTAACTCACTATTATCCCGGAGAATAGCCCAACCGACAATCGCTAATCCGGGGTCGATACCCAACCAAGTAGTCATAGATTAAGCCAAAAAATCTTGGACGATTTCGAGGATTCTTTGGGATGCTTGTCCATCTCCAAAAGGATTAATGGCATTAGCCATACGATCATAGGCGATTTTATCCCTTAATAATTCTCCCGCTTCGGCTAAAATTTGCTCGGGATTTGTCCCAATTAATTTCGCTGTTCCCGCTTGCACTGCTTCCGGTCTTTCTGTGGTTTCTCGCAATACTAAAACCGGTTTTCCTAAACTGGGTGCCTCTTCTTGAATGCCCCCAGAATCAGTTAATAATAAATAACAGCGTTGAATCGCCCCCACTAACTCGGCATAATCGAGAGGTTCAGTTAAAAATACCCTGGGATGATTGCCCAAAGCGGACTGAATTGGTTCTCGGACGGTGGGATTGCGATGTAGGGGTAATAATAGGGCTGTATCGGCATATTTTTCTAGTAACAAAGTAAATCCTTTGATAATATCCTGTAAGGGTTCGCCCCAATTTTCCCGGCGGTGAACCGTGGCTAATAAAACCCGATAATCTGACCAATTTAA
Organism: Microcystis aeruginosa Ma_MB_S_20031200_S102; assembly: GCA_007095845.1. Lineage (GTDB taxonomy): Bacteria > Cyanobacteriota > Cyanobacteriia > Cyanobacteriales > Microcystaceae > Microcystis > Microcystis aeruginosa_D. The sequence goes on from SFBI01000044.1 coordinate 6,786, forward strand.
GCCGAAAATTTGACATTCTGGTGCGGTTTTGGCTACGGTTAATAAAGCATCAATAACCGTATTGCCGGTGTGGTGAATATTTCCTGTCACCCCAGATTTTTGTAAATTTTCTACGGCTAAAGTAGTGGGAGCAAAATGTAGGGTCGTCAGCTGAGAAATTAGGCGACGATTAGCTTCTTCGGGATAGGGATTATAGATATCATTAGTTCTTAATCCTGCTTCTACATGGGCGATAGGAATTTGTTGATAAAAGGCCGCTAAAGCAGCAGCAAAAGCGGTAGTAGTATCACCTTGCACAATAATTAAATCTGGTTTTATGCGTTCAAAAACTGTTTCTAAACCCCGTAAACTGCGGCAAGTAATATCAGTTAAAGTTTGACGAGTTTGCATAATATCGAGATTTTCATCTGCTTTTAAAGCAAATAATTCCATCACCTGCGCCACCATTTCTTTGTGCTGTCCCGTCAGAATTACATGGGTTTGAAACTGTTCCGATTCTTGAAAAGCACGAATAACGGGAGCTAATTTAATCGCTTCGGGACGAGTTCCAAGAGTAATACAAATTGATTTCAACATATTATTATCAGTTATCAGTTATTTTAGCCGTCAGGAGACAGGAGACAGGAGATGATTTTTATTTATTCTCCCTAATTCATAATTCATAATTCATAATTCATAATTCACCGCTTGAATTGTGCTGTTTTGTCATTTTTCATCGGTGGGGGTTTGTTGAACGATAAATTGGGGATAGAGTTGCATTTGCTGAGGATTTAAAGAAGGTCGAGAGATGGTCAAAACTTTTTGTTTAGCTAACTCTTGGGTCATGGTATCTAAAGTTTGAGCGATACGCAAATTATATTCTAATTGTTCCCCAGAAGAAAGCAGATTACTTAAGCCATCAATTAAACGTCTTAAATTCTCGCGAAATTGGGGATCACCGATTAACTCATCAATATCGGAGGTGATTTTTTGAGTATTTTCAAAAGTCACCCTAGCGGATTCGAGAGTTTTTTGCAGCACGACTATTGTAGCAGGATCGTTAATAGTTTTAGTAATTTCTCGTAAATTATTCGATGTCTCCACCGCATTATTCAAAATCGTCTCGATATTTTGCATGACTTGTTTAGTATCAATTTCATCTAAACCAGCATTCAACCTCAGGGCGGTATTATTGAGATTATTAGCGAGACTGCCAATACCTAAACTAGCTTGATTAAGATTATCGAGAGTATTAACAATTTGTCCCCGATTTTCGCTGAGAACAGCATTAAGATTAGCGACTAATTGGGAAGATTGTTGAAAAGTTCTGCTGATTTGACTGCGATTTTCCTGAACGGTATTATCTAAAGTATTGACAAAACGGGAGGCATTATTAGCCGTATTAGTTACCGAGCGACTGGTGGCAGCTAATTCCAAAGATAGACGAGAAATTTCTCTTTGGGCATTACGGATAGTTTGGGAGGTATCATCGGATAAACGGGCGATTTTTTGGGCTGCTATAGCGGTATTTTTGGTGACATCATTGAGATTACCCACAAATTCAGGACTGGTAAAAGTATCCACTAAACGACCAACACTAGACATTAATTGTGTTCCTGTTGTCCCCTGTAAACGGCTATTATTACAGAGAATTAGCTGTTGATCACAGTCGGGACTCAGAGGGTCGAGATTTTTGGCCTCAGCACTTAGAGAAACTAAGGGAGTAATATCGATGGCTGCCTCCCCAATTAATCCGGAAAGATTGGTAGTAACAGTTACTTTCCTAGGTATAACTAAAGTAGCAGAAGCAATCTCGGCAATAACCTCTACTTGATTACTCCCCGGGATAAAACTCGTAATTCTTCCCACTCTCACCCCGCGAAAACGTACCGGCGCCCCGACTTGTAACCCTTCCACGTCAGCAAACTCGAAGATTAATTGATAGGTTCTTTGACCAAATCCTCCCCCGCGAACCCAGATAGCGAGCGCCCCAAAGACCAATAATCCGCCTAGGGCAAACAAACCTAGTCTTCCTTCCCGTAAAGCTCGCGAACTCTGCATGATTTTTCTCTCATTCTCGATAGTTCTTAATTTAGCTTAATCTAGCTTAAACGATTGTCCTAATCGGACCTTCAATGCTGGCACTAAAAAATTGCCGAATCATGGGATGATCGGTACGATCGATATCTGCCACTAATCCCTGCCATTGCACTTTTCCCTGATAGAGAAATACTACTCGATCGGCGGTGCGTCGGATGGTACTTTGTTGGTGAGAAACCATGACATAAGTGTTTGCAGACCCCGATTTTTCATGGAGAGTCCGCACTAGATCCTCGATAATTGTGGAAGCTATCGGGTCTAATCCGGCGGTAGGTTCATCATACAGCAGTAATTCGGGATTATCAGCCTGATTATCGGGATTAGTGATAATAGCGCGGGCAAAAGCCACCCGTTTACGCATTCCCCCCGATAATTCCGAGGGATAAAGGTCACTAATTCCCTGTAAACCGACCATTTCCAAGCTTTTTTCCACTAATTCCCTAATTCTGGCTTTTTTTAAATTAGTTTGTTCATAGAGATAAAAACCGACATTTTCCCCGACGGTGAGAGAATCAAACAGGGCCGTTTGTTGAAAAACTAAGGAAGTTCGCATCGCTTCTCGACCATCTTCTAGCAATCCCTGACGTAATTGACCTTTAATACGAATTTCTCCCGCATTTATCCCCGTTAATCCCGCAATTACTCGTAAAACCGTCGATTTTCCCGTTCCCGATGGACCGATAATTACCAGGGCCTCCCCTCGATAAATGGTTAAATCTAAACCTTCGAGAATAACGTTATCCCCGAATCTTTTCGATACTCCTCTCAATTCAATTAACGGTTCTTTCATCGTTGCTTAATTATCTTATAGCCTCTGGAATTTTAGGGAGATGGGGTGTGGGGAGTATTTTCAGTGAACAGTAAACAGTAATCAGTAATCAGTGAACTGACATCTGACATCTGATAACTGAGGGAGCCTCTCACTTATGCAAGTGAGTAATTATGCTTGTCGCTAAAACTTGCTTCTGGTAAGGCTTTCAAAATAGCTTGACATAAAACTTAATTTAGGAGTTACAAAGGTGAGATGCTCCCGATAACTGACCTCTGATAACTGATATAGTCATTTCAATTAAGATTGAGAATATCAATCCCAGAGTTCATAAGGATTTTGTCGGTCTAGACTGTATCAGACTTATCTGAAATGACTATAACTGATAACTGATAACTGATAACTGATAACTGACTCGATTCTGGCTGCTATAGTAGAAAAGCACCCATTGCTGACGATATCTGAGGTAGATTGCCGTGACTATTGCTTTAGACCAACTACTCACCCCCGACATTGTTCGACCAGCGCGTTATTTGGGCAACGAGTTAGGTGCTAAACATAAAGAATGGGCAAGTTCCGTGGTTCGTTGGGTGTTAACCTATCCGGAAGTGTACGAAGTGGGGGCATCTAACCTCGGCCATATTATCCTCTACAATATCCTCAATGCACAACCTCGCCAACTCTGCGATCGCACTTATTTACCCGCACCGGATTTAGCCCAAAAACTCAAACAGACAAAAACCCCCCTATTTGCCCTAGAATCCCGTCGTTGCCTCACCGATTTTGATATTCTCGGTTTTAGTCTTAGTTACGAGCTAGGAGCCACCAATATTTTAGAAATGCTCGACCTAGCGGCAATTCCCTTGACTTGGAGAGAAAGAGACTCGGGTAACTATCCCCTAATTTTTGCTGGGGGACAAACTGCCACCTCTAACCCCGAACCCTACGCCGACTTTTTTGATTTTATCGCCCTTGGTGATGGCGAAGAATTATTGCCAGAAATCGGTTTAATTTTAGAAGAAGGTAAACTAGCTAATCTAAGCAAAGAAGAACTATTACTAGATTTAGCCCAAATTCCGGGGGTATATGTCCCCCGTTTCTACGATGTCACCCCAATCGGTGCAGTTATCCCCAATCGTGACGATGTACCTAAGAGAATTTTACGCCGGGTAGCCACTCCTATCCCAGCCTATTCTATCGGTTTAGTTCCCTTCGTGGAAACGGTTCACGATCGCCTAGTGGTGGAAATTCGTCGCGGTTGCACTCGGGGATGTCGTTTTTGTCAACCGGGGATGTTAACCCGTCCTGCGCGGGATGTGCAACCGGAAGCAGTCATCGAATCGATTGAAAAAGGAATGCGAGCGACAGGATATAATGAATTTTCTTTATTATCTCTCAGTTGCTCCGATTATCTAGCTCTACCTGCCGTAGGCATGGAGATTAAAAACCGTCTCCAGAATGAGAATATATCTCTATCCTTACCCAGTCAAAGAGTCGATCGCTTTGACGAAAATATTGCTAACATAATTGGGGGCAATCGTCAATCGGGTTTAACCTTTGCACCGGAAGCGGGAACCCAACGGATGCGCGATGTGATTAACAAAGGGTTAACCAACGAAGAACTACTCAGAGGGATAAAAACTGCTGTCGAACAGGGTTGGGATAAGGTCAAACTCTATTTTATGATCGGTTTGCCAGGGGAAACCGATGTGGATGTCATCGGTATCGTGGAAACGGTGCGTTGGTTGCGTCGGGAATGTCGTTTACCGAAGCGCAAACCCCTCGATTTTACCCTAACTATCTCGAATTTTACGCCTAAACCCCATACCCCCTTCCAGTGGCATTCCGTCTCAACGGCCGAATTTATCCGCAAACAGGAGTTATTAAGACAGGAATTCCAGGGTATGAGAGGGGTAAAAGTCAATTATACCGATGTCCGCATCTCGGCTATGGAAGATTTTATCGGTCGCGGTGACAGAAGTTTAGGGAAAGTGGTACTGCGCGCTTGGCAATTGGGAGCCGGGATGGATGCTTGGTGGGATAATACAGAAAAAGCCTATCAAGCATGGTCACAGGCGATCGAAGAATCCGGTTTAACCTGGAAATATCGTCAGGTAGAACAGGGAGAATGGAATATTTTTGCCGATACAGACAAAGATATTTTAGAGCGTCCTTTGCCCTGGGATCATCTGGATACTGGTATCGATAAAAAATGGCTAGAGGAGGACTTAAAACGCGCTCTAGACGCGGCAACGGTTCCCGATTGTTCTTTTGAGGGTTGTTCCCATTGTGGCGTTTGTAGCGTCGATTTTGGTCATAATATCGTCATTGAAGCGCCCCCGATTCCCGCTTTTGCCGGACATTTTCAACCCAATCAAGAACGCGCCCAAAGAATTCGGGTTTGGTTTGGCAAAATTGGCGAAATAGCCCTAGTTAGCCACCTGGATCTCGTGCGTTTATTTGATCGCGTCGTTCGTCGGGCTGCTATTCCCATTTCCTTTACCGGTGGATTTCACCCCGGTCCGCGCATTTCGATCGCAAATGCTTTATCCTTAGGAGCAACCAGTAGCGGTGAGATTGTCGATTTTGAATTGACAAAAGTGATCGATTTAGAGACCTTTAAACAGCAGTTAAGAGCGCAATTACCCGCAGATTTACCAGTTTATCAGGTGGAAGAAATTCCCTTAAATGCCCCAGCTGCCACCCGTTTGTTAGAAAAAGCCGAGTATTTGCTCACTTTTAATAGTGAGGGAATTGACTGCCAACAGTGGCAAAATTGGATCGAGGCAATTAAGCAAGCAACGGTGATGGAACGGGAAAAAACCACCAAATCCGGCAAAAAAGTTACGATTAATCTGCGAGAACAATTATATGAATTAGAGTTAAAAACTGTTGACAATCAAGCCGTTTTGTGCTATGTGGGTAGTTGTCGCAATGATGGGACTTTACTACAGCCTGATCATATCGTCGAGATGTTAGAAAGGGTTTCTGTCCAAGAAATTTCGCTGCTTAATTTTCATCGTCAGCGCTTGATTTTAGGAGCTTAACCATCGTAAACTGTTCCCTTTATGCTCTAACCCAGAGAATCAACTAATCTTGATCGACTAATTCCAAGGAATCATCAACCAAAGCTGGCCGGTAATTTTGCACAACCAAAAGTTTCCTAAGACACAGATTCACCTAATCAAATAAAAGGAGATGAAAATTAAAATCTGGCTGATTTCAAGCTACCGGCAATAATCACTGATAACTGATCACTGATAAACTTATCCCAAGGCATCAAAGATTTTAAACATGGGCAGGTACATAGACAAAAGAATAGTTCCCACTATCCCCGCAATACCAACCATCATCAAGGGTTCAATGATACTGGTTAAAGCTTTAACGGCCTGTTCCACCTCATCTTCGTAGAAATCTGCCACTTTCATCATCATGCCATCTAATTCTCCCGTTTCCTCCCCAATGCTAATCATTTGAATGGCCAAAGCTGGGAAAACATTGGCTTTTTGTAGGGCCAAACTCATCATTCCCCCCTGCTGAATTTCCGTTTTGGCACCAGCGATCGCATTGGCAATTACTTGATTCCCCACCGTATTACAAACTATATCAAGGGAACTCAAAATCGGGACACCAGAACGCGTCAGAGTCCCAAAAACCCGACAGAATCTAGCTACAGCCGATTTTTCATTCAAATCACCAAAAAGGGGCATTTTAAGGAAAAACCAGTCAATTTGCAGACGACCCATCGGAGTTTTGTAATAGCGACGCAGTAAAAAAACCGTGGCAGTAATGGTGACAATCGGAATTAAAATCAACCAACTACGCATCACACCACTTAAAAAGAGCATAAATTGGGTTAAAGCTGGTAGCGGGACCTTTAAATCGCTGAAAATTTTCGCAAACACGGGAATTAAAAAAATTGTCATCCCAAAAAACACAGTCACCGCCAAAATTCCCACCGCTACTGGATAAGTCATCGCTGATTTAATCTGGTTTTTCAAGCGGGCCATATCTTCCAAAAGTTTCGAGAGACGGTTCAGCACTTCATCAAGTACTCCTCCCGTCTCTCCAGCTTCGATCATACTGACATAAAGTTCATCAAAACACTCCGGATGTTTGGCCATCGCTTCCGATAACGGACTTCCTTGCTGTACCTCAGCACTAATCGCTTGTAAGGCCTTTTTCATCTTGGGATTACCGCATTGATCACCCAAAACTCCCAAACATCTCACAATCGCCACACCAGCATTAATCATCACCGAAAATTGACGAGAAAAAACCGCTTTATCTTTGATGGAAATGCTGGTAAACATCAACTCTAAACCAGAAAGATCGATCTCTACCCCCGCTTTTTTGACTTTACCGACGGCAGCATATTTTGCCTTCAGCATCATCCGGGCCTGTTCGGGAGACATGGCCTCAACTTTCTCTTGGAAAACTTTTCCAGATCTGTTTTTAACTTGTGCGACAAAAGTAGGCATAGGACAAATCAGTTATCAGTTATCAGTTATCAGTTAGCCATCAGGAGTCAGGAGATTATTTTTATTTATTGTCCCTGCTTCGGTACTCCCCAATCTCCTATACTTTTTAAACAGTATTTATCATTAGAAACGGTCTTTAGTTTTGGCGTTAGCGCTGGCCCCAGCGACAAGACGTTGTAATTCATCGGGTTTACCGCTTTTAGAAATTGCCTCTTCAAAGGAGATAACACCGCTAACAACTAAATTAGCCAATCCCTGTTCCATGGTTTGCATTCCTAACTTCATTCCCGTTTGAATTGCTGAATACACTTGGGGGGCTTTTCCTTCGCGAATTAGGTTAGCAATCGCTGGAGTTACCACCATGATTTCCTGTACCATTGCCCGGCCAAATTCCCCCGGTTTAGGATTTTTTTTCTTGACTAGGTTTTGACTAAAAACTGCTAGTAAAGAATTGGATAACATGGCGCGAATTTGTGCCTGTTGGTTAGCAGGAAAAACGTCAATAATCCGATCCACTGTTCCCGAGGCTGAGCTAGTGTGTAGAGTTCCGAAGACTAAGTGACCAGTTTCTGCCGCAGTAATTGCCAGACTAATTGTTTCTAAATCCCGCATTTCTCCCACAAGAATAATATCAGGATCTTCCCGTAAAGCTGCTTTTAAAGCGTTAGCAAAACTCTTGGTATCTTCTCCTTTTTGTCGTTGGTGAAATAGACTTTTTATATTAGGAAAAACGTATTCAATTGGGTCTTCTACAGTTAAAATATGCTCATATCTAGTTCGATTAATTAAGTCTAAAATTGCCGCTAAAGTGGTAGTTTTACCTGAACCTGTTTGACCAGTTACGAGAATTAATCCCCGCGGTCTTTCCGATAATTCCCGAACTATAACCGGTAAATTTAATTGTTCAAAGTTAGGAATTTTAGACGACAAAGCTCGTAAACAAGCTGCATAAGCCCCCCTTTCTTTATAAACATTTACCCTAAATCTTGCTAATCCTTTTACCCCATAAGAACAGTCTAGCTCCCAATTTTGCTCTAACTCTTTTCTTTGGGTATTGTTGAGCATACTAAAAATCAACTTCTGACAATCTTGCGGAGTTAAAGATTCTTCATTAATCGGGGAAAGTTTACCACTAATGCGAAAATAGACTGGCGCACCGGACTGAATGTGCATATCAGAACCGCCCATCTCGACCAATTGTTCCATTAAATCTTCGATCATTAATTCCATAAGTTAAACCCCATATATAGTGAACAGTAACCAGTAACTGGTGAAAAGACATTGGGAGAGTGCTATTTAAGACTACTCACTTAATACTCCTTACTTAAAACTCAAATCTCATAACTGACCACTGAAAAACTGTCTTAATCACTAAATCGCGGTGTCATACAGTAGGGACAATCGAGCCATTCTGGTTGTAGTTCGGCGCGACAACCACGACAGATTAAACCGCTTTTCCGTTTGGCTTTTAGTTCCGCTTCCAGACCGGAATCGGTAAATGTCACCCGTTCCACTTCTTCGAGGGTAGTGTAACCCTCGCGCACCAGATTTAAACTATAGGCTAGGAGTGTCACCATGCCCTCATCGACGGCCGCCTCCTTAATACGATCGGTGGTTGCCCCTTGGTTAATTAACTGCTGTATTCGTTCACTATTCTGGATTACCTCATAGACACCAATACGACCTTTATAACCGCTGCCACCACACTTAAGGCAGAGATTACCCTGTTTTTGCGCCTGTTGAATTTCCTCTATGGTTAGGGTATTAGCCCGATAAAAGATCACTTCCCGTTCATTGGCGGCGGAAAGACCAAAACGGGCTAATTCCTCTTGACTGGGGTGATAGGCGACTCGACATTGGCCACAGACGCGCCGCATGAGACGCTGGGCTAAAACTCCCAAGAGAGAACCAGAAATCATAAACGGTTCAACCCCCATCTCATCGAGACGAGCGATCGCACCAGCAGCATCGTTAGTGTGTAGGGTAGTTAGGACCAAGTGACCAGTTAAGGCGGCCTCGATCATTGTTTTAGCCGTTTCCTTGTCCCTAGTTTCTCCCACCAGAATCACATCTGGGTCTTGTCGCATGAAGGCCCGCAGAATCGAGGCGAAATCCATGCCTTTTTCGCGAATTACCTGTACTTGGGTGATGCCCGGTAGAGAATATTCGATCGGATCTTCGGCGGTGCTAATATTGACCCCAGGGTTATTTCTTTCCGCTAACACCGAGTATAAAGTGGTGGATTTCCCCGAACCAGTCGGGCCTGTCACCAGCAACAGACCAAAGGGACGACTAGCCAATTCTCGGACAATTTGCAGGGTTTTTTGGTCGGTGATTAGTTTATCTAAACCCAACTGGGTAGCCGAGTTGTCGAGAATCCGTAAACAGACTTTTTCCCCGTAGCGAGTGGGCAAGGTATTAACCCGAAAATCCACTTTCCGCCCTTGATATATCCGGCGAATTTTACCATCTTGGGGAAAACGACGTTCGGCGATATCGAGCTCGGCCATGATTTTAAAACGGGCAATGACCGCTGGGATAATTTTTTTCGGCAATGGATCAAAAGCTTGATGAAGAACTCCATCTTTGCGAAAGCGAATTTTCAGAAATTCTTCTTGGGGTTCGACGTGAATATCGGAACTCCCTTCCTGTAGGGCTTTAGCTAGAATTTTATTGACGAGATTGATGACGGGAGCTTGATTAGCGTCCCCTTCTCCGAGATCATCGGCCACTTCATCCTTACCAGCACTGGCGGCCACCTCAATATCGCCGACAATACCAGTCAGATCCGAGAGTTTTTCCAGTTCTTTTTCTTTTTGCTGTCGGGCTTTTTCCCGTTCTAGTTCCGATTGTGCCGAGTGGAATTTTTCCAGTAATCTTTCATAATCTTCGCTGGTAATCACCAAACGCTGTAAACCTAAATCCCTGGGCCGGAGAATGCGGTTAATATCGTCGGTAGCCTCGAGGTTGTCAGGATCGACCATCGCTATCAAAATCGCAGCTGGCTCTCCTTCAATCTTTCGCAGGGGGATGAGACGATAGCGACGACAAAGATCGATCGGAATCAAAGAATCGATCAATCGGGCTATTTCTAGTCCATCCACATCGGTTAATTCGGGGTCGATCGATTCGACTCCGTAGAGGATTTTTAATTCAAATAACTGATTTTTCTTGTACTGTCGCTGTAAATCTGGGGGCAAAGCGCGCCCGGTTAGTTGTTGTAATATTTCTACTAGCGATCGCCCCGATTTCCGTGTTTCCACTAGGGCCTGTTGCATTTGGTCGGCTCCGATATATCCCGACTGCACCAACTTATTACCAAAGGGGGAAAAGTAATTGCGTAGGGCAACGGCACGGGTTTTCTTGGAAGAAAATGTCATAGACGATTCTTAACCTCTCCACTACCCTTAAATGTTCCCAGATTTACTGAGAAAATTGCATTTTAGCAAAAATTTTTCTAGATCACCGATTATCTATCGGGTTTCCTTATATCTAGTTACCCATCTTGTCCACAAAATGTTACATTAAAGGTGGAAACCTGATTATTAACTGGTACTTTAAAGACCAAAATTAGCAGTAAATGGTCATATATTGCCAGATTTAAACCAAAACGTGCCTACCATGAGTGCAGAACCAAACAACTCAGCAATTTTCGACGAAAACCAAGAATCCTTTCCTAATTCTCCCGAATCCCTGACAACTGAATCAGAAACTACTGTCACCGATCAAGCCAAAACGGTGACAGATCAGGCCGCCTCTAACGAGGAATTTTCCCTTCTAGACGGAATGACTATCGATTTTCTGCAAGAGGAAATCGACACTCTCAAGCAGCAGTTAGAGGAGCAAACCCAACAGGTTGATACCTATAAGAAACGCTATATCGGTCTAGCGGCCGAGTTCGACAATTTTCGCAAACGCACAGCCAAGGAAAAAGAGGAACTGGAAACAAAAATCAAGGGCAAAACCCTGATGGAAATTCTTGGTGTGGTGGATAATTTTGAGCGCGCCCGTACTCAAATTAAACCAGCTAATGATGGCGAAATGGGTATTCACAAGAGTTACCAAGGGGTCTATAAAACCTTAGTGGACAGTCTCAAGCGTTTAGGGGTTTCCCCCATGCGTCCGGAAGGTCAACCCTTTGATCCCACCTACCACGAAGCAATGATGCGGGAGTACACCGATGAACATCCCGAAGGCACGGTGGTGGAGCAGTTAGTGCGGGGATACACTCTCGGAGAAGATGTTTTGCGTCATGCTTTGGTAAAAGTGGCCGCCCCCAAAGAGACAGATCCTAACGCTGATCCGTCAGAATCTACTTCCATTCCATCCCAGGAATCCCTCTAACACCTCCACATCAAAAAGTGTTCAGATATTTTGGTTTTGGGGATATGTGTTTCCTCCCTATCCCCTCTTCCCACTGAAAGACTTTTTCTCGTTTTTATCTTTTAATTAAAAATGCTTCTATACCCAGGGACTTTGCTCCTTGGTAATCCTCTTTTTTACTATCGCCAATGTGCCAAGCTTGTGCTGGGGAACAATTATGTTTTTCTAGGGCGATTTGAAAAATTTCCGCATCGGGTTTAGCGACTCCCGCATGGGAAGAAATCGTGATCGATCGAAAAAAATATTCTAAGCCTAATTCGGACAAAACTTGGTAGATACGACTATCAAAATTAGAAATAATGCCCAACTCGATCCCCTGAATCTGCCAGAGTCTTAAAGCGGGAATGACATCCTCGTACAGCACCCAAGGCTCGGCCGTGGCAAAATGATGGTAAAGTTCGCTAAAAAAAGCCTCAAAATCGGGAAATCTTTCCAGATAACCTAAATTATTAAAAACTGTCCCAGTCAGCGATCGCCACCAGCGATACTCTAACTCAGGAATTTGTGCCGGTTCAACGTCAGGAAAAGCTAGGGGAGGAGAAGTGGGAAAAATAGCCAAGAAAGACTGTTCTAGGCTCTCGGCCGCCACCTCTACCCCAAAATCTGCCGCTATTTGACTATAAATTGCTCCGACACTGCCTTTTACCCCAAAAAGGGTTCCCACAGCATCGAGAAAAATAACTTGCGGTTTCTCCATAAGAGTTTTGTTTATAACGGTCGAACTGAGGTTTTTAGGGTCGGCCCTTTAGGTGGCCTAACACACCTAACAATTGCTTATTTTAAAAGATTATGGCCGAAATTCTCGGATCACTTGCCAAACCCTTAATACCTCTGCCACTGTCCATGCTTGGGCAAAAGCTCCCCTAGGGGTAAAAGGAGCATTACCATCGAAAATTTCGCTTAAATTACCGATACAGCTATCCCGAAGATGATCGATCATCGGTGTTAAAAAACTCTCGGCTAGGATGGGATCGCGATAGACTTTTAGATGGGCTTCGATAAATGCCCCTAGTAACCATCCCCAAACTGTCCCCTGATGGTAGGCACTATCTCTTTTTACGCGATCGCCACTGTAAACGCCACGGTAATCAGGATGATCGGCGTCTAGCGATCGCAAGCCGCGAGGAGTCAACAGTTTTACAGTACAAATATCGACAATAGCCTTTTTCTGTGGGGAATTTAATAACTCCTCCACCGACAGAGACAGGGCAAAAAGCTGATTCGGTCGTAAACTGGCATCATTGCCCTTGTCCGTATCTAAAACATCGTAACAATACCCTAGAGAATCGTCCCAGAAGCGAGAAAACCCTTTTAAGGTCATTTTCCTCATTTTTTCGTAATCAGTGGCATCCATGCCCAAATTATGGGCAAATTGAACCATAATTTTTAGGGCATTGAACCAAAGAGCATTAATTTCTACGGGTTTGCCGATGCGGGGAGTAATCACCAGATCATCAACTTTGGCATCCATCCAAGTTAACTGTACTCCCGTTTCGCCGGCATAGATCAAACCATCGTCATCTAGGTGAATATTGTAGCGAGTACCGCGACGAAACCAAGCGATCACTTCCGTTAAAGCGGGATAAATAGTTCTGAGAAACTCAAAATCTTGGCTTTGGTTAAAATAGGAACGAATGGCTTCAAAATACCAAAGAATAGCATCGACAGCGTTATATTCGGGCATTTCTCCGCCATCGGGTAGCAAATTGGGCAATAAACCCCGGTCTAAATAACGGGAAAAAGTTAGTAAAATCTCACGGGCGATCGCAGGTCGGCCTGTAGTCAAAGTTAATCCTCTTAGGGAGATCATCGTATCGCGACCCCAATCACCAAACCAAGGATAACCTGCGATTATCGTTTTGCCGTCCGGTTGATCCCGGAGAGGACGACTAACGATAAACTGGTCGGCAGCGAGGGTAAGTTGTTGAATCCATTCGGGATGCTGGGGATTAATCAGACTACTCTCGTAGCGATGGCGAGACTCTAGAGAAGATTGACCGTCTAAACTGGGATCAGGACGGGTACTAGCGGCAATTGTCACCGATTCTCCCACTTTCAGAGTAGCCGAAAAACTGGCGGCATGGAGATGATTTTCTCGATCGATTAAACCACGATAACGTTCCACGGCCAAATCAAAGCGATAATACCAGATATGAGCGGGAAAAACCTCTCCTTGACTGATTAATAGATAAAAAGGTACAGCATTGTTATATGCAATCACTCTTACTCCTTTTTCTAGGGGACTAATATCCATTTGCCAGTTAAAACTCTGGGTATTGCCGTGAAAATCACGATAATTGACAAAAGCAGTCAGATTCAGGGTTAAAGGAGAATTGCCGCGAAGGTAGGTATAGCGAGTATAGGTGGTATTTTCTCCCTGTTCCATCCAGATACGCTTTTCTAGTAAGGCATCCCCACAGATAAAAGTCCAGACGGGAATTGTCCCTTCCAGATGAAAACTTTCGATATTAATATAGCCTTGTGGTTCGATCGTAGCACCTAACCAGCGATTGCTGGCCAGATGATAAATTTTCTGGTTATATTGTAACGATTCATCGATTTTAGTCACTAGCAGCGTTCTTTGCGTCGGTGGAGCTAAAGCAGCGATCAAGAGACCATGATAACAGCGAGTCAGCAATCCGGCCACGGTTCCCGCAGCAAAACCCCCAATACCATTAGTGACTAGCCATTCGCATTTTTCAGCCACTGGAAGATAATTGCAGATATCTCGACCGAAACGGAGCTTGACCATGAGCTTCCCAATTCCTAGTAATTTTGTTATAATCAGAAATTGTGTCTTTATATCTATAGACTAACTCTATCTTAAGGAGAAAAATCAGCAGTGAGTAAACGTACTTTAGAGGGAACCACGCGCAAACAGAAGCGCACTTCCGGATTTAGAGCGAGAATGCGTAGCGTCAACGGACGCAAGGTGATTAAAGCTCGTCGGAAAAGAGGGCGCTATCGTTTAAGTGTTTAGGTTATTCTGGGAACCGACTAATTTTCGTGGGACTACCCCAAATTCATCGCTTAAAACATCGACAGGATTTTCAAGCTGTCTATGGAACAGGGAAGCGTTATCACGGTTCCCACTTAACCTTAATTAGTTTAGAGGATTCTGGCCAGGATAGGCCTCTTCCCAGTCGTTTTGGCATCTCGATTAGCAAGAAAGTTAGTAAAAAAGCGGTGGTTCGTAATCGACTCAAACGGCAAATGCGAGCGGTAATTCGGCAGTTATTGCCAGAAATAGCGACAGGATGGCGAGGGGTAATCATTATCCGTCCCGGAGCGATCGAGTGCAATTATGAACATTTTTTGCGAGAATTAAAGCAGTTGTTAGTGAAGGCCAATATAATTCATGGGCATTAAAGAAGAAACTTTTTATGAAGGCGGTCCGCACATCGGCGACCTAATCATCAATATACTGCTAGGATTTACAGTGATTTGTTTACCTTTAACCGTTGGGGCAGTAGTGCGGGCAATCTGGTTAAGATATAAGATAACCGATCGGCGGATTTCAATCACCGGGGGTTGGATGGGACGCGATCGCACAGATATTATCTATTCAGAAGTGGCAAAAGTGGCAAAAATGCCGAGAGGAATTGGTATTTGGGGGGATATTGTCGTAACTCTCAAGGATAGAAGTCGTTTAGAAATGCGCGCAATGCCGAAATTCCGGGAAATTCATGACTATATTGCCGAAAGAGTCGCCGATAAAACCGGTCGTCCCCTAGAATCGATCATCAGTCAATAAAACAAAATAATCGATCACCGAGATTCGATAAATTAGATTTGTCAAAGTGAACCCCTATTAAACGAGAAGGCATAGATTAAAGCCATGGATTTTGGAGTCGGATTTATTTCCACAAATATCATGTTGCCAATCCTAGATTTTTTCTTTCGGATTGTGCATAGTTACGGTTTCGCCATCATTGCTTTAACGCTGGTGGTCAGATTTGCCGTCTTTCCCCTAAGCGCCGGCCAGATTCGCAATATGAGAAAAATGCGAATCACTCAACCCTTAATGAAGGAAAGACAGGCAGAAATTCAACAACGCTACAAAAACGACCCCCAAAAACAACAGGAGGAAATGGGCAAATTAATGCAGGAGTTGGGCAATCCCTTGGCCGGTTGTTTACCCCTGTTATTACAAATGCCGATTCTTTTGGCTTTATTTGCGACGCTGCGGGGTTCCCCCTTCTCGGATATTAACTACACCGTCGATTTACAAGTGCTGCCAAGCGAACAAATCGCCCTCGTGCAGCGCCAACCCTATGGCACCAAACCCCAAAACGTTTATATTGACGAGTCTCTCCACTATCCCATCACCGCTTTTTTACCCCAAGGCAATAAAATCGCCCCGGGAGAACAGCTAAAAATCGACCTGCAAAACGACCAGGGCAAGTCTTTAAGCCAATTAGCCACGGAAGCACCCGAAAATAACCTAAAACCCACCTACGAGGTGGTTAAAGGTCAAGAACTGGTGCAGGTGAATGAAGACGGTTCCATCGTCGCTTTAGCCCCCGGAGATGCCAGTATTAAAGTTATCGTGCCGGGGATTGCCGCTAATACGGGTTTTCTCTTTATTGAGGCCCTGGGGAGAATTGGGGCAACCGGTGCCAATGGTGAAATTCACTGGGATATTTTGGCGATGGTGATCGCTTTCGGTATTAGTATCTATGTTAACCAAGAGTTATCCGGTGCCGGCGCTCCTTCGGGGGGAGCAGCCCAACAACAGCAAACGGTGAATAAAATCACCCCGGTAATTTTTAGTATGATGTTCCTGTTTTTCCCCTTACCGGCGGGGGTATTGATGTATATCTTAACTGCGAACATCTTCCAAACTATTCAAACGGTGATTTTGATGCGGGAACCGTTACCGGAAAACCTGCAAAAATTGGTAGCGGAACAGGAAAAAACGGAAAAATCCCGCGATGCTCTCCCCTTTGAAAAACGTTCTAGCAAGAAAAAGGAAAAAACATCGTAATGACTATATGGGAGCAAAATAGCGAAAAAGCTAAACAATGGCTGGAAAAACTGCTAAAGTTGATGGCCATGCCCGCAGATGTCCAGATTGGAGTGCAGGAATTGGGAACTGGACCTTCCTCCTGTTGGTTAATTATTGATAGCAGTCAATTGAGTCCCCAACAAGTGGAACTTCTCCTCGCTAACAAGGGTGAGGGACTCGATGCGATTCAATCCCTAGCTAATACGATTCTGAATATTGGTGTCGAGTCGGCAGAACATCAGTTCTATATTGTCGAAATCAATGGCTATCGTCAACAAAGACAGTCAGAACTTTTCGACTGGGTGAATCAAGCAGCGACGCAAGTGCGGCAAACAGGACAGGAAATAGAATTAAAAGCCCTATCTTCGGCAGAACGTCGCCAAATCCATGCCTTTTTTGAGGAAGAAAACGATTTAACCACGGAAAGTCGCGGTGTGGAACCCGATCGCCGGTTAGTAATTCGTTTAAAATAAGATCAAAGGGTGGGGTAAAACCTGCCCTCTTTTTTATTTTAGGCTTTAGCCTTTTTGTTCACTCTAAAATTGAGTTGAGAATTACCACGGCCGTGGAGATATAAAATTAGAAAATACGACCACCTCGACGGTTGGGAGCTAAACCACGATTACTGGGTGTAAAGCAGTAGGCGTCGCGATTGATTCGTCGAATATTCTCTTGTAAAAATCGATCACAATTGCCCTCTGGAACGATAATTGTTTGATAGAGGGATTTTCCCGATAGATTACGATAGTAAGGAATCCAAAGAATGCCCAGATTTTGAAACCCATATTTGAAGTGTAGTTCTTCCCCGCGTTTCTTTGCTTCGTATTCGGTCTTCCAAGCTGACTCGGCAATTACTCGCAGACCTTCAAAATCGGCACTGTGCCAGTCAAGACGTGGAGCAGCGAAAACCTCCCCGAAAAATGTACTCGAAAATGCCATGGACATCATCAATAAAGTGATTTCTTTTCTGATATTCACGAAAAATTGATAACTGAAATATTTTTTATTTTAACCTCAGTTCTAGATAAGCCGAAACCCTAATTTTATACTAAATCCGTTGAGTATAGGTAACATATCAGGATAGGCAAAAGGCAAGAGGCAAGAGGCAAAAGGGGGAATAAATAATCAGTTTTTAATAACTGGATTTAGTTTTACCTTAGCCAGTCCGTCCTATTCTTTCCTGAAAGTCATGGCAAAATCTGCTGGGTGCATCTCATGTTTGTAAATCTACCAAGTTGGGATTTTTACGGGGAAACTCCTCGATAAAATCGGAAGTAACGCCCGATTTTATCACTCAATCCAAGCTTTTGGGGGGTTCTACCCCCCAAACCCCCCGCGCATTAGCTTTTCGGTGGGATGCTTACAGGCAGCTGCTGATACATTTGTCATCATCTAAGAGTCACTGATAATTGCTGATTATCGGTATTTCTGCAAATGTGAGATGCACCCAATCTGCTTAACCCAAACTGAAGTTATTTTAGCCATACATCTCCTTTCTCTTGTGTCTTTTAGCCTGTTTTTCCTCCAAAAGCTCTACCAGCCAAATTTTCTGTCTATCCACTAAAGCTGCTGACTTAGAAACAATTGCGTTAGAATTAAAGAAATATTACAAGTAGTTGACAAAAATGAGTAAGCCTGATATAGAAAACATTGCCCTCCAGTTAGAAAGTAGCAACTCTAAAGACCGTCTGCTGGCCTTGGCCTCCCTGCGAGAAGTGACCCCGGAGGAAGCTGTACCCTTGATCAAAAAAGTCCTTTATGATGAAATGCTACCGGTGCGATCAATGGCTGTCTTTGCTTTGGGAGTCAAACAAACCGAGGAATGCTTTCCTATCCTAGTGGATTTGTTAGCCAATGATGCCGATTATGGCATTCGCGCCGATGCTGCGGGGGCCTTAGGTTATTTGGAAGATATTCGCGCTTTTGAACCCCTACAACGAGCTTTTTACGAAGACACGCAATGGTTAGTCCGCTTTAGTGCCGCCGTTGCTTTGGGCAATTTGCGCGATATTCGGGCTAAACAGGTGTTATTATCGGCTCTCGATAGTAACGAAGCGGTTATTCAACAGGCCGCTATTGCCGCTCTTGGGGAAATCAAAGCAGTGGAAACCGTCGAGAAGCTTTTAACTTTTGTTAACTCCGATGACTGGTTAATCCGGCAGCGATTAGCGGAAGCTTTAGGTCATCTTCCGGCGGAAAAAACGATCGCAGCCTTAAATTTTTTGGTCAAGGACGAACATCCACAAGTGCGCGAAGCGGCCCGTTTATCTTTGCAAAAATTGGCCAAGGTCTAGGGATAGGATAGAATAAATAATCTATTCTTCCAGAGCGATCAATCTTTGCCTACAGCCATTCATGGACATTCAAGAATTTATTAATCTCTGTGCGGGTAAATGGTTTTCTCAGCGCACCAGTTATCAATTAGCTGCCCAGAAAGTTGCCAATAATAAAGCAGAAATCACCATCGATTTGCTGGCTGCCGATGCTGCCGATGTGGTGCAATTATGTTTAGAAAATAACTGTCAGTCCCCGGCCAGTCTAGGGGGATGGAAAGCGACTTGGGATAATTCCGTGGACTATGGACAAACGAAAAAAATTGGTTCTAGCTATTTAGTTTGGCTACCCTCAGAGAATCCTTGGCAAGGAAAATTAATCACAGCGGACGGTAAATCGGCAGCGCTGGGAGAATATCATCTCAGAAGCGATCAAGCTTTAACTTTAACCATCGAGGACAATCACCATCGTATCGAGGAAAGAATCTGGTTTGCTAGTCCTAATCTGAGATTGCGTACCAGTATTATCCAGACGGCCAATGGCGATCGCCAGACGGTCTTCTATTCGGAAATTCGTAAAATGGTTGCTACTACTAAGTAGTTGCTATCCCCAATGTCTGAGGTGGGGAAGACGGGGTTAATCTTCCACCACTCCAGTCAAATCCCCCTAACGTCGGCCGCGTCTGCTGCTGCCAAAACCACTGCGACTAGGGGTACGACGGGAACCAGAGGAACCGAAACTAGATGAACGTTTGACAGTATCAGATTTACCCGAATTCTTCAGGGTACTAGAACCATAACCGGAACCACTGGGTTTTGTGGTGGTGGTGGTGCTGCGCTTGGGACTAGAGGAAGTATTGCTAGGATAACGACGTAAATTGCCAGTAGAACGGAGAGTTTGCCGGTTTTTGACTGCTGGAGGTGGACTATTATGTTTAGTCCGGTATTGATCCACTGCCTGATTATAGGTGGAACCGTAACCACCAAAACCGGTCATCACACCTCCCGGAGTATAGAGGGGAGGAACGTAATATTGAGGACGAAAGAGCAAACTACCCAAAGCTTGACCAGCAACAGCACCGAAAAAAGGACTCCAAAAACTCGATTCTTGTCGAATCACCACGGTTTCCTGTTGTCCGGTTTGGGGATTGTTCCGCACTTCCGTGACATTATGGACATACTCGATTTTAAAATCTTCGGTCATGTACAGGGTAGCCTGATCACCGTTGATTTCTACTGCGGTTTTTTCCCCTTTAGCAATGTCCTCCTCGGTTAATCTAGCCATTTGCAGGTTAGTGGTGCGAAAGAGGGGAGAAGTCCCCCCGGGGGTGTTTAACAGCATTAAGGTATAAGTGCCATCTCCGTCATCGTAGGTAGCTTGTTGCACCTCGTAGCGACCGCTACTAACCTGATTGGATTCTCGTCTTACACTACTGTTATTAGCTGACGGTGACTGAGTTTGATTTGACGAGGAACCACAGGCCACCGTTGTGCAACAAAGGGTAAGAATTAAAAAGATTGTCGTTACTTGGCGCAGCATAAGGGCAAAATTAAGACTATAAAGGCAGCAATTCGGGGAAATTGAGTAATAGTTGCTCATTGGTCAATTCATCTCCCAATTGAGCAGGAGAAAAATGTACCTGAATGGCACGCAGCCGACCTTGGTAGTGAAGGTTAATTATTGATTTTAAACCATCTTCCAGGGCCTCTCGATCGGCTAGGCTAGTTTCTAAAGCAGCACTCTCACCCTCGAAGGCTATTGTGATCATAACAACTAAGTTATCGGTGACGGGTAAAGTTAAGGGTTCGTTTTCCCCCAACTGTGAAGACACCGATTCACTTAGGTATCTGGCCGCAGAATCGGTAAACAGTTCGTTAACGTAGTCTCCCGCTTCCCCCTCACTCCAAAAAATATCGCCCTCATTAGCCACAGAAAACCAATAGAGGTTCATCTGCAGCAGATTTTGACAAATTTCTACTAAACCCTCTCCCATGACCTCTAAATCGCCTTCGGAATCGATCGCCTCCCGGCCAGTACGATTAAGAATACCGATCAGGGGTGCGATTTCTCGGCCGTAGAGATGCAAAAATAAGCGACAGACCACATAGCGAGTTTTACCCGCAAATTTCTTAAAGCGATCGCCTAAAGAACTCATAATAGACCTCTGGTAAAAATCAAAAATTGTCGTTAAGCTTAGGAGTCGGTCGTCGGTCGATAGGAGTCAGGAGACTCTTTTATTTATTCTCCCCACTTCCCACTTCTCACTTTCAAGTCAGTAGTCTTGAAGCCATCAGCTAGATCAACGTGATAATCAAGTAAACAGCCAAAAAAGCCCTCAGCTTTTATTTATTTTGCCATTTTCTAGGCCCCTATGCCCTGATGCCCTGCTAACAGTCTATAATGACTTAAAATCCTATTGGTGTGAGCAAATGGCTGTCCAACTACAACAAGCTTTAGTGGTTGCTTCCTATATCTTGAAACAGCGTCTAGCAGGAAAAAAGCGTTTTCCCTTAGTTTTAATGCTAGAACCCCTATTTCGCTGTAATTTAGCCTGTACTGGCTGCGGTAAGATTCAACATCCCCCGGAAATTCTCCGTAATCATCTCACCCCAGCAGAATGTTTCGCAGCGGTGGAAGAATGCGGGGTTCCCGTGGTTTCCATCCCCGGGGGCGAGCCGCTTTTACACCCACAAATCGATGAAATTGTCAAGGGGTTAGTGGACAGAAAAAAATTCGTCTATCTCTGTACCAATGCTCTGTTATTGGAGAAAAGCCTGGATAAATTTACTCCGTCACCCTATCTTACCTTTAGTGTCCATCTGGACGGTTTAAAAGCACATCACGATCGCTGTGTGGATCGAGAGGGAGTATTCGATAAGGCAGTACAAGGGATTAAAGCAGCGAAAGCGAGAGGTTTTCGGGTTACTACTAATACCACGGTTTTTGAAGGCGCAGAACCGCGAGAAATGCAGGAATTTTTCGATTTTCTCGCTACTTTGGGCATCGATGGTATGATGATTTCCCCCGGTTATAGTTATGAGTGGGCCCCGGATCAAGATAGTTTCTTAAAACGGGAGCAAACCAGAGCTTTATTCCGAGAAATTCTCTCACCCTGGAAATCAGGTCAGAAAAAGTGGAATTTTAACCATAATCCTCTCTTTCTCGATTTTCTCATCGGTGAACAGGACTATGAATGCACTCCTTGGGGTAGTCCTAGCTATAGTCTTTTAGGATGGCAAAAACCCTGTTATCTGCTCAACGAAGGACATTACAAAAGCTTTCGGGAACTTTTAGAAGAAACCAATTGGGATAACTACGGTCGGGCCAGTGGCAATCCGCAATGTGCCGATTGTATGGTACATTGCGGCTATGAACCGACCGCGGCCATGGCAGCTTTTAAACCGGCTAATATGGGACGTGCCATGCAGAGTTTAATCGGAGTCTAATCTAAACTGATTCTAACCAGACGGCGGGGACTTGACTAGGGCGATCGGGTAATTGCATCCATCCCATTTCGCACAGACGAATTACCGAAGTTAATTTTTCTAGCAAAGCGGGATCGAAACGAATCCCGCTATAATTTTGACAACGTTCTAGGGACTCTCCTAAATCTAGAGCTAGTCGATCGCCTCGCGGTTGAGTTAATTCCTGAAAATAGGCTGATAATCCTAAAATTCTCGACTCTAGGCTGATTTCTTCCCCTTTTAGGCCGTTGGGAACCCCGCTACCATCCCAGTATTCAAACTCATGGTAAATAATCTGTTGAATTGGAGCTAATTCGGGCATAGTGGCGAGTAATTGTGCGCCTAACACCGATCTATCCCGCCAAAATAATGCATTTGCTCCCTCTAACTGACTGGCACGCTGTCTAAAAACTTCGATCGGAGCCTCCGCTAGACCAATGCGGTATAATAAACCTGCTAATCGTAAGCGTCGTAATCTCAGGGTGGGTAAATCGAGCAATTGTCCCAACATTTCCGCTAAAGCGGCCACCTGTAGGGAAGCAAGGGGATTATCAATATCTCTTTCATCGACTTTTTGAGCCATTCTTAGAAAAGCTTGCAGTTTATTAGCGGCTAAATTTTTATTTAAACGGGATGCTTGTCCTTCTAAGTCGCTTAATTCTCGCGTTTGTCTGCTGACGGTGACTAACTGCTGTTGACTGGTTTGCAGATAGGTGACAATGCGAGAGACTACTCCTGTTAAATCCGTGGGAATGGGATTAATATTTTGACTAATTTCCTGCTGTTGTCTGCTTAAATCGGCCGCTAGACTGGGATTATAGGGATGCAGACGCTCAATTAAGATCCTAGCGGCTTTTTCAACTAAATTGCGATCGAATGTCCATAAACCGTAGAATTTTCGCTCCGTGTCTATTTGGGGTTGACTATCGGACCGGTATTCTTCGGGGGATAACTCATGACAGAGTACCATGGAGGCGTAATCGGGGGAAAGAATGATTAAATTCCACTCATTAACCAAACTATCGCTATTATCTAAGTTTACTAGGGAAACATTCTCTAAACTGCCAGTTTTATGCTCAGAAAAACCACTATCGGCCACAGCAGCGATCGCAATATGACGAGAAGAGCGAGCAATATCTAAATAGCGCTCTGCTTCCTGTAAATACCATTTTCCCTGTTGAAAAGTGACTAAGACCAGTGGTTTATTTGTACTGTCTGGGCTGCTAGTTTGCAAGATATGATCTTCAAGAGCATGACAGAGAGCCACCAGGGTATTCTTAAAATAGACCCCGTAACTGCTGGGTAATCGTCCCGATGAAGCTCTTTTTAACTGTTGTAAGCTGGATTCTACGGTCATAGGTGGCAAGATTAGGGGAATTATGAATTATGAATTATGAATTATGAAGTGGGGAGCAGGGGAGCGGGGAGAAAAAACTGATGACTGATGACTGCTAACTGATAACTGATAAGTGATAACTGATAACTGATAACTGACTCCTCATTGCTTTTTAATTAATTTTATGACCTTAGTGATTTGTACGGGTTTTCATGATTCTAGATTGACGGAGGATTTTTTAGGACATCTGGGGAGCAAATCGGTCAAATTAAGTCCCTATATTATTATTTCTCCTTTTTCTTGCTTAAATGAAGCTTTTTCACCGGGAGAAGACCTAACCTTAATTGGGTTTAGTGCGGGGGTGATAACTGCGATCGCTTTAGCCTATTATTGGCAAGCTCAAGGGGTGAAAATTCGAGCTTTAATCGCTCTGGACGGGTGGGGAGTGCCATTAATGGCTAATTTTCCCATTTATCGCCTTAGTCACGATTATTTTACCCATTGGAGTTCCTGTTTATTGGGTAGTGGTGGAGAAAATTTTTATGCAGATCCCCCTGTAGATCATCTTAGCCTCTGGTCGTCCCCCGATCGAGTGACCGGTTGGTCTGTCAATGGTAATTTTGTCCAACGCACCACAGCGTTAACTTTTTTATCTAAAATCTGTTAGGCAAGAATCAATTAATTACAATTAGCTAGTCGCCTCCCTATCTTTCCTATTTCTTTACCGCTGCCGACTCATGAGTACATCAGTTCAGAATTCTTCAATCCTCTTGGTGGGAATTGAGGAGAATATCGCTAAACTAGCTACTGCGGACTTGAAAGAAGCAGGTTATCGTCCCCTAATTGTGCCTAGCATTGATAGCGCTCTCCCAGAAGTGAAAAGTTGGCAGCCAGCGATGATTATACTCGATCGCCTCCTCGCAGGGGAGGCCGGTGTAAAGTTTTGTCGTCGTTTACGTTCTCAGGGAAGTCGTGTTTATATTATTTTATTAGTATCTCAAGAAACTCTGGAAGAACGTCTCGCCTGTTTGGAAGCGGGAGCCGACGATTATTTTCTCAAACCCTATAATTCACAATCTTTCCTCAAATTAATCCGTTTTTACCTGCAACCTCTGGAAACTATCCCCGAACAACTGTGCTTCGGTGACTTAGTATTGGATTTAGCCACTCGTCGTCTCTCCTATAAAAACAAAAATATTGAGTTGACGATGAAGGAATTTGAACTGCTGCGCTACCTGATGATTCACCCGAAAGAAGTATTATCAAGGGATCAAATTCTCGAAAATGTCTGGGGAGATGAATTTCAAGGAGAATCAAATGTTATTGAGGTATATGTTCGCTATTTACGCCTGAAAATGGAAGCTGGTGGTCAAAAACGCCTTATTCATACCGTGCGCGGTGTCGGCTACGTTTTACGGGAATCTTAACAGTAATCAGTGATCAGTGATCAGTCATCAAAATTCAGGAGTCGGTCATCAGGAGATTATTTTATTTATTCTCCCCAATTCCCCAATTCCCCAATTCCCTAATTCCCCAATTCCCCAATTCCCTAATTCCCTAATTCCCCACTCCCTAATTCATATCACTGATTACTGATTACTGATCACTGAAAAGCCCCACCACCCTAGTCAAGCGCTGCTATTCGATCTGGATGGAGTTGGGGGAATCGATGGGAGGGGTGGAATTACCCGGGGTAATAGTTTGACGGTATTGACTATAAAGACGATCACGCCAAGCAAAAAAGCCCTCGTAGGCGCTATTATCGGCTAACCCTGGGATCCCCTTGCCTTGCAATTCCTTGGGTAAGTTGAGATAGGAACCTTGGGGAAACTGAAGCAGGACACTTAATCCCGCCACGGCTAAATCGGCTAAAGTGGGCTGATCCCCGACTAAATAGGGACGATTGGCTAAAATGAGGTTCAAAGCTTCTAAATCCTGTTGTAGCCCTTTTTTGGCGGTATTGATAGCATCTTTTCCCAGACCTACACCTGTCCCTAAAATATCAATTAATTCCCCCGGCAAGGAACCCAGCAACAAGCGCATAAAACCGGGGGTTTCCTGGGGTAAAAAAGCGGTACGAAAGTTTTGATTTTGGGCAAAAGCGCCGAGAAAAGCGGTTCTTCCTTTTAATCCGAGGGATTCATCGGCCCATTCTTCGATTAATAAACATTGGCCCCGTTCTAGGGGATCTGTGGGGATAATTGGTTTTTCAGGATACTTGCGATCGAGATAAAAAGCAATCTCCGTCGAGTCAGCGATATAAGTATCACCATCCTTGAGAACGGGAACCTGTCGCTGTCCAGAAAGACGGAATAATTCTAATTGTCCCACTCCTGGCACCACGTCCCTTTTTTTATAGGCAAGTTCTTTATAGTCAAGGATGAGACGAACTTTCTCGCAATAGGCAGATAATTCAAATTGGTAGAGTTCTAGCATGGGATGATATGGCCTCTCGATAAATCAGTTTCTCCCTGATTACTCTAACCCTATCGGGCATCGATCGCCTAAACTTAAAGACTTTACTCCGATTTTACTCGTACTTTTGTACTAAAAACGAGCAAGGGGGAAAAATAATTTTTTGCTAATTTTAGGAATTAGGCGGGGTACTCTTGAGGAAGATAGACCAGATGCAGCAACCCCAACTCAATAGCACCCCGCTTTTAGGTTAGGATATTTTCAAGCACTAAAAGCGAGGAATAAGTTATATATTCTAGCAAGCTGACTTGCTAGGGACTAATAGCATACCGCTATAGTAGGGGAGTGCGAGGACTGGCTCCTTTCTCGGATCAGAGGTTAATATGCAATTATCCATCGACGTTTTTAATAACGTAGTTCGCTATCTCGACGGACATGAAGAAAAATTACGGATCAAAAAATTAATCTTTTGTATCTGTAGAAAATATTGGGAAAATGATCCTAATATTTTAAACCCTGTAACTATAGAAGACTTGATGAAGGAGTTGCTGCAAATTAGAACCAGTCAAGAACAATTAACTTTTTCTGTTTATCAATTAGTTAAAAGCCTCAATCGGCCTGAAATTTATACGGAAGTAGCCACGGTTATTATCGAGCAAACAAGTAAATTATATAGTAATATTGCTGATGCCTACAACAATCAATTATTAACAGTAGAACCAAAAGTTAACCCTAGCTTTGACACCGTTAATAATGATGTCAACAACGAGGAAGATCATTTATTAAGACAGGTAGTTAGTAGCTTAGAAAATCATCAAGAGACGGCGAGAATTAAAAAGTTAATGTTTGCCGCTTCTAAAAATCGCTGGGAAAACGATCAAGCTTTGATCAATAATCATGGCTTAACAAATATTATTTTAGAACTTCGGCGAAATAATCCTAATTTTTTAAGCTTGCGACAAACTCTCAGCCAAGTTGCCGAAAATATTAATAAAAAAGCTCTCTATCTAACTCTAGCTGATATTATTCTTACTCAGCTAGAGCCTCTCTACGATAATGATAACAATTACGAAGAAGAGGATAATAATT
This sequence comes from Microcystis aeruginosa Ma_MB_S_20031200_S102, assembly GCA_007095845.1. Lineage (GTDB taxonomy): Bacteria > Cyanobacteriota > Cyanobacteriia > Cyanobacteriales > Microcystaceae > Microcystis > Microcystis aeruginosa_D. The sequence goes on from SFBI01000044.1 coordinate 34,084, forward strand.
CAAACATTCAAATCTTGAACAATCAAATAGTTGATCTAAATAATGATTGTGATTATGCAGCTAAAACTGCATCTTTCTCCCCCTCTAGAAGTGAACCTGTAAATTCTGCCTCTTCAGGCATCGATTTAAATGAACCGCAATTAGTTATGGAATTGCAATTTGCCGAGCCAGATTCCTTAAATAACAATACCAGTAATTTCTCACAAATTCCTGCCTACGATCCTTTTGAAATTCGTTTAGAAATTTTCCAGTATGCTAATCCTTTACGAGCTAAAATATTGATTTTTTCGCTCCTATTTTATCCTTGGGAGCGGAGCGGTCAAGATTGGTCAACTCTGCGAAGTTATACCCTAGAAGATTTACTACAACAACTCATCGAAAGTGGGAAATCTCTCAAGGATATCGAAATTCAACTATACAATATTGCTCAAACCCAAATGGATACGGATGCTAACGTTCAAACTGCGGGTATTCTGGTGCAAGCTTTACAAAAAATTCTTTAATTTTTTAGCCAAATTCTCTGGATATTATACCTATGAAACCCAACGAATTAATTGCTCGTTATGCCGCAGGAGAAACTAAATTTAGTGGCTTAAAGTTACCAGGAGTTAATTTAGTTGGTGCTGACTTAATTGGCATTATTTTAAATGAAGCAGATCTACATGGAGCTAATCTTATCTTTACCTATCTTAACCGGGCTAATCTCGCTCAAGCTAATCTCGTGGCGGCTAATTTAAGCGGTGCTAGTCTCAACCAAGCTGACTTAAATGGGTCAGATTTACGTAGTGCCAATTTACACGGAGCGCTGCTACAAGGGGCTAATCTTTGTAATACTGATATAACCCTAGCTATTCTACTGGATGCTAACTTAATCGGGGCGGATTTACGGGGGGCTAATTTAAGTGGTGCTAACCTCACGGGTGCTTGTTTGCGAGGAACAAATATGCGTCAGGAGAAGAAAAATAATAATACCAATTTACAAGGTGCTAATCTCTATCGTACCGACCTACAAGGGGCTAATATGAAAGGGGTTGATCTGGTGCGAGCTAATTTAGTAGGAGCTAATTTAAAGGAAGCTAATTTATGCAATGTTGACCTTAGAAAAGCGGATTTAACTAATGCTAATCTCCAAAACACTTTACTTACTGATGCTAATTTGACCGGGGCGCATTTAATGGGAGCAAATCTAGCGGGAGCCAATTTAGTGCGGTCAAAAATGAGCGATACGGAGGCAATGGGGGCTAATTTCCATAGTGCAATTATGACTCAAATAAAATTCGATCGAGCTAATCTTAGTCAAGCTAATTTTCAAGCGGCAAGAATGAACTATGCTGACTTAAGAAGGGCTAATCTTTCGGGAGTTAATTTTAGCGAAGCTGATTTAGTCGATGCTTTCTTTGCTAGAGCAAATCTCACTGGTGCTGATTTAAGTAATGCTAATCTAACTCGTGCCGAGTTGATGAGTGCTAATCTGATGGGAGTTAACCTCCGTGGTGCAATTATGCCCGATGGCCGGATTAATAATTAAAATTGTTGTTAGCAGTTATTCTGGTATAATTTAGGGGTACAATTGAGGGTAATATGATGGTTAATCCAGCAATTATTGCAGAAGATATGGGCAAAATCTACACCAGCATTACAGTTATCAATCGAGCGGATCAAATTCTAGCAGCAGCGGCTGTAATTTCTCCCGATCAAATTCGCTCTCTTACCCTAGAAAATGTCTTGATTGATACGGGAGCAACTACTGTTTGCCTGGTGTCAGAAGTAATCTCCCGCTTGGGTTTACAGCTTTTAAAAGAAGTAGATGTTGCTACAGCTAAAGGCATAGGAAAGGCGAGAATTTTTCGTGATGCCACCTTGATTATTGCGGGACGAGAAGGGACTTTGGCTCTTCGTTACCCTTTATGCTAAATCAACAGACAAGATGCCAAGATAACATACTTCTAACCCAAAAATTCCGAAAGTTTCTAAAGCCATAGGCTCTCCGTTTTATTAGTTTAAG
>SFBI01000045.1 GCA_007095845.1 Microcystis aeruginosa Ma_MB_S_20031200_S102
GGCGATTTTTGTCAATTGTTTTTCATCTAGAGCGAACTCATCAATTAAGTCTGTTGCCAGATAAGGATTTAGTCAATTTATGCCCCCCTATCGAACCATACCAAGTAACGAAGAGCCAGAAGTCTCAAGGATTAAATGAAGCGGTTAAAAGAGGATTAATGTCACCCTTAGAAGCATGAATCCTAGCCCTATTCCCGACTATATTAAAGATAAAATTCGCCAACAAGCTAATACTAAATCTGGTTATTAAAAACTGATTATTTATTCCCCCTTTTGCATGAGTGCCTCTCCTTTATAAGTAGCCTATACTCAACGGATTTAGTATAATTGCTGATTGTCGGTATTCCTGCAAATGTGAGATGCAACAGGTCAATTTATTGCGGGGGAACCTAGGAGCGAAGGTGATAATTTGGGTCAAAGAAATAAGTAGAGGTAGAACCTCACTTATCTGCGTTGCAAGCTATAACCTTACAACGAGTCAAAAATATTTATATAATCTAAAACTATCTTAAATACAAAAACTATAACAAATGATGATTAAACAACCCTTGATTTCCACCCCCCTTTGTGATAGGTTTGGGGCTAGGATATTGGCGCAAAACTAGCGTTAAATATGACCATAATTTTGTCCCATTACTGTCATCGAATCCATGAAAAAATTACTGACAATTTTAACCCCTTTGACTCTGATGGGGTTAGCCGGGGTTGCTCCTGCTCAAGCGGCAATAGTAGCTGGTTGGAATGAATTTAACGCTTTTACGGCATCCTATCCCAAAGCGGCGGATACTGTAGGTGCGAATATAACCAGCACTGGGTTAGACACCGCTGGGTTAGCTCGGCTGAGTAATGCTCAGTTCGTTTTGAATGAGTGGAATACAGGTAGCACTGTTGATACCAGCGAATACGTGGAATTTGCCGTACAACCTGGTGCGGGTTTTCAAGTCGATTTTACTAACTTGCAACTCAATGCGGCGAGGGTTGGCTTGCAGCTAGATTTAGTCTTGCGCTCTAGTGTTGATGGGTTCACCAGTGATTTAGGGACACAAGTTAGCCTAACAACTAGCTTTAATACCTACAGCTTTGACCTAAGCAGTTTAGCACCCCAAACCGGCCCGGTGCAGTTCCGTCTCTATGGACTGAATGCTAATCCATCTAGTGTCGTCTTCATTGGTACAAACTCTGCTAATGTTGCTGGGGGTGGGTTTGTGGCTCTTAATGGGGATATCACTCCTACCGGTGGCGGTGGTGTATCAACCCCGGAACCTAGTGGTATAGTGGGTTTAATCGCTGTTGGTGCGTTGGGTGCCGCTTCCCTTCGTCGTCGGGGATAAATTATCCTTGGCAGGGGCAACTAGAGAGGATTTGTCCCGATATACTATCATCAATTTTAGATTTGATCACCAGTTAATCAACATTATGTCATACAAAGATATTATTACCATAGAACCGGGAAAAAGGAGCGGAAAACCTTGTATTAGAGGAATGAGAATTACTGTTTATGATGTTCTCTCCTATCTGGCTTCGGGAATGACTTATGAAGAAATTTTAGAAGATTTTCCTTACTTAACCAAGGCGGATATTTTAGCCTGTTTGAGTTATGCCGCCGAGCGTGAACGTCAAACCATTTTAGTTAACTAATGAAGTTACTTTTTGATCACAATTTATCACCTCGCTTAGTTAGTCTATTAGTTGATATTTATCCCGATTCAAATCATCTTTACTTGCTGGGATTAGACCAAGAAGCTGATTATTATGTCTGGGAAATCGCTAAAATACAAGACTATATTATTGTCACTAAAGATTCGGATTTTAATGAATTACTAATTCTCAAAGGTTTTCCGCCTAAAGTAATTTGGATTCGTTTGGGAAATTGCTCTACTAAAACTATAGAATCATTGTTAAGAGATAACTACGAAGCTATTTTATCTTTTGAGGGAGATCAAAATCTTGGTATCATCGCTTTATCCTAATCCTTTGAGATTCAGGGCAAGTGTTCGCTTGTTTACATTCCTGTGGAGAGCTATTGTCCGGCACTATAGGAGCGAAGGAAATAATTAGGGTTTGCGGCAAAAAGTTTTTCGGGGGTGTGGGGTTTTAAGCTAACCTTGGAACGAGTCAAAGAAATAAGTAGAGGTAGAACCTCGCTTATCTGCGTTGCAAGCTATAACCTTACAACGAGTCAAAAATATTTATATAATCTAAAACTATCTTAAATACAAAAACTATAACAAATAATGATTAACAACCCTTGACTTCCACCCACCTTTGTGGTAGGTTTGGGGCTAGGATATTGGCACAAAACTAGCGTTAAATATGATCATAATTTTGCCCTGTTACTGTCATCAAATCTATGAAAAAATTACTGACAATGTTAACCTCCTTGACTCTGATGGGGTTAGCCGGGGTTGCTCCTGCTCAAGCGGCAATAGTAGCTGGTTGGAATTCATTTAATGCCGCTACCGCATCCTATCCCAAAGCGGCGGATACTGTGGGTGCGAATATAACTAGCACTGGGTTAGACACCGCCGGGATAGATCGCCGGGTTCAGTCTTTCGTCTTGGGTTCTACTGTTAGTACATCGCCGGGTCGGTGGAATGGAAATAGTACTGTTAATACCGGCCAATACGTCGAATTTGCCGTACAACCTAGTGCAGGTTTTCAAGTCGATTTTACTGACTTGCAACTCAATGCGAGGCAGGATGAAACGCAGCTAGATTTAGTCTTGCGCTCTAGTGTTGATGGGTTCACCAATAATTTAGGGACACAAGTTAGCCTAACAAATAGCTTTAATACCTACAGCTTTGACCTAAGCAGTTTAGCACCCCAAACCGGCCCGGTGCAGTTCCGTCTCTATGGACTGAATGCTTCTGGACTTAATGTCTTGTTCATTGCTAATAACTCCGCTAATGTCGCTGGGGGTGGGTTTGTGGCTCTTAATGGGGATATCACTCCTACTCCAACGGTTTCAACCCCAGAACCTAGTGGCATAGTGAGTTTAATCGCTGTTGGTGCGTTGGGTGCCGCTTCCCTTCGTCGTCGGGGATAAATTATCCTTGGCAGGGGCAACTACAGAGGGGTTGCCCCGATATCTTGATATGATCGGGAGTGATAGGTCAATTATCTTTTCTGAATAGGGGCAAATATGCAGATAAAAGACATGACTCCCCAAGAGTTACAAAGTTTAATCCGTAATACAGTAGATGATACTCTAGATGAATACTTTGGTGATCCGGATGAGGGAAAACAAGTTAAGGAGTCTTTTAGAGAAAAGTTATTAGAAATCCAACAAAAAAGACTACAAGGAAGAGCGACTATTCCGGCAGCTGAGGTGGATAAAAGATATGGGATAGAATCTTAAATGAGCTATTCTGTTACTTTTGAACCAGAGTCGATAACTGATTTAGATTTGATCACCGATTTTATCAGACTGAGGATTCTTAATATCAACTTTGAACAGATAATCCCCCTTCCTCTCACGAGAGAATGGTCAGGGTTTTATAAATTAAGAGTAGGAGATTATCGGGTTATTTATGAATTTGATCGAGAGAGTAGGATAATTATTACTGTTAGAGTAGGTCATAGAAGTGAAGTTTATGACTAAATAAATACTTACTAAAATAATTGGGATCAGCAATAAGCTAATACTAAATCCGTTGAGTACAGGCTAGTTATGAGGAGAGGCAAGAGGCAAAAGGGGGAATAAATAATCAGTTTTTAATAACCAGATTTAGTATAAGACGCATTTTAACCTCCTATCCTTAAAATTGGGAAGGGGAGTCATTTGAATTAAACTAAATTTAATCATCAACAAAAATTAAAGGGGTAAATATTGTATTATATTCATAAATTCTTCACTTTTTCCTAGTTTGGCAATTAATTCTAAATTTCTAATACAGTCCCCAATCCCTATAAATTCAATTTCTTCAGTTTGACTCAAGATAGCTTCTATTAAAAAATAGCTATCTTGAGTCAAAATTACTCTTGATAAATTTGGAGATTCATTACTTTATTGCCTGTGTTTTAAGTCGTTTAATAAAGGGAGAATCTCCAGCTTTTTCTCGCATTTTTTGGACAAATTCTCAATCAGCTTGGATAGCTTGATCTAATTCATCTCTATGTTCCCAATAGTAAGCTAATGCTGAGTGAATTTGACTCATACTTAAATCATGATGGTTAATGTGAATTTCTGCTGGAGTACAACCCTAGGCTATTTGTGCCATAACTAGATCAATCACTTTCAGAGTAGAACCCGCAATTATTGGTACTCCCCGATGATCAATTGCAATATGTTTATAGTCTGTGAGATTTGTTGTCATCTAGAGAAAGTTAAGCTAAAACACATTTAGGACTATGCCGCTTTTTTTCCTTGCTCACTACCTCAGATGTACCAAGTCTAAAGCAGCAGGAAATGCCGTCACTCTAGGCATCTAGAGGACAGAACTAGGGTTATTACCAAGAGGCTAATCCTCTAAACATCTTAAGTAGTCATGCAAAATAAATTTCCCAGTGAAGATAGGCAAGAGGCAATAGGCAAGAGGCAAAAGCTTCATCGAAGTGTGTAATTAATTTTGCTTAGGTACTTACTGTCTAGTTTCTGGTCAACGAATCGCACCATGCCCCACACCCCACTTCCCAATCACCAGATCATCCTCAAGATAGTGATGGTGAGTTAAACTAGCAGGTGAAAGTAAAAAGCGATAAAAATCACACAATGATTTTATAGTCCTTCCATCATTCTTAACAAATTCCGTGACCATTCTTTGCTGGCTCGATCGCATTAGTGCTTCTGATCGCCCCCTAGTGGGGGAAAAAGCTTTTCTTGCCAGTGAATTACACCAGCGAGGATACCCAATTATCAGGGGATTTGCCATTTTTAACCGCATTTTTGCGGAATTTTTGGAAAGCATCAACAATGCTGACTCGTTTCTGACTGATTTTCCGCAATCTTCTCTCTATTTAGACGTAGATAACGCAAAAGCTTTGCAATTAGTCGCCAAAGAAAGTCGGCGCGCCATTTTACAAGCTAAAATTCCTCCTCTCTGGTTAGAGGAACTGGCAGCGGCCGTGGCACAATTATCCATGGATAGCCTAGTATGGCGCTTTTCCTTACCTGCTCATCTGTCTCGACGAACTCTCGGTTTATTTTCCGCCCCCATCAGTGGAATTAAAGCAGATAATCTAGAAAATGCCCTAAAACAAGCTTGGGCGGAGTTATTCACTGCCAGAAGTCTATTTTATTGGCGAAAAATGGGAATTGGTTTAGAAAAAATTCAATTATCTTTACTGGTACAACCGTTATTACCAGCCAATTGTGCGGGAAATGTGCTGATTAATGAGGATAACTGGCAAATTCAGGCAGTTTGGGGATTAGGACACAGTTTAGTTAATGGAGAAGTGGCACCGGATACCTACATTATCGATCGCTCCGGTCAATTACGCAGTCGGCAATTAGGCAATAAATGCCGCGCTTATTATCTCAACAGTGACAGTAATCTGCTTGCACCACAATTATTAGCACCCAGTTTACAGGAAAGCTACTGTTTAGATAATTTCGCCCTCGATCGCCTTTGTCAACTGGTTCAATCTCTACTGGCGGAAAAACCCAGCCTAACCAGCATAGAATGGCTGATGATGCTGGATGGTCAAATTTATATTCTCAACTGTCACAGTCAGGAAATCACCCCCACTACCTCCAATTATCCCTTAAGAGGATTAGGGGCATCCCCAGGGTTGGCATCGGGAGTGGCAAAAGTGATCAGCAATTTCGACTCCCCAGAGGCAAATTTTCAGGATTGCATTCTGGTTACTGCTAATTTACCTCCGAAAAAACTGCCCCATTTACGCCAAATTCGAGCAATGATCACGGAACAGGGGGGATTAACTAGCCATGGAGCCATCTTAGCCCGGGAATTAGCCATTCCTGCCATTGTCGGGGTGAAAAATGCCACAGAAATTATCCGCTCAGGCGAGATAATTTTAGTAGATGGCACAAGGGGAATTATTTCTCTGGCATCTCAGGAACAGATTTCCTTACCCCCAGCACCCCCCAGAGAAACCGACGGGACGGCAATTGCTACCCGTTTGATGGTTAATCTCAGTCAAACTGAAAGTATTGTCAGAATCCGAGAACTGCCTATTGATGGGATCGGTTTATTGCGCTCAGAATGGATGATTTTAGAGTTACTTTCTCAGCGTAATCTAGAAGAATGGTTAACTCCAGAGGATCAAGAAGCATTTATCGAGAGATTAAGTGGTTTAATCGCACAATTTGCCCTTAGTATCCAGCCTAAACCTTTATTTTACCGTTCTTTTGATGCTCAAGATTCGGCTAAAGACAGTCGGGGAACCCATGGTTATATTTTAGATCCGACTCTATTTGATCTAGAATTGCAAGCTTTACGACGGGTACAAACCACCAGCGCCACCAATATTAATCTACTGCTTCCCTTTGTCCGCGGGGTTGAAGAATTTATTTTTTGCCGGCAACGGGTACAATCAGCTTTACTCACTCAAGTCCCTTCTTTCCAATTGGGGATAATGGTGGAAGTACCGGGGGTAATCTTTCAATTAAGGGATTATGTGCAAGCTGGGGTACAGTTAATCGCTATTGGTACTAATGATTTAACTCAATTACTTTTAGGTAGCGATCGAGAAGACTTCTCAGAATATTTTAATGCCCGTCATCCCGCAGTCAGGGCAGCTTTAAAACAAATTATCACCCAAGCAAAAGTTTTACAGATCCCCTGTTCCGTTTGCGGCATGGCTATCGTCCAGTATCCTGAACTTATCGATGATCTGATTGCTTGGGGTGTGACTTCTCTTTCGGTGGATACAGAAGCAGTTTTAGCCACTAGAGAGGCAATTGTTCGCGCCGAAAGAAGGTTTTTATTGGAAAATGGCAGATAACCTCGGCAAAAGGAGCGTTAGGGGTTGGCTGTTGGGGAAGATGTTAAGTAGGGTTTGCGGCAAAAAGTTTGTTGGTGGGGTTAGGAGTCAGTTATCAGTTATCAGTTATCAGTTAGAAGAGGATAGGGAAATGGGGGAATAGGGTAATGGGGAGATAGAGTAATTTCCACTAAAACCCTAAAACCCTAAAACCCCACTCCCCCAACACCCCACTTCATAATTCCCCACTTCATAATTCATAATTCATAATTTATAATTCCCACACCCCACTTCCCACTTCCCCACTTCATAATTCATAATTCCCACTACCCCACTTCATAACGCATACTTTGTGCTTTTTGTCAAAAAAACTTTTTTTTTGCAATAAAACTACACAAAAAAAAGATCATCGTTGTGGGTGAAATTGACTCATTTACCTATCTTAATTGGGATTACCTTCTAGGTGTGGCAAGGGTTTCAACCTTTACTGCCCAAAAAGGCACAAAATACCCGATTATGAAATTCTATCAAATCGCTGTAACCGGTATAACATCGTTGTTAAATAAAAATTAATATCAACAAATGTCACCTTTGTCACCAGTGTTAGGAAGCGGGCAGAATTATCGTCTGATAGCCAAGGAGAGATTAAAGTTATACTAAATCTGGTTATTAAAGACTGATTATTCATTCCCCTTTTTGCATGAGTGCATGAGTAGAAAACGGGTTTCTCGGAGAAACCCGTTTTCTGTGCGTTACTCAACGGATTTAGTATTATAATGAAAGATGCTGTCTTTACAGGTTAAATCTTTTTCGAGAAACCCCATGGCAAAAAAATCGATGGTAGAACGCGAGAAAAAACGCGCTCGTCTCAGACAAAAATACGAAGCTAAAAGAGCGGAACTAAAAGAACAATTCCGCACCGCCGAAGATTTTGAAGAAAAACTGGCAATTCACCAAAAATTACAGGAATTACCCCGCAATAGCGCACCTAGTCGTCACCGCAACCGTTGTTTAACGACCGGCAGACCTAGAGGATACTATCGCGATTTTGGTTTATCCCGCAACGTTTTACGCGAATGGGCCCACCAAGGACTCTTACCCGGTGTGGTCAAGTCTAGCTGGTAGTCAGAAACAATATCTAGGGAAAATACCGGGATAGAGGCGTGTTTTTTGCGTCTCTATTGCCGTTTTTAGGTAATTTTAGCGATAAAATAAAAACTCTCGATCGAGCGATCGAGAGTTAACCATGAACAAAAAATTCACCTAGACTACAGTAGCAGCCTTACGGGCAGCGGCGGCCTCATCGGGATGAATACCGAGACGGGTGAGATTGAGACGACCTTTACTATCGATCTCCCGTACCTTAACTAACACCTCATCCCCCACGGCCACTTCATCTTCCACCTTACCGACGCGTCCCTCGGCCAATTGGGAAATATGGATCATTCCCTCTTTCCCTGGCAAAACTTCCACAAAAGCGCCGATTTGGATAATGCGAGTCACGCGACCGAGATAGACCTCACCCTCATTAAGTTTGCGGGTCATATTGTAGATCAGTCGTTTAGCTTTTTCGGCCTGTTCCCCATCGGTAGAGGAAATGGTGACAGTCCCATCGTCATCGATATCGATTTTCGTGCCAGTCTGTTCAGTAATCCCTTTAACCGTCTTACCACCTGGCCCAATGACTAACCCGATCAGATCCGGATCGATCTTGATCGTCAATAACCGGGGTGCGTGGGGAGATAATTCCGTGCGCGGTTTTTCTAGGGTCGCTAACATCTTCTCGAGGATATGTTTGCGGGCCGGTAAAGCTTGTTCGATCGCCTTGGCCACCACTTCCATGGTTAAACCGGGGATTTTCATATCCATCTGGAGAGCGGTGATGCCAGAATCAGTACCAGCCACCTTAAAGTCCATATCTCCCAGAAAATCCTCGATACCCTGGATATCGGTCAAAATCCGCACTTCTTCCCCTTCTTTAATTAAACCCATGGCCGCACCGCTAACGGGTTTTTTCAGGGGAACACCGGCATCCATCAGCGCCAGGGTAGAACCGCACACGGAACCCATGGAGGTGGAACCATTAGAAGAGAGGACTTCCGACACCACCCGCAGTACATAGGGAAATTCCTCCTGGGGGGGAAGGACAGGCACGATCGCCCTTTCCGCTAAAGCACCGTGACCGATTTCTCGACGGCCGGGAGAACGCATGGGACGGGTTTCACCGACGGAAAAGGGTGGAAAATTGTAGTGATGAAGATAGCGTTTTTCGTCTTCGGGATGGAGGTCGTCCCCCAAATCCTGAGCATCACCGGGGGTGCCGAGGGTGGCGATCGAAAGCACCTGGGTTAAACCGCGATTAAACAAACCGCTACCGTGAACCCGACGGGGTAAAACTCCCACCCGGCAAGAAATCGGCCGTACTTCGTCCAGTTTACGACCATCAACCCGCACCCCATCCTCGATAATTTGGGCCCGCATCAGTTTTTTGGTCAGATCCTTAAAGAGATTACCGATTAACTTCGGTTCTTCCAACGTTGGAGATTTTAAGGGATCTTCATCGGGGAGAGCGGTTATGGTTTCCTTGATCCGATTTTCGATCGCCTCTAATTTCTCATCCCGTTCGGTTTTGCTGAGGGTAAACTGGCCGAGAATCTGTTTAATTTCCTCTTTAGCTTGTTCTTTCAGGAAATTATGCACGGTTTCGTTTACTACCGGCGCTTCTCGGGTGACGAGGGGAATACCCAACTGATCGATCAATTCCCGTTGAGCGGTGATCAGGTCGCGCACTGCTTCATAACCAAAATCGATCGCCTCAATAATATCCCGTTCCGGTAACTGATTGGCTCCCGCTTCGATCATCACCACCCCTTCGGGACTACCGGCCACCACTAGATCCAATTCTCCGTTATGGATTTCCTTGTAGGTGGGATTGATGATAAATTCATCCCCCAGTAAACCGACGCGCACCGCTGCCATCGGACCTTGGAAGGGAATACCTGCCAACAAAACCGCCACAGAAGCCCCGGTAACGGCTAAAACATCCGGGGGGACTTCCTCATCCATCGAGAGGGTCGTAGCGACCACCTGAATATCATCCCGTAGCCAACTGGGGAATAGGGGCCGCAGGGGGCGATCGATCAAACGACCGGTCAGAATTGCTTTTTCCGGGGGACGACCTTCACGACGCAAAAATCCTCCCGGGATGCGCCCGGCGGCATATAATCTTTCTTCGTAATCAACGGTTAAGGGCAGGAAATCTACTCCTTCTCTGGCTTTGGCTGTGGTTGCTGTCACTAAAACCGCCGTTTCTCCCGATTGGATCAGAACACTACCGCCAGCTTGGGGGGCTAAAAGCCCTATTTTTAGTCGAATATCCCTGCCATCAAAGGATATTGACTTGTCAAACTCTTCCATGTAAAGTTATATTCCTTTCTTTCACTTTTCTCTGTGCTGTGGCAATCCTAGCATTTTTTGTCCCCCTTTCCGACAGGTTTAGTATTCAGTGATCAGTTATCAGTGATCAGTTATCAGTGATCAGTTATCAGTTATCAGCTTTTTTCTCCCTGCTTCCATCTCCCATCTCCCCCGCAACGGCTCGACTGAGCATCGCCGAACGTCGCGCACGAAGTGGTCTCCCTACTACCCCACTACCCAACTACCCAACTACCCCACTGATAACTGGTTACTGCTCACTGATAACTGAAAATACTCCCCACTACCCCACTGATAACTGGTTACTGCTCACTGATAACTGAAAATACTCCCCACTACCCCACTGATATGAAAATACTCCCCACTCCCTGCTTTTCAACAGAATTTAACATTACTTGCTCAAACCTGCCAAAAAATGATAGTTTCAGATATAGGAATAATCTGGTTGAGAAAAAAATGTCTTCCCTTGCCGCTTGCTGGCCCAAAAATATTTCTAAGTATTAGCAAAACTGACTGACTGTCAGCAGTTGAGCGGGATTTTTCCTAGCTCGCAGAACTCCAGACAAAGAAAATTAAGACAATTAAAAGGATTGCGTCTCTATTATCTCTCAGACGCTTCTAATCCAAAGAATTTGCGGGTTATCTTCAAATTAACCCCGTTTAACCCTATTTGTGGCTATCGATCATGGCTGAAAGTTATTTACTCAACAAACTGCAATCTGTAGAACAGACCTACACAGAATTAACCCGTCGTCTAGCGGATCCCGATGTCACCAGTAATCCGGGTGAATTGCATCGTCTGGCCAAATCTCGCGCTTCCCTAGAGGAAACGGTCAACACCTACGAAATTTGGCAAAAAAGTCAAGAGGATTTAATCGGTGCGAAACAAATCTTCAAAGAATCCGCCAGCGATCCCGAACTACGCGAAATCGCCGCCCTAGAAGTGGCCGAATTAGAGGAAAAAATCGCCACTTTGGAAGACCAATTAACCATTCTGCTGCTGCCCCGGGATCCTCTCGATGAAAAGAATATCATGCTGGAAATTCGCGCCGGAACTGGCGGTGATGAAGCCAGTATTTGGGCGGGGGATTTAGTGCGTTTGTACTCAAAATATGCCGAAACTCAAAACTGGAAAGTTAGCCTTTTGAGTGAATCTCCGGCGGATATGGGAGGATTTAAAGAGGCAATTTTAGAGATTAAAGGCGATAACGTCTATAGTAAGCTGAAATTTGAGGCGGGAGTCCATCGGGTGCAGCGGGTTCCTCTGACAGAAGCAAGTGGTCGCGTTCACACTTCCACCGCTACCGTAGCGATTATGCCAGAAGTGGATGATGTGGAAGTGCATATCGATCCCAAGGATATTGAGTTAACCACGGCTAGATCCGGGGGTGCAGGCGGTCAAAATGTCAATAAAGTGGAAACTGCCGTCGATTTAATCCATAAACCCACGGGAATCCGGGTTTTCTGCACCGAAGAGCGATCGCAATTGCAAAACCGGGAACGAGCTATGCAGATTCTCCGGGCGAAACTGTACGATATAAAGTTACAGGAACAACAGGAAGCGGTCAGTTCCATGCGGCGCTCTCAGGTGGGAACCGGTTCCCGTTCGGAAAAAATTCGCACCTATAACTATAAGGATAATCGTCTCACCGATCATCGCTTAAATCAGAATTTTTCCCTCGATCGCATTTTAGACGGCGACATCGAAGATGTGATTCAATCCTGTATCGCCAAGGATCAACAGGGAAAACTGGAGGAATTAGCCGCTGCCCAAGAGACAGCTTAATCAGTGATCAGTGATCAGTTACCAGTGAACAGTAAAAAACTCCCCACTCCCTACACTTTCCCCACTGGTAGGGGTGAGTGCGGGTGGGGACTGATACTGGTTCCTTCAACTCACAACCAATTCTATGCTTCCACTAAACGAAAAGCCGCACCTAAACCGACAGCGATCTCATCGGGAGAAATTTTCCCATCATGGTTAATATCGATCGCATCGAATACCGCATCGGTTCCCGCCCATTCTTCCCGGGTGATGAAACCATCCCCATCATGATCATAGACTCGGAAAATATCTTCGGCGGCGTGTTCTAGGGTTGACTGACCTTCCAACTGGGTTAAACGTTGAATCAGCAATTGTTCCAATAATTCTAAAGCTTTGGTAAAACCTTGAATACCTTCCGCTAGTTTTTCAGAAGCCATGGCATCTTCGGCGTGCATTTTCTCAAAAGTCGCTTTATCCACGGTAATTTTGACAATATCAAGGGTTGCAGCCAATGCTGGATCGAGCTTACGGGGTAAATCGGCTTCTGTCTCTTGCAATTGTTCGAGCAGTTTCGGCGAAATGGTTAAAAGATCACAACCGGCTAACTCGCGAATTTCACCGATATTGCGGAAACTTGCCCCCATAACTTCGGTTTTATAGCCAAACTTTTTATAGTAGTTATAGATCTGGGTGACGGATTGGACCCCGGGATCTTCAGCGCCAACGTAGTCTTTACCGGTTTCTTTTTTATACCAATCGAGAATCCGACCGACAAAGGGAGAAATTAAGGTTACTCCCGCTTCCGCACAGGCGATCGCCTGATGAAAACCGAATAATAGGGTTAAATTACAGTGAATACCCTCTTTTTCGAGGACTTCTGCGGCTTTAATCCCTTCCCAAGTCGAGGCAATTTTAATTAAGACTCTTTCTCTAGAGATACCCGCTTGTTCATACTGGGAAATGAGATAACGGGCCTTGTCGATGGTAGCTTGGGTATCGTAGGAAAGACGAGCATCCACTTCGGTGGAGACGCGGCCAGGGACGATTTGCAGGATTTGCAGACCAAAACCGATCGCTAGGCGATCAAAAGCTAATTTGGCCACATCTTCCGGGGTGGCCCGCTCCCCTAATTCTTTTCTGGCCGCTTGCAGAGTTTGATCGACAATCGGCTGATATTGGGGCATTTGGGCCGCAGCCGTGATCAGGGAGGGGTTAGTGGTGGTATCTTGGGGAGTAAAAGCTTCGATCGCTTGGATATCGCCGGTATCGGCAACAACCACTGTAAATTGGCGTAATTGTTCTAGTAAGGTTTTAGCCATGACTTCTCCAGATGCGTGTTAACACGAGACTTCATCCACATCTTAGCGATTCGATCGAGAGGAAGGGAAAAATTCCCGATTGATTTAATTCCTAAGCACAGACCTAGCCAAAGTAAGGATAAGCACAGCAATCTTTTAGCTACCTCTTGCCCAAAGTCCTTTATTTGTGATAGTATTAGTGATTGTGTCGATTTAATAAAACGGAGTTTATGCCCAAGCTAAAAACGCGAAAGGCGGCGGCCAAACGATTCGAGGCCACGGGAAGCGGCAAAAAAATCAAACGTCGCAAAGCCTTCAAAAATCACCTACTCGATCATAAAAGTGCCGAACGCAAGCGCCGTCGTTTGTCCCAGATTACCCTAGTGGACGAGCGCGACGAGAAGGAAGTGCGCTTAATGTTGCCCTATTTGTAAGTTTTCCAGAAAAATTGTCTAAAGGATTATCATGTCTAGAGTAAAACGGGGGAATGTCGCCCGCAAGCGACGCAAAAAAGTTCTCAAATTAGCCAAAGGTTTTCGCGGTTCTCACTCGCGCTTATTCCGTACAGCTAACCAACAGGTAATGAAGGCCTTGCGGAATGCCTATAGAGACCGTCGCAAACGGAAACGCGATTTTCGTCGTCTTTGGATTACCCGCATTAATGCCGCTGCTCGTCAACAGGGCATCAGTTACAGCCAACTGACCGGACAATTAAAGAAAGCTAATATCCTCCTCAATCGGAAAATGTTAGCCCAATTAGCTGTCCTCGATCCCGTCGCTTTTGCTAAAGTGGTAGAAACAGCCAAAGGATAATTTAGCCCCAAGCATGACGGAAACTTGGCAAACGATTCAATTCCCCAGTTCAGAAAGTGCGATCGCTTTAGCGGGTCATCAAGAAACTAACCTCAAATTGATAGCCAAGCAAACTGGGGCGAATTTAGTCCTCAGAGGCATGGAATTGCGGATTGCGGGGCAACCAACCCCCGTGGAGCGTGCCACAGCGATTGTACGCTCCTTAAGTATTTTATGGCAAGAGGCCAAGTTAATCGCCGAAGCCGATATTATGACCGCTATCCATGCCCTCGATACGGGGCGTTCTAGCGAGTATAAAGAACTACAGCAGGATATTTTGGCTCGTACCCGTCGCGGGGAGCTAATTCGGGCAAAAACCTTCCGTCAGCGTCAATATATCCAAGCGATTCAAAGTCACGATATCACCTTTTGTATTGGACCTGCTGGCACGGGGAAAACCTTTTTAGCCGCCGTTTTAGCCGTACAAGCTTTATTAGAAGATAAAGTAGAACGGATTATCCTCACCCGGCCGGCCGTGGAAGCGGGGGAAAAATTAGGCTTTCTCCCGGGGGATTTACAGCAAAAAGTCGATCCTTTTTTGCGTCCCCTCTACGATGCTTTATACGAATTTATCGAAGCGGCCAAAATTCCTGACCTGATGGAACGGGGTAAAATCGAAATCGCTCCCTTAGCTTATATGCGGGGACGAACCCTAGCTAATGCTTTTGTTATCGTTGATGAGGCCCAAAATACCACCCCAGCACAGTTAAAAATGGTCTTAACGCGCTTGGGATTCGGTTCGCGCATGGTAGTAACTGGAGATGTCACTCAAACCGATTTACCGCAACCACAGGAATCGGGGTTAATTGCCGCTCAAAAAATCCTCAAATCAGTAGAAGGTATCGCTTTTTGTTACCTATCCCGGGCCGATGTGGTGCGTCATCCCTTGGTACAAAAAATCGTCTCAGCCTACGAACAGCACGAAAAATAACAGATAATTGAGATGGTCGCTCTTGTACTCTTGCGAGAGAGTATAGAATTGGGTTTGCGATGTGCAACTAAAAAGGACAGAATCAGGGTTCCAGAGGATACTTTATCTCTGCTGATTTCTGAAAGCCTTGTTGTAAATCAAGACTAAAAATATAGTTACACACCGAGTTTAATTTAGCTTTTTCTCCTTAAACTAAAACCGACAAAGACGTAGTTTAAGGCGTTTCGGTATCCCCAAACCTCAAGGAATTGATAACGCTGCCATCCTTTCACTGAGCCAGTCTGAAAAGCTCTGAGGGTGTATAGTTGATTAGCCCAGTTGTGATCGTTTGGTGTAGCATGATGAACACAGTGCGCTCCTAGGCTAACTGGAAGGATGATGACCCGAATAAAGACTGCTCCCACTAATTCCGTGGACCATTTTAACCACTCTAACCAGTGATTTGAGCGCGGAGGGTAAGCACCCAGATATAGAGCAAAAGATTTACCAATTATCTGAGATTTAGCTCCCTCATTATCATCGGCTTCATAGGCCCAATTATGCTCCGGTAGCTGTTGCAAGAGTGCGGCTGCATAGGTTCCGAGTTGGGTAAATAGCACCCAGAGTAAGCAGCTTAAACAAGAATGGGTTAAACCCGCACAAACAGAGGCCAAGAAAAGCACAATCAGGGTAGCTATTTGATAGTTAATGGGAGCTTTAAGGAGATTAGTCAGACGAGAAAGGAAGGTTTCTCCGTAAAACTTGGGAGAGAGTAATAACTTGCCGAGATTTTGCCAATAGAAGGCCTCTTCTTCCCCAAATTCAAAACCTAACTCTTCTACTAGGTAGGGGGTGTTCCCCTTGTCATTCATGGTAGCTAGGTTTTTCGGGGGGTGGTGAATTAGTAGGTGATCTTTTTTGAACAACGGAAAGGGCTTTTTCCCGGTAATTAAGGTGAGCAAACAACCTAAAAGATGGTTATAAGTGGGATATTGAGGGAAAAAAGCATTATGGGCGCAAAAGTGGGCTATTTCCTGCAATTGAGCCGCTCCAGCTACGGATAACAAACATCCTAGGGGGATTAATTGCCAGTGGCTAAGAGCGATCGCTAATCCGCCTATATACTGGAGTATGCCATAAATTAGCTCTAAGGAGGGGGTGCTTTTCCAGAGAGGGGGAGCAAGGTAGTAGCCTGTTAGCCAGTCAAAGAAAGCTTGTACGAGACGATTATCGCTGATTTGGAGCATCCCTAGGCGTGGATTATCCCTTAAAGCCGATGCTTGTGTTGGGGTGGTTTTTTTGAGTATCATGGCAGTAGAAAATAAGTTTTACTGTCCTGAAGATGGTTAAATAACCAAATTCAGGCGGTTTTATTAGCTGTGTAGCTGTTCGATTTCTCGGTAGTGCTGAACCAATTGCCCATCACTAAAAAACGGCTTTGGAGAGATTTCTATCTCGATGGCGAGATTAATTACCCAAGCTTGTTTGGGTACATACCCCAAGAGATTTTTTAGCCTCTCGGTTATTGATTTAATCTGATCAGTTGATAGATACATAGGCTTAATTCCTCTGTTCTTTTTTTTATAATAAACTTGCAAAATAGAGGAATTGGTAGCATTTTGATCGTCTTTTTTAAAATTTCCGAGGATCTTTTTGCGTGCTTTTCAGTGGCTAAAATGATCTTTTTAGCTTTCTCAATGATCTTTTTGTTACAAACCGATCTTTTTGTTACAAACTAATCTTTTTGTTATACTAAATCCAGTTATTAAAAACTGATTATGTATTCCCCCTTTTGCATGAGTGCATGAGTAGAAAACGGGTTTCTCGGAGAAACCCGTTTTCTGTGCGTTACTCAACAGATTTAGTATTACAAAGCGTAGCTAGTGCCTAGACAGACTTATTAGCTCTTGCTTGGGAGTCCTGTGTATGATAGGATTAGCTTTGAGTTACTTATCACTACAACTGTCTAAATTATGACTAAGGAAGAGTTTGTGGATAATGTCCTAGAATTGTTGCGCGAGAGAGAACAGAACCTAACTCTAAGTGAATTAGAATTAAAAGGTATTAAAGGATGTTATGACGGATTAAAGAATAAAGAAATTTTAGCTTCAGCTAATTGTAATTGCACTGAAGGACATTTTAGAAGAGAAATGTCAAAATTTTTTGAGAAAATCACCAACGCCTTTAATCATGTAACAGGAGAAAATAGAGAAAAAATACATAAAAACCAATTCCTGCCACTGATTACAGAATATATTAACTTAAAAAATAAATCGCAAATTATTAATAAGATGAAAAAAGAGAATAATGATAAGATTAAAATCTTTGAAAAGTTAAATAATGAATTAAAGATAAAAAGACCGATGACTGCTGCTATAATCAAATCCTATTTATCTGATGATCCTGAAATACAAAATAGTAACCTTAAGGAATTGATTGAGAAGATTAAAGATTATGAAGACAGTTTTTTGTTTAGCTTACTACATAACGTAGCTCATGATCAACGCCTTGATGATCCATTAATTCAATCAATTTTTGAGCAAACGGTCAATGATTTAAAAATGCAGACAAATATTAGTGACCTTGATTATGAGCAATTCACAAGCACACAATTGGAGCGGATTGAATTACCGAAGGAAGGGTTAGAAGCCTATTTAATTATCAAGGTGGACAGTAGCGAAGAGCTTCAGCATAAAAATATTACGACTATGGAAAATATCGAAAAACATCTAATACGAGCTTGGTTTTGGCGATTAAATCCTAACAACATTCAAAACAAAGATATTAAGCATATACCCCTGTATGATGATAACCGTACTTTAACCCATATTATTAATGACTGTCGAGAACGGAGTGAAGAAATAACGTCCGTTGAGTTCTTCGCCGATGAAAAGCTATTATCTAGCGATTTTGAATCTTGGGAGTATAAAAGTGAATTTAAACCAAATACTAAACTAAAAGAAAATTACTTTGTTAATAGTCGTCTTTCAGCAAGGTCTTCTATAGACAAAACTTCTGACCCATACAAAAAATGGATAAAAAAATGGGAGAAATTACAAAATGAAACAATAATCGTAGAAGACATACAAGATAATGACTGTAAACATCACTGCCGCCGACAAGAAAATTTAACCCTATGGATTAATCTTTGTGATTGTAAACAAAGTCATGAAGAAATGCTTAGAGAAATAGCATCAGAAGGCATACCTTTAGCCCTTTGGTCACGCCGTTATAATTTATCGCCAACTCACAGAGAGGAAATTAATGCTCTAGTTAGCAATCAACCCATCACCGAACTGCCAAAACTAATACATAAGGCAAGAAATCCACCTGAAAAACAGGAATCCCAATCTGACTATTTCGGGCATCATTTATCATTACTTCTAGAAGACCCTAATCGGATGCCCCCCTTCCACTACTTAACATCTCAGCACCAAGGTTAACTAACTATGAATTCATGGAAAATCTTTCAAGGCAATCATGAAAAACGCTCAAGGGATAAGATTACTTGGCCAGAAATCCCACCTTGGCGAAGCTTCGCCACCGACAAATCCGAGGAGCGGGGAAAACAACTCATAGTTAACCCTAAAACCATCGAAACCGTAAACGCAGCCATTCACCTACGCCGGCCTATTTTAGTCACAGGGAAACCGGGTACAGGGAAAACCTCCCTAGCCTACGCAATCGCCTACGAATTAGACTTAGGAGAAGTATTAGTCTGGCCAATTAATACCCGCACTACCCTACAAGAGGGATTATACTACTACGATGCGATCGCACGTTTGCAAGATTACCAATTAGAAGAAAAAAAAGACATAGGGCAGTATATCCGCTTGGGTCCCTTGGGAACAGCCCTCTGTCCGAGAAATTATCCCCGGGTACTGCTTATCGATGAGATAGATAAAAGTGACATCGACTTACCTAACGACCTCTTAAACCTTTTTGAAGAGGGAAGATTTGAAATCACCGAACTTTCTCGACTCGCTAAAGATACCGAAAACCAACCAATACCAATACCAGTACAAACCCATGACGGTGAATGGAAATCCATCCCCCAAGGCAAGGTAAGCTGCCAACAGTTCCCCATAGTGATTATGACGAGCAACGGCGAGAGGGATTTTCCCCTACCCTTTAAACGTAGATGTCTGCTCTTAGAAATCCCCGAACCCAACCCAGAGGAACTAAAAAAGATAGTAAAAAGCCATTTTGATTATAAAGAGGCCAGTCCCGAAAGTAAAAAAATAGAAGACGCGATCGCAGAATATGTTAAAAAACGACAAAAAGGGGAACTAGCAACAGACCAGCTTTTAAACGCCGTCTTTATGAGCATGGGCGAAAATAAACCCACGGATGCAGAATTAAAGTCCCTTACCAACCTACTATTTACCTACCTCACCGACACAGGCAATAAATGACCCAAACCCCTCCCACACCAGAACTGATTGATAAATTTATCACCTTTGTCAAGGGCAGGGGATGGGACCTAGACAGTTACCAGATAGCTGATAGTTTATGGTGGTATGTTCTCACCCAAGAAGAGGAAGGAAAACCCCAACCCCGTCCAGAGCCTAGGGAAGAAAAGAAAGAAACCCCGACCACTAAAAAACCCCCCCAGGAGAGTAAAAAGGAAACCCAAGAGCCAGCAGCCCCATCCGATAAAGTTCGCTTAATACGGGAGACAGAGGCACAAAAACAACCTGAGAAGATAGGCGCAGACACCCTACCCATTAGCCTCCCCAGTGCCAAATTCTGGCGAGAAACCCTAAAATTAGGGCGAGCAGTGCGTCCCCTTATCCAAAAGATAGACTCAGCCACCCAAAGACAAATAAACCTAAACAGCACCGTACAGAAATCGGCCGAGTATAGCATCGGCAAGAAAGATGGCAGTTTAGCCCTAATACCCGTTTACCAAGCCAAAAAAGTCCGTTCTCTAGAGGTAGTTTTACTGATTGAAGAATGGGCCTCCATGGTCTTTTGGAAAGAAATGGCCGGGGAAATCCGCGATTGGCTAGAACAAATCGGGGCCTTTCGGGATGTCAAACTCTACCGCATCGGATGGGACGAAGACAAGCAAAATTTAGCCATCCGTACCTACTCTAACGATACTTGCTCAATTCACCCAAAAGATCTCATCCATCCTCGTGGCGAAAGACTTATCCTCTTCTACAGTGATTGTACTTCCCCAGACTGGTATCAAGGACGCTATAACCAAGCTCTTCAGGACTGGGGAAAACACCAAATCGTCACCCTGCTTTCTCCCTTCCCGGAAGCAATGTGGGAAAGAACCGCCCTTAGTCGAGGTTGGTTCGTCTCCCTAGTCAACCAAACCCCCCGGAAACCTTCGCAAAACTGGAGATTTACCTCTATCCCCCTGCTACTACAAATTGAGAAGGAAGAGGAAAATCAACATATTCTCAGAGAAAAAATCCAAAAAACCTACTTTCCCCTACCCACCATCTCCCTAACCCCTTCATCCTTAAAAGCTTGGGCGCTCGTTGTCAGTGGTGACAGCAACGCCACCTGTGCGGGGGTACTACTAGAAAAATCCCCCCAAAACAGAGAAATACCCGCAACTATTTCTCCGGAGATGTCTAGGAAGCAAGCTCTAGAACTATTCGCTAGTACCGCCTCACCTCTAGCTTGGGAGTTACTGAAAAAATTAGCCGCAGCTCCGGTAAATCTTCCCATCATCCGTCTTATCCAAAGCAAACTTTTAAGCGCCTCTAACCCCCTAAACATAGCAGAAGTCATCCTCAGTGGTTTTCTCAAAGTCCATCTAGGAGGGGAACCAGTCAAGTGGGACAAAGGAAAAGAAGGTAAATTTAACTTTCATACTCCCCCCAACAGCCTAGATTTTGAATTTGATGATGAGGACAGAGAGCTTCTGCTCACTGAACTAGGGAATAGCCGCGCCTTAGAGGTAATTTTTGTCCTCTCGGAATACATCGCCCAAAAACTCAACCTGAGTACCACCACCTTTTTTGGTCTTATTCTTACCAATCCCCAAGTTCTCCTCGGCAAAGAAGCTGCTAATCTAGTCCGCGCCTTTGCCAAGGTGTCTGCTAAGGTTTTCCAAAAGCTAGGGGAAGCAAAGTACCAAGAAATTAGCCAAAAGCTGCAATCTATGGTTGACTCACCTCCACCCCTACCGGTTGAGGAAAAGTGGCTGAGGAAATATAAAACCGTAACCATAGCTAAGGTAAAAGAGCTTACGGGAGGAGAGGAAATATTGTTTCAACTGCTCAAGGATAGACTTAAGGATTTCAGCGTAGAAGATGGGGAACTGTATCAGCGCCTTCGTTTAACCCCTGAGCAGCTTAAAATTTTGGCAAGCGAAGAAATAACCGCCGAGACAATCCCAGTCCAGTTTAGGGAAGTTTTGGATAACACAGAAGAAGAAATCATCACCCAGAAATTTAACCTAACCCTGTTCAAGTCTGAAACCGTTTTTGTGGATGAGACGGGACAAATTACCGCTAAAGAACCCGTGAGAGCCTTCTACTTTGAAGAAAATCCCCCCAGCTTAAAAATGCTCTATATTCCTTCGGGGGAGTTTTGGATGGGAACCGAAGCGGAGGAAATAGCGCGGCTAGTGGAAAAATACAATAGGGATTGGTTCGAACGAGAATCCCCCAGACATTTAGTAAAAATCGCCCCGTTTTACCTAAGTCAAACTCCGATTACCCAAGCTCAATGGTTATATATTGCCCAAAGGGAAGATTTAAAAGTAGAGCGAGATTTAAACCCAGAGCCATCATATTTTAAAGGCAGCACAAACCCCGTTGAAAATGTATCTTGGTTAGATGCCGTAGAATTTTGCCAAAGGCTCTCTAAAATGACCAAGAAACAGTATCGGCTACCCAGTGAGGCGGAATGGGAGTATGCTTGTCGTGCTGGAACCACCACCCCCTTCCACTTCGGAGCAACCCTCACCTCAAATTTAGCTAACTACGATGCTGGGGGACGCTTTGCTGAGGAACCAGCAGGAGAATATCGCAACAAACCCACCCCCGTGGGGCAATTTCCCCCCAATGGTTTTGGTTTGTATGATATGCACGGAAATGTCTGGGAGTGGTGTCAGGATGACTTCCGGGAAAATTATCAAGGCGCACCTAATGATGGTAGTCCTCGGCGAGAAAAGAGCAAAAAACAGCAAAATCGGGCATATAAAGCTCTGCGGGGCGGTTCTTGGTGCAACTATCCTAATATCTGCCGTTCCGCTTTCCGCAGCAACTACACCCGCCGCGACGACTCCTTCAACTTCCTCGGTTTTCGGGTGGTGTGCGGTGCTGGGAGGACTTTGTAGCCCTTTTTCTCTTTTTTTCCTTTTTACCCTTTTTCTCCTTTTCGATTTTTTTGAACAAATGTACTAGATGAGGTTGGCTGATAAGTGGCTGGTTATAATTAAATTGAAGACGGGTTTTGATCCCCCCTGCCCCCCTTAATCCCCCCTGCCCCCCTTGATAAGGGGGGTTTGATCCCCCCTGCCCCCCTTATTAAGGGGGGTGCCGATAGGCGGGGGGATCTGCCCTTTAATTAAGAAAAATACTAGGATTCATCATGTACCAAATCACTCTTTCCCTACCCGATGAAACTGCTCTCGCTTTACATCTCACCCCAGAACAACTAGGACAGGAAATCTCTCTGCTTGCTGCCATTAAACTTTATGAATTGGGAAAACTTTCCTCTGGCACTGCTGCCAACTTAGCAGGTATTCCGCGAGTTGTTTTTCTTTCTAAACTTGCAGACTATGGAGTTGATACCTTCCGACTCAAGGAAGCAGAATTAATCGAGGATCTGGCCAATGCCTAACGTCATTGCCGATACATCACCGATTCAATACCTCTATCAGACTAACTTACTTGACTTACTACCGAACTTTTACGGACAGATAATTATTCCTTTTTCAGTAGCTCAAGAGTTAGCCGTTGGAAAAGCTTCTGGAATCTCTTTACCTGATATAACCTCCTTAAGTTGGATAATTATTCAACAAGCAAAATCAGTTTCTCTTTTACCCCTTGTCACTGATTTAGGAAAAGGAGAAAAAGAAGTATTAGCTTTAGCAATAGAAATTCCCGATTCTCTCGCTTTACTTGATGATGGTTTGGCGAGACGATATGCAAATTTATTAGGAATAAAACTCACTGGCACAATGGGAATATTATTAAAGGCTAAACAAAATGGTTATCTACACCGTATTGAGCCAATTCTTAATCAACTAGAATTGCTGAAGTTTCGCTTAGATGCCACTACTCGTACTTCTGTGTTAAAATTAGCTGGTGAAGGATAGAGTATAAAATCAATTTTTAATTTAATTATAATCACTTAATTAGGGCTTGCTGAAAAAGTACGGGCGAAGCATTCGGGTAATAACCTATCGGTGAAACCGGAGATTTTCTATCCGAATGCTTCGCCCCTACAGGACGCGGGCCGATACAGAACACTAAAACCCTTACCTCGTCTATATTTCACATTTATTCAGTAAACCCTACTTATGCCTACAATAATCATCCAAAAGACCCAAAAACGTCTTTTAATCTATAGAGAAAAACTCACCGATGACCTAGAAATAGAATTAGTCAAAATACCATCGGGAACCTTTACAATGGGTTCTTCAGAACAAGAAAGCAGTAATCAAAGTGAAAAGCCCCAATACAACGTTACTCTGAAAAACTTCTTGATGGGTATTTATCCCATTACCCAAGCTCAATGGTTATATATTGCCCAAAGAAAAGATTTAAAAGTAGAGCAAGATTTAGAACCAGAGCCATCGGAGTTTAAAGGCAGCACAAACCCCGTTGAAATGGTAAGTTGGTTAGATGCTGTGGAATTTTGCCAAAGGCTATCTAAATTAAGTAAAAGAAAATATAGGCTACCAACGGAAGCTGAGTGGGAGTACGCTTGTCGAGCGCAAACCAAACCCTTAAATCTCCACAAAGGAGAAACCTACCCCCCCTATCACTTTGGGGAAATTCTTACCCCAGATTTAGCCAACTATAATAACAATCTCCAAAAAACCACCCCTGTTGGGCAATTCTACGCCAACGACTTTGGTTTATATGATATGCACGGAAATGTCTGGGAGTGGTGTCAAGATGATTGGTGCGAAAATTATGAGGAGATAAAAAAGAGCAAAAAACAGCAAAATCAGGCAGATAAAGCTATGCGGGGCGGTTCTTCGTACATCAATCCTAATTACTGCCGTTCCGCTTCCCGCGCCTGCTTCAACCTCATCGCCTACCGCCACGACAACCGCTACAGCGATCGCGGTTTTCGGGTAGTCTGCGTATTCGGGAGGACTTTGTAACCCTTTTTCTGGCATGAGTAGAAAACGGGTTTCTCCGAGAAACCCGTTTTCTGTGGGGTATAGTAAAGGGATTGGGAGAAATTTAGGCACTTTTTCCCTGAAAATTAGGTAATTAACCACGGCTCGACTGAGCTTCGCCGAACGTCCTTAAAACTGGTAAAACCCCACACCCCACACCCCACACCCCACACCCCACACCCCACACCCCACACCCCACACCCCAGGAAAAACTTTTTTAGCAAACCCTACTTAAATGCGTCTTAGCTTACAATCGATACAAAATATCAACGACTAGGATTAAATGGCTACTCATATTGTTACTGGTGTCGCGGGTTTTATCGGTTCTAACTTGGCAGAAAAGCTTTTAGAACAAGGAGATCAGGTGATCGGTATCGATCAATTTAACGATTATTACGACCCCAGTTTAAAGCGCAAAAATGCCCATATTCTAGCCAAATATCCCAAATTTAAGTTAATAGAAGCGGATATACAAGCCCTCGACTGGCGACAACTGTTGCAAGGAGTAGAAGTATTATTCCATCAGGCAGCCCAAGCAGGAGTCAGAGCAAGCTGGGGTGATGGATTTCGTCAATATACCGAAAGGAATATAAATGCTACTCAAATTATTCTTGAGGCCGCTAAGGAAACCCCGTCTTTACAAAGGATGGTTTTTGCTTCCACTTCCTCGGTGTATGGCAATGCGGAAACGATGCCGACTCCGGAAACCCTTTGTCCCCAACCAGTTTCACCCTACGGCATCACCAAATTAGCGGCAGAAAGACTCTGTTGGCTATATCACCAGAATTTTAACGTTCCCGTCACTGCCTTGCGTTATTTCACCGTTTATGGACCGCGGCAACGTCCTGATATGGCTTTTCATAAGTTTTTTCAAGCAGCGATCGCAGGTAAAGCCATCGGCATCTACGGGGATGGCAAACAAACCCGCGATTTTACCTTTATTAGCGATGCTGTGGCCGCTAATTTAGCCGCTGCCGTCGTACCAGAAGCGGTGGGGGAGGTGTTTAATATTGGTGGTGGTAGTCGCGCGGTTTTGTTGGATGTCTTGGATACCATGGAAAAAGTCATCGGTAAACCGATCGAGCGATCGCATCAAGGATTAGCCCGAGGAGATGCCCGTCACACCGCCGCCGATGTCACCAAAGCCCGTACTATTCTAGGTTATAACCCGCAAGTCTCTTTAGCCGAAGGATTAGCCCAAGAATGGCAGTGGATTCAAGAACTATATTGTTAAGTTAATTAGGGCTTGGCGAAAATTACTGGAAGCCTTACTAGAAAACAGTTTTGGGACTTTTTTGGCTGAAAAAGTGCAAGAAATAAAGGTTGAGAAATCGATCCGAGAGACTCAAAACTCTTGCACTTTCCGGAAGCGATTACAAAGGTTCTGTTTCCCAGTGCGCGAGGTCATTCTGTTATTCTGATAAGTAGGGTTTGCTGAATAAATTTCCTAGTGAAGATAGGCCGAAGCCTCTTGCATGAGTGCCTCTCCTCATAACTAGCCTGTACTCAACGGATTTAGTATAATTAGGGTTTACTGGTCACTGAAAAACCCCCGTCTCTCAATCTCCGTCATCCTCAAAATGATTAGCTAGTAGGAATTTTTGACTGGTGTTTAACTCTTGCCAAAGCTGGTTAATTTTCTCGTAAGCTTCCGTGGAGGTAAGTTTTCCCCCGGTGTGTAAACCAGCGATAAAAGAGACTCTCAGGGCGAATTCCTGCAAATTAGCGTTAAAAACCAAATTTTGTGGCGTGAATAAACCCCTGTAGCTGTTTTTAGGGTAGAGAAAGTTATCTTTAGAATTGAATTTTTCCATTGTGACCAACCCCCCAGTATTAGGATACCTACATTATGATATTACTTAACCTTTTGTTAACTCAAGCTTAACCTAAGAATTTGAACCTGTCTCTAGATTCTTAAGTACCTAAGCAAAATTAATTACACATATCTAACCCCCCCTTGCCTTTTGCCTTTTGCCTTTCTTCACTAGGAAATTTATTTTGCACGACTACTTAAGAGAGTAGCTGCTGAACTTGATTAGCTGCCGCTATCCCAGAAGTTAAGGCCGTTTCTAGGGAAGAATTTCTCGATAAATCTCCCCCTTGACACCAATCACCACAGGCAACTATAGGTAAAGGACTACTAACACTTAAACAGGGTACAGCTAAACCCTGACGGACTAAAGCATAACGCCAACGGTGAATCTGAGACCAATCCGGGAGAGGCAAAGAAGCACGAGTGAGCAAATCTAGCTTAACTGCTTCTAAATCCTCGCTATCGAGATATTTAACCGCAAAATCGGCACTACTATGCACAACAAAGACATAATCAGGGGATGATTGCCGTTTACTGCTATCGAGTCCTAACCAAGCGATGGCAGTGGAGGGAGTAACTGCGGGTAAAGAATCGCCATAACCTGCCATTACCGTTAAACAAGGATCGTAAAGGATCGATCGCAATTCTGGCATAGTAGTTATACAAGAGTTTTCTAACAATAACGCTGCTTGCGGGGCGGGAATAGCTAGGACAATCACGGAAAACTCTCCCCAAATTTGACCGTTATTGTTTAAAACCCATTTTCCTTGACGATTTTCCAGACGAGTAACCAGAAAATCTCGTTCAATTTCTAAACCTTGAGCTAAAAATTTCGCCACGCTATTGATGCCAGAAGGAGCAACATAGCTAGAATCAAACCAAGAAGTAACTAGATTCTCTCTCAGGAGATTATCAATTAAAGCCGCCGTTTTTTCGCCCTGAACAGTCAAAAAAGGCAAACCATGATCCACAGCCATCTCTTGATTAGCTCGATTAACCCGTCGCGTGGCTAAACGACCACCAATGCCTCTAGACTTATCAAATAGCTTAACAGTGTAACCTCGATCGCACAACTGACGAGCGCAGGTTAACCCGGCTAAACCCGCACCAATGATCCCAATCTTAATCGAAAAATTTGTCACTAGCCTTCCTAATCCTGTAAACCCTTGAGTTAATATTATTAGTAATCAGCACTAGCGAAACTGATTTGATTATTGGGGCTGAGGAGGACAAACTACATTGGACGAACTACGCACAGCTTTGGAGTTAGCCACCGAGGAGGAACTACAGCAAATCACTAACATCCTCTTTTGCCGTCGTTTTAACCCTCTCGATTATCTACGAGCGCCGGACGCAATCGCCGTTCAAAGTCAAGATTGGGAAAGTTGGTTAGATAGCGTCGAGGATCGTTTTCGTTATTTGGCTGCCGATGGTGTGACAGTGTTAAAAGGTCAAACGCAAAAAGTTAGTTATCGTCAAATTCTAGTTCGTGTCTGTCATTTCCTCAAGGTTCCCTACTCCCAAAAAATGCCGACAACGGAAATTGAAGCGGAAATCTATCTTCACCTCGTTAACAAAGCTTGGAAACGTCTCCCCCCATCGGAACAAAAATCCCTCTCGATTCAAATTCAAAAGGCGCTTGCGGATTGCCACACTCCCCAACCCTTACCGGTTCACCTACAACACAATCCCCTTGATATAGTCTTCAAAGGCAGTAGCGTCATCGCCGTTAATTCTATCCTGAAACCGATTCTGCTCAAACATATCGCCGGGCAGTTCGCTCTCCATTTTGCCCGCTATCAAGGGGCAAAAACTGCCCTAGTCCAGGGTGGGACAATTGTTAATCAAATTGCCCTACAAACGGCTAAACAGGGCATGACGAGGGCGGCAGCCCGCTACGGAGCCGTCAGAACCGCGTTAAGTTTGGTAGGACCGGCTTTATGGGGTTGGTTTATTGCTGATCTCGGTTGGAAAGCGATCGCGACTGATTACGGCCGGATTATCCCGACTATTTTTGCCCTTGCCCAAATTCGTCTGACTCGTGACGATTGTTGGCAACCTGCCTAGCATGAAAAAGATTTTTTGTCAAGGGTGGGAGTGGAATTTAATACTTTTTTCAGTTTTTATCGCCATGATGCTGCCGGAGTTGGCGGGTATCGGCATTATTATCGTGTTAATTAGGGTTTTTACTGGCAATTTTCGGGCAATTATTCAGTCACGTCTCAATCAAGGTCTCGGTATCGTCACACTTTGGTTAATGATTAGTGCCAGTCTTTCCCCAACTCCGGGGGATGCTTGGATTGGTTTAGGAAATTTCCTGCCTTTTTTCTTCTTTTTTAGCAATATCAGACAATTAATAAAAAAACCCTCTCAATTGCGTCAACTAGCTTGGGTGATGGTTATTCCGTCGGTTTGGGTAGTGGTGATGGGATGGGGACAAATTTTTCTCGGTTGGCAAAAACCAGAAGCATTAAAAGGGATTTTTACCTGGCCCTACGGAGCGGGGGGCGAACCTTTAGGGCGGATGTCTTCGGTTTTTATGTATGCTAATCTTTTAGGGGCTTATTTACTCATAACTGTGATTTTAGCGATCGGTTTATTAATTCTAACTTGGCGGCAGTGGCACAGACAAAGAAATAACCTTTTAAATCTCAAAGTCGGGTTTTTAACTTTAACTATATTTATCGACAGTGTAGGGCTATTTTTCAGCAATTCTCGCAATGCTT
The DNA here is from genome assembly GCA_007095845.1 of Microcystis aeruginosa Ma_MB_S_20031200_S102. Lineage (GTDB taxonomy): Bacteria > Cyanobacteriota > Cyanobacteriia > Cyanobacteriales > Microcystaceae > Microcystis > Microcystis aeruginosa_D. The sequence continues at coordinate 29,010 of SFBI01000045.1, forward strand.
GGGCCTTAGCCTTTTTAGGTTGCCTAATTTTTGCCCTTTATCTGGGTTGGAATGCCTTAGTCGCTGGTTTTGTCCTCTTGGGAGGGGTGATTTCCCTTGCTTCTTGGGGACCAAATCCTTTCAGGGATAGTCTGCGTTTTTTGGTTCCTAGGGCGATTTGGGCGCGATTATCCGATGAAATGTTCCCCAATCGCCCTCTAGCGACTCTCAGATCGACTCAATGGCGTTTTACTCTAGAAATGACCCAAGAAAGACCCCTATTCGGTTGGGGATTACGCAGTTTTACACCTCTCTACGAAAAAAGTCAGGGATTGTGGTTAGGTCATCCCCATAATTTATATTTGATGTTAATGGCAGAAACGGGAATTATTGGCTTAATTTTATTGTCTGTTTGGGTGGGTTGGATTTATGCCCAAGGGTGGCGTTTATTTATCTTTCTACGGCAACAAAAAGCCGGGGGTGAGTTAATTATCTTTACCTATCTGGTGGCCTTTGGTGCTTGCGTTTTATTTAATCTCGTCGATGTCACCCTCTCCGATGTCAAGATTAATACTATTGTTTGGCTTCTCTTGGCTGCCATTGCTGGGGTCAGTCAAAGGTTAAATTATGAATTATGAATTATGAATTATGAATTATGAATTATGAATTATGAATTATGAATTATGAATTATGAATTATGAATTATGAATTATGAATTATGAATTATGAATTATGAATTATGGAAGTGGGGTGTGGGAATTATGAATTATGAAGTGGGGAAGTGGGGAATTGGAGAAGTGGGGAAGTGGGGTGTGGGAATTATAAATTATGAATTATGAATTATGAATTGGGGTGTGGGAATTATAAATTATGAATTATGAATTATGAATTGGAGAAGTGGGGTGTGGGAATTATAAATTATGAATTATGAATTATGAAGTGGGGAAGTGGGGAAGTGGGGAAGTGGGGAATTGGGGAAGTGGGGTGTGGGAATTATAAATTATGAATTATGAATTATGAAGTGGGGAAGTGGGGAGAGGGAATTATGAATTATGAATTATGAAGTGGGGTGTTGGGGGAGTGGGGTTTTAGGGTTTTAGGGTTTTAGTGGAAATTACTCTATCTCCCCATTACCCTATTCCCCCATTTCCCTATCCTCTTCTAACTACTGACTCCTAACCCCACCAACAAACTTTTTGCTGCAAACCCTACTTATAAATAGACTTTTAATAACCAAAGAAAGAAAGGAATAGTCAGAAAACTAGCAAGGGTAGTGACCACAACTGTGCGGGCCATTAAAGCTGCTGAACCACCGAATTCTGTGACTAAAATGACAGTATTAACGGCAGTGGGCATGGCACTTTGTAGGATGAGAATTTTTAGATCCATACCAGTTAATCCTAAACTATTGCCGATCGCAAATGCCAAAAGAGGAGCGACTAAAAGACGCAAACAGGCTCCTAATAATTCTAATTTACCGATCGCTAATTTTTGCTGAGATAATTGGATACCTAGGATAATTAAAGCCAAAGGAATTGCCGCTTGTCCTAGATAGCTAATACTTTTATCTAATTGCAGGGGAAGATGAAAAGAGAAAGTTTGAAAGCTAATGCCGATAAAAATTGACCAGATTAAGGGTAATTGAAAAACTAGGCGAAATCCTGAAAGAAAGCTTTTTCCTCGCAAATAAGCGGGACTAATACCAAATAAAAGAATACTAGAACCAATCATATAAATTATCGCTCTTTCCAGTCCAGCCGCACCCAGGGCAAAACTAGCCACCGGTAAACCCATATTACCGTTATTGGGTATCACAGCGGCAGCCATGAGGCTTTTGCGGGTATCAGCATCGAGACTGAGACAAGAGGCGATAATTTCGACGATAATCACCATTACCAGTGAAATAAGAGCAAAACCTAGGAGAATTAAACCGATATTGCTGCCGGATACAGTGGTGTGATAGAGTCCATCAATCACCAAAGCGGGAGCAAGAATATACACCGTGATTTGGGAAAGGGAATGCACTTCAACAGTGAGAATTTTTCCTGCTATCACACCGATGAGGATGATAAAACCCACTGGAATAATAGCGGAGAGGATGACAAGCATTAATCAGGTAAAAAGTAAATAGTACATAGAAAAAAACTGATCTGATTTTTTAACGGATTTCTGTTATGTCTTCATATAAAGATTCGATCGCACAGTGAAAATCGATACTAGCTAGATAAATATCTGCTCCTTTGCTGTAGGGATAAAGAACCCAGAATCCTTCATCATTGCGACGAAAACAATCTACACTGATGCGTTCTTGACTGATAAGAACGTATTCTTCTAAAGTTTCAAGGGAACGATAGTCGGCAAATTTATCGCCCCGGTCAAAGGCAGCAGTAGTGGGGGATAATACTTCTACAATCAAGCGCGGATAACGGATAAAATCTTCCGAGAAAGACTGATTATCTCGCGAGTCGCAAGTAACTACAAGATCGGGATAAAAATAACTATTAGCCATTTCTAGACGAACTTTCATATCTGTGGCATAGACAAGACAACCACTACCCCGCAGCCGGTTTTTTAAAAGTGTGGCCAAGTTGATAATAATCATACCATGGGCTTTACTTGCACCAGCCATGGCGTAGGTTTGACCACGAATGTATTCGTGTTTATCCTTGGCTATTCTCTCCGTTGCTAAATAATCTTCCGGGGAAAGATAGTTATGGTCAAAGTTAGCAATCATTTGGTTAAATCACCTTTATTGTCTCTAAAATCAATTCTAACTCTCGATCGAGGAGCGGTACATTTTCAAAAATTTTCTGACAAACGCCTGCAAATTTTGCTGGTTGATTGGCAAATTGTTGAGCTAATTTACCTGCTCGGACAATATCTAGTAAAAAAGCCTTATCCCGCCACATAAATCACTTGCGCTGTCTCTAAAATCTATCGTTGACGAATCCAATTATGACTCTGCTCGATCGATTTTTTTGTTAGCAAATCAACTTTCCGTCCCAATAAATTCTCTAATTCCCGTTTCATCCTCGAAAACTCCAGAAGTCCCCAAGAAACACTATCGGTTCTCTTGGGTTTGGTGGGTAAAATGTACTCTAAGACACATTCCTGCCAGCGAGCGACTGGAACTAACCACAAAGACACAAAGGACACAAAGATTGATCGGTTTTCAGATTTAAGGGGAATTATCGCTAACGACACGAAAACCAATATCATAGAGTCCAGCAGTAGCCATAAATTTGACTCGGTAGGCCGAGCGACATTTGTTAGGGCCATCATTCCAGGAACCCCCGCGCAAAACTCGTCTGTCCCTATCTTCTATGGTGGCCGCTTCGTAGTTATCGCGCCAGTAATCTGCACACCATTCCCTGACATTTCCGTGCAAATCGTAGAGTCCGAAAGGGTTAGCGACGGCAAACATTCCCACTGGTGTGGTTTCCCTGCGATCGCATCCTAAGCGACCTTCTCCATAACGACCAGAACTGCACACTTTCCCGCCATAATCCCAGTCCACCCCCGAATAGTTGGCTAAATCCGTGGAAATTGTCGGGCCAAAGTGGAAGGGGGTTGATGTACCTCCCCGACAAGCGTATTCCCATTCTTTTTCTGCGGGTAAACGATAATTCAGTCCGGTGAGACGGGATAGGCGATCGCAAAATTCCACCGCTTCCCACCAGTTAATTTGTTCTACAGGGCGATCGTAACCTTCAAAATGGGCCGGATAGGGATTAAGTTCAATATTTACCGGTTCTAATTTTGCCACCTCGCGCCATTGTCGTTGGGTAATTGGGTAGCGACTCAGACAAAAAGCCTGAATATTAACCAGAGATTGGGGACTTTGACTCAATTTCCAGCCTAACTCACTTTTGGGCGCACCGATGAGGTGTTGACCGCTAGGGATAGAAATCATTTCTAAAAAGGTTTTTTTGCTTAAAAAATACTGATAACCTCGATTAGTGACTTTTTCCCGTTTAATTTCCTCACCTTTGCCATTAACAGTGACCACCTCATCGGTAAAATCTAACCATTCTCCCATTCTGCACCCCTCTATCGGTTATCGGTTGATCGGGTTAAGCTGCGAGTCTAGAAAAATCTCGCAACCCACCAGTTACAAGAATAACAAGACTTCGATCGCTTATCCCCTGATGAGTTTTTATTTTAATTAATTTTTTGCTTTGAGAGCAAATCGGTTTTTAACAGATGGATTGTTTCCCCTCACTTCTCACCTTCCCACTCGCCATATTAATCACTGGAGTAATTAACAACTTCTGGGACAATCTCTAATTCTTGTTCACCAATTATAGGTAAATGATTTTTCTGTAAACTCATAGCAGTTAAACAAGTATTGAGAGAGTTGATCGCTTGGTTATAATTTTCAATTTTTTGGTTAATTTCTTCCTGTTTGTGGGCATTATTAGCAATTTTTTCCGCCGCTTCCTGTTCTAATGTTTGTTCTAGATAAGAACGAGCTTGATTGAACTGTTGTAGAATGGTATCGGCTTGTTTTTTTGCCATTGGTATCAATTGATTTTTTAAAGTATTATTAATAGTTTGACGGAAGTTTTTCTGAATTGTCACTGATACTTTTGGCTCAAAATCTAACTTAAGTAGTTGACGGATAGCAGGTTCAGCATCAAGAATACTTTCACAGTCATAACCTTGGGCAGTTTGTTGGACAGTTTGCCGAAATTGAAAGATAGAAAAAGTGCCTTCGTTGTAAAAATTGTGATTTTCTCTTACATAACGATCGCACTCTGTTCTCGCTTGGGAAACTAAGGCATGAATTAACTGATCTTCTAGCTGTTTTAGCTGATTTTCTATGCCACTATCGTTACCCAATAAACGATAAATTTGCCGATAATAATCACCTTGCCTTACCGCATCTAAAAGACGCTGACAAAAGCGACTAATTAAACTGATTGACTCCTCAATCAACACATCTTCTAGCTGGTTAGACAGATAATAAAAAGCTTCTACCAATACTGCTAATAAAGGTGCTGTAGCATTGCGGGGATGGGTTAAAGTCGCTTGTGAGTAAGCATTTTTAACAGAAAAAGTACTTAATAACTCATCCAATCTTGATACCATTCTCGCTTTTAGTTTCTTAAAGTCTTCCTCGAAGTTTTCATCGCTATTAACCACGATAGCATTGACATAACCATCTATATGTTTAGTTAATTTCTCTCCCACTTCCTTTAACTCTTGATTGAGGTGATTTAACTCCAGAGCTTTCATAGCCTCAATTTCTCGTGGTTGACTTTCTAAATCACGATAAATCCCTTGATAATGATTTTTCAGAGTAATGCAGAGAGATTGTAAATCATCAGCTAAAGTTGCAAACAATTGCGGACGTTTCTCTTCGGTGAGATAACGAGTAATTGCCGTGCGAAATTCTTCGATACCGCTATCAGCAATTAACTGTTCTAGCAAAGGAGTTCCCCACTCGCTTAAAACTCGGAAATAATTTTTATTAGGAGTTTCATAACCGTGGATGGAAACTTTAAAGGGAGTTGCCAGTAATTTACTGGAGTTGACACAATAGTTATTAAACTCGCTGACAAATTGCGGTGTTTCTTCTTGTCCTCCTAAATTTTTAACACTTTCGGCAAAGATAGAATCTAAACCATAACGCTGATTAATATTGGTTTGATTTTTCACCTGATATCCATAAAAACCTAAAAGTCCGCTGGTTTTGTAAATGCGGGAAGTATCACGAAATTGTGTTTGAATCAGGTTTTCTAAACGCTGTTTTAGTTGGGCTGAGTACCAGGTTTCATCAATGCGGTTAAAAACATAAAAAACTCGATCACGAATACCAGCATTAGAGCGAATTTTTTCGAGTAATTCCGTTTCTTCTGTGGCTAATTCTCCCGCAGAAGCAGCCTTTAAAACACAAACCACTGCCGAAGTATCAGGATGCTCTATTTTACGATAGGCTAAGGCGGCATCTTTTTTGACTGGGGCATCAATTCCAGGCAAATCTACCAAAACGTTACCATCTTTAAGGAGAGGATGATGACAGTAATATTCTAGACGCTTTAAGACGGCACTATTACTACCACGACGGGCAAAACTAGCCGCTTCTGCTAAATTAGAAAAGTGAAATTGTTCCATGGAATAGGTGGCATTATGCAGCGTATGGATCCGCTCACGATTTTGGGTAAATCCTTCAATTAATAATTTTAAACCCTGAGCTTGTTTAGCTCGCTCGGATTTGCCTTCTCCCCCTTCCTGTTCGATAATTTTTTGACAGTATTGGTTTAACTGACTACAGTATTCCGGGGAATTAATGTTACTGGGATTGGTTAATTGCAGATTTTGACAGACGGTATCGACTAAAGTACGAATTTCTACTTCGCTGAGAAAGGTTAAAACCACTCTTTCCTCATCAGCTTCTGCGTACTCAATATAACATTCTGTACCCGTTGCGTGTCCTTCGGCACTATACAGCAATTCTCGCTCTAAAAGTGCATTGATTAACATTGATTTCCCGGCACTAAAAGCACCGGCGAAAACGATTTCAAATTTGGGAGAAATGGCTTTTTGTAGGGCAATTTCTATCTTGCTGGTATCCTGTTGATTGCGGAGAGAGGATTCGCCTTTTAGTAGTTCAATTATACTGTTAACATTACCAGCCAGATTACTGCATTGGGGTAAAAGTTCAGTCATGGTAAAACCCAGATCTAGAAGAACAGTGCTATTATTCCCTAGATTATAACAAAATTCACTGACTATATGTCAGAGCTTTGGTCAACGATTTAAGCAATCAAGGACAAAGTCATCATCTTCAATCTAAAATCAGGATTGATTGAGTAGTTGGACAAAAGTAAAGTTAACTGTGGGGTAAGGAGTCAGTAGTCAGTAAGAATTGCGGCAATTTACATTTCTTAAGATAGACAACAGAATTTATGTCCGACTACTTATAATCAATTTAGTACATACCGATTTCCGAGAACCTCCTTAGGTAAAAATTCTCTCCTGACTCCTCCTGAATTCTAGGATAATGATAATTATGTGGACAAACATGGCAATAGATAAATTGAGATTAGAAAAAATTCAGCCCATGAAACAGTTAGGATTTTTGTTAGGGACAGTTTTTCTTTTGGGGGGTTGTCATTCTCTGAATGCTATCCAAAATCGTCCCCAACCCTTGCCCCAAGATCAATATATGCAAGTCTATTTTAATTATAATCAGGCCCAGGGTTCAAATTATACCGATCCCTATCGTCGAATTAATCGTCCAGGGGATAATTTAGAACAGGTTATTATTGATAATATTAACTCGGCCAAAAGTTCGATCGATCTAGCGGTGCAAGAGTTACGTTTACCCGCTATTGCTCAAGCTTTGGCTGCTCGTCAGCAGCAGGGAGTTAAAGTTAGGGTTATCCTCGAAAATATTTACAATAAACCTATTAATAGTTTAGCCAAAAACCGAGAAAAATCAAGCGATCGAGAACAGGAACGTTATCAAAACCTTGTTGATTTAGTTGATATAAATCGAGATGGTAAATTAAGTGCAGAGGAAATCGCCCAAAGAGATGCAATTACTATCCTCAAAAAAGCTGGTATTCCCCTAATTGATGATAGTACAGATCGCTCAAAAGGTAGCGGTTTAATGCACCATAAATTCATGGTTATTGATAATCACACTACTTTAATCAGTTCAGCTAACTATACCTTAAGTGATATTCATGGAGACTTTTCTAATCCCAAAACTGTCGGGAATGCCAATCACTTATTAGTAATTACTAATCCCCCACTAGCTAGAGTTTTTCAAAAAGAGTTTAATCTGATGTGGGGAAGGGAAGATCGTCCTAGATTTGGCTTAGATAAACCCCACAGAAAACTGCAAACAATTACTATCGGTAATAGTAGTCTAACGGTCAAATTTTCCCCCGATTCTACTGCTTATCCCTGGGCAATTACTAGCAATGGTTTGATCGGTGAAACTTTAAATAAAGCTAAAAAATCCGTGGATTTAGCCCTGTTTGTCTTTACGGAACAGCCTTTAGCTAATATTCTCGCCCAACGACATCAAAAAGGGATACAAATTAAAGCTTTAATTGATCCTAGTTTTGCCTTCCGATACTATAGCGAAGGATTAGATTTATTAGGAGTTGCTCTCAGTAATAAATGTCGTTATGAACCAGATAATCAACCTTGGAAAAACCCAATTAATACCCTAGGAGTTCCCGCTCTAGCAGCGGGAGATAAATTACACCATAAATTCGGTTTAATCGATGATAAAATTGTGATCACTGGTTCTCATAATTGGTCAAAAGCTGCTAACCACCAAAACGATGAAGCTTTAGTCATTATCAATAATCCCACCGTTGCCGCTCATTTTGATCGAGAATTTCAATATCTGTACCGTACCGCTAAATTAGGACTGCCGGAAACTATTAAAAATCGGATCGAACAGGATAGAAAAAACTGTCCCCAATATGTAAAAATTAAAAGCGATCGCTTAATTAATTTAAACACTGCCACAAAAGAGGAACTAGATACTTTACCCGGTATCAGTGGCAAATTAGCCGAAAAAATTATCGCAGCCCGGCAAGAAAAACCCTTTACTTCCCTAGAAGATTTGGATCGAGTATCGGGAATCGGTAAGAGAAAAATTAACAAGCTCAAAGGCAAAGTTAGCTGGTGATGATTGCCTCGTCTGTATTTTTGCCCACAGACAAAAACTAGCAATTTTCCCTTGTTACGGCAAGCTAAGTAGGTAGGTTTTAAAAATCGTCAGCCCCCCGCCTATCGGCACCCCCCTTATCAAGGGGGGCAGGGGGGATCGAACCCAAAATCTATCTTCTATTTAATTATAACCACTTATTTACCACAGACAAAAAAGGGTTATTTTAACGGATCGGAAATAGTATCGGAAGGAGCCTCAAACTGTCCGGTAATAACGTATTCTAGACGCAATTTTAGCCAAGTAATAAACTGTTGGTTGAGAGAAACAATCGCCGCTGCTGGTTGGGGAGTTTTCTTTTTGATATCGGCAAAAGCGGGGGTATCTAAAAAAGCTGGATTGGCAATTAACCAAAAATCAATTTCTTGACCTTTTTCTTGATAATTCCTGATTCTTTCCTTCAAAACTTCCTTTTCGATCGCTTCTTCTTCTAAAAACTTTTGACTGGCTACCAAATAATAATAAGTTGTCATCATCTTTCCTTTAATTTTTCACTGTAATTGTTTCCTAGTCAGGAGATTAGCTGATAGCCTTTACAATTGCCCACGCATAGCCAATTTCATGTCCCTAACAGCCCTTTCTAACCCAACTAAAACCGCACGACTGATAATTGTGTGACCAATGTTCAATTCTTCCATATTGGGCAAACAGGCGACTGCATAAACATTCCAATAGGTCAAACCGTGACCAGCATTCACCCGCAACCCCAGAGAGGAAGCGTATTCACAACCTTCTTTAAGAATTGTTAACAATGCTTGACGATCGCTCTCCTGTTGTGCTTCGGCGTATTGACCGGTGTGGAGTTCGATAAATTTCGCCCCCGTCTTAGCGGCCGCTTGAATTTGGGCAAAATCGGCATCAATAAACCAACTAACGGGAATATTAGCCGATTGCAGGCGCTCGACAACCCGACAAAAACGGTCAAAATTGCCCAGCATATCGATCCCCCCTTCCGTGGTCACTTCCTCGCGCTTTTCGGGGACAAGGGTGACATAATCGGGTTTAATATCGAGAGCAATGGCGATCATTTCCTCCGTCGGGGCCATTTCCAGATTCAGATGAGTCCGCACCGTTTGCCGGAGAATCCGCACATCGCGATCCTGGATATGACGACGATCCTCGCGCAAGTGAACGGTAATACCATCAGCACCGCCGATTTCAGCCAAAACCGCCGCCGCCACGGGATCTGGTTCCACGGTACGGCGAGCTTGGCGAATTGTGGCCACATGGTCGATATTGACACCCAAAGTCAGCAAAGTTGAACCTCCTTGTTTGTTAGTCCAACTTTCCATCTTACCATTGCGGTCAAAAGCGGTTACATACTGGAGATATTTAAACCCATGGTCAGTTCTTCCATTTTGGCGCGCATGGTTTCCGTGGAGGCACTATAGGCGACTTTCATGGCTTCTAGAATAGACTCAGCCACAATCTCCAGATCTTGGGAGAGGAGAGCAGGGTCGATTTCAATACCCCGGGGTTCTTGGTTGCCACTGAGATAGACTGTCACGAAGCCATTTTCACTCTGGCCGGAAATTTCCATATTTTCCAGTTCTTCTTGCAGAACTTTCGCCCCTTGTTGCACCTGTTGCGCTTTTTGGAAAGCGTCTTGTAATTCTTTAATCTTACCGAGACCGAATCCGAATCCTTGTCCTTGTGCCATGGTGTTTTTTTTTGTTTAAGGGGTCATTCAAGGTTTTTATTGTACTGCTTAAGGTGAACCGGGTCAACTTTTGGCCCTCAAAGGGGCAAAAAATAATTAATGACAACGTTGACTTTATGACTGGGTTAAGGTTTGCGGGAACTTGTTCTCTCTTAATCCGTCACGGGATGGTCAGAAAGAGAACTCTGAAAAATTATCCTAACCACTGAGTCGATTACCCCACGCCATAATAGAATTGTTGCTTTGACGAGGAGAATAGCAATTTTGAACGCCAAAAAAACGGTAATTTTCTTGACAATTGCCCTAAGTTGTGCTTTAGCAGGGAAAGTGGCGATCGCTAATACTTCCCCTTTGGACGGGACTCGATGGAAACTAAGGGGGTGGACAGCCGGAAGTTTGGTGAAAGAAACGGAAATTACTGCCGCTTTCCAGAAAAATATCCTCAGTGGTTCGGCCGGATGCAACCAGTATAATACTGGCTATCAAGTCAATGATGACACGCTTCAGATCAACCAAGCGATCGCTACTACGAAAAAAGCTTGTCCGGAACCGCAGATGAAACAGGAAAATCAATATCTTGCTGCCTTGCAAGGAGTGGAACAATTCCAAGTGACAGCTAAAGGCGATTTACAATTATTTTATCGTACTCCCGAAGGTTTAGGAATCCTCACTTTTACCCCCGCACCGACCACCACGCGCACGGAAAAGACAATTTATATCCATTCTCGGAAACAACCCTGTAGCCAAGGCCCAACCAAAGACTGTTTACAGATCCGAGAAAAACCCGAGGAAAACTGGAGATTGTTCCCTAACAGTATTGAGGGATTTGATTATAAACCAGGATTTTTCTATCAAATTAAAGTTAGCGTTGAAACCGTCTCCAATCCAGCTACTAATCAAAATTCGGAGACATGGAAGCTATTAGAAGTTATTAGCCAAACCCCAGAAAAAGAGACTCCGCGAGCTTGGTTTGATCGACCGTTAACTAATTGGAATAAAGCAAAGGCATCTATCCCAAAATCTCCCGTTAAAACCGTGATCGATAACCAGTGTCGTGAACAGGTTCGTCCGGCAATTACTGCCAATGATCAAGCGCTTAATAAAGCAGGATGGTTACTGTACGGGGCCGTGCAAACCTATGGTAAAACTAGCGTTATTTCGGCCATGAGTGGAGTGGATGGAATGTGCCGACCAATGGGTTATCAAGACTTTGTTTTTGTCGATGGTAAATTCGCTGGCACTCTTTCCCCGCGACCGATGGATTCCCGCACTGATGGTGCATCTCAGAGAATTGTTTTACAAAATAGCGATCGAATTATTGTGGTTTTTAATCGCTATAAAGATACGGATCCTCTCTGTTGTCCTTCCCAATTAAGTCGCGTTATTTATCAAATCGAAACAGTCAGCGGAGTGCCAGTGGTTGTTCCCAAAGAAGCGGAAACAGAAGCAGTAAGAAACTAATTCAGTTATCAGTTATCAGCTATCAGTTATCAGTTATCAGTGAGATAGGGATAAAAAGACTGGCAGCTAATAGCTTCCTTTTTATTATACTAAATCTGGTGATTAAAAACTGATTATTTATTTCCCCTTTTGCCTTTTGCCTTTTGCCTGTCTTGATATGTAGCCTATACTCAACGGATTTAGTATTATATCTCCCGCAAAAGTGAGTTTTTAATCGCATTTTCCAGAAATAGATTATTTTCTACTGCCAGAAAATAATCTATTTCTTTCTGCTTCTCCTGACTCGGAGAATACTGACTTGGAGACTCCTCACTTAACGGAAGATTTTTGATTTTTGCAGCAGGTTTAGTGATTAGGCACTGATACTAGATAAGTAGTTATAGAATTCTAATAACTCCTCATTAGTTAGCAGTAAACGGGACTTTTTGCCATAGGTAGAAATCAGGTATTCCCGACCTTTTTCTGTGGTCCAAGCTAATCGTTTCATCTCCACATCAATTTTAGTTTTAAGCACTGAATAATCGATTTCTTCGGGAATAACAACAACTGGTTCCGGTGCCGGGGGTTCTTCTTCAGTTAAACTCGCTTCTTCTGGCAATTCTGATAATAAGGAGTAATTATCGGGTTCCATTTCTAATAATAAAGGCTCTGGTTCCGGTAAAGGAATATCCTTAACTTGGGGTAATTCCGGTTCAATTTTAGCCGGGGGAATATCCTTAACTTGGGGTAATTCCGGTTCAATTTTAGCCGGGGGAATATCCTTAACTTGAGGTAATTCCGGTTCAATTTTAGCCGGGGGAATATCCTTAACTTGGGGTAATTCCGGTTCAATTTTAGCTTCAGGACGAGGTGTTTCAGTGACTTTAGCCGTTTTAGTCGATTTTTTGGTACTGGGGACGGTTTTAGGTAAATCTTCCGGTAGATAAATATTATTGGGGCTGATTTTTTCCACAAGCTGGAGATCGGGGGTGTTTTCAGCTTCTAAAAGCAGTAAAGCTCGTTCTCTGGCTCTATCTTCGGCGATTTCCACCGTATCTGCCGCTGCTAAACCTGTAACGACCGTTTTTCCCTCAATTTCGATGATCGCTCTCACAATATACTTGCCGTGATCGATTTGAACTAACTCGCTAATCAGGGCAACTTGGGGGTAACGTTGGCGTAACTTTTGCAACATGGTGACTTTTTCGAGTTCCTTTGTACTTATATTAGAACACTCTATCGTAATTATGGAAAAATGTAGCAAGTTCTTGCTAAGATTGAAGGTTAGATAAAATTTTTAGTCCTAGGATTAGTCTTGCCCATAATAACAAGATTCTACTAGGCTGAAGCTTCTGCCAGAAAGACGAGCGATCGCCAAAAAGTTTGCCAGTGTTCGCTATTGGCTTATCCTAAGGAAGGATTCGATAATTCTCAAGGTAGGTTCGGGTGTTCGATGCTTGCTTAGTTTACCTTCACTGTCACCTACAGCGATCGCAATTAGCCCGATAGAGACAATCTCTCGAGTCAATGGTTTAAATCAATCCTCTCATTATATAAGTATTTAAACTTAATTGTCCACCATTCCGTCAGTGTCTTGTAAGTAAGGATTATTGTTAGATGGACTTCTCGATCGCCACACTCCTCTCTCATCTTAGTGATGATAAATTAGCTACGGGTAAACTTCTCGAAAAAAAATTAGGCTGCGAAGACGATCCCGAAAGCTGCGAAAAATTGCAAGTGATTCTCGATGCTTTGGAACGTCTGGGAATGGTTGTCAAAGAACGGGGGCGCTATCGTCGTGTAATCGAGGAAAATATCGTAGAAGCAAAGCTGCGCTGTTCCAGTAAAGAATTTTGCTTTGCTATCCAAGATATCGAAGATGCTGATGACATCTACGTGTCGAAAAATCATCTCAGTAACGCTTGGAATGGCGATCGAGTTTTAGTCAAAATCATCCGCGAGGGGACCCGTCGTCGTTCCCCAGAAGGAGAGGTGAGATTAATTCTCGAACGAGCTAATCCTTCGCTTCTAGCGCAAGTAAAACAGGAAAATGAGCAGTTTGTGGCGGTTCCCCTCGATGATCGCCTTAAATTTACGCTTAATCTCCTCGAAAATGGTCAAAATCTCCAAGAAAATATCGATCACCTCGTTCATGTTTCCGTCCTCCGTTATCCCCTAGGGGAAATGCCTCCCATCGGTAAAGTTACTCGCATTCTCGGTTCTACTGCTGAGGCCGCTGCCGATACGGATATTGTCTCCTGTAAACACGATCTACCCCATAATTTTCCGCCAGAAGCCCTCGAAATTGCCGATAATTTAGCGGATTTCTTCGATAGTGGCGAAAAAGAACAACTGCGAGATTTAACCCAACTCTTCACCTTTACCATCGAAGATGACACCCCCCTGGATTATCCCCCGATCATTGAAAATGCCTTTTCTTTAGAGAAAATCAACCAAAATCGCTGGCAAGTCGCCATTCATATTAGCGATGTCACCCGTTACATTGAACGGGGCGGATTATTGGATAAAGTTGCCAAAAAACGGGGAACTGCTGTCTATTTAGGCGAAAAAGTGCTGCCATTAGTCCCGGCTGCCGTTACCAGTCGTTGTTCCCTGTCACCCCAAGAACAGCGCCCCGCTATTTCTATCCTCGTCACCCTCGATGATAAGGGGGAGCTAGTGGAGTACGAAATCACCCGCAGCCTCATCCAAGTGGATCAACATTTTACCTATCAACAGGTGCGCGATCTGCTCAGTGAAGAAGATAGCGCAGCTGCCCCCACCGATACCGTTGAAACCCTGAAAGATTTATTTTTCAGCGTTTGCCCCACCCTAAAATCCCAACGTCTGCAGCGGGGTAGTTTTGATATTCAATTAGACAAAATCTCTCCCTACAAAGACGAAGGACGGGGGGGGACTGTTCTCGCTTCTAATAATTTACCGGCCCGTTCTTTACTGACAGAAGTGGCAATTTTAGCCGGCAAAGTTGTCGCTGAACATTTACAGGCCTTAAAATTGCCCTGTATCTACTGTGGACAATCGGAACCGGATTGGGATGAATTGGAGGATTTACTCAAATTAGCCAATAATTTAGGGGCAGAATTAAATTTAACTGCCGAGGAGGAGATTAAACCCAATGACTATCAAAATCTCACCCGCACTTTTTCCGCTTCTTCATCGGTGAAAGTCCTCAATTATCTCCTGCAAGAAACTCTCAAATTAGTTAGATATAGCAGCCATCCTCTACCCCATTTTGGTTTGGCCTATCCTAGCAATTATACCCACTGTCTATCCCCCCTACAAAGATATGCCGATCTTTGGGTACAACGGGTGTTAAAACTCCTACTAACCGAGGGGAAAGATCGCCGCAGCAAAATCGTCAAAGTTGGGGTTAATTTGGGCAGTAATAGCTGTCATGGACAGATTAATTGGAATATTCTCCCAAGTCAAATTCAGGAGGAGTTAGAAGAGGAAAGCCATCTAATTGTTTCCCATCTCAATGATCGCTCAAAAATTGCTGAAGATGCGGAAAAAGACCTAGAAGGATTGAAAAAAGCCGAGAAAATGAAAGAAAG
The DNA here is from genome assembly GCA_007095845.1 of Microcystis aeruginosa Ma_MB_S_20031200_S102. Classification (GTDB taxonomy): domain Bacteria; phylum Cyanobacteriota; class Cyanobacteriia; order Cyanobacteriales; family Microcystaceae; genus Microcystis; species Microcystis aeruginosa_D. Next base: position 44,359 of record SFBI01000045.1, read on the forward strand.
AATGGGTCAAGTTTTTCGCGGCTTAATTACCGGTGTACAATCCTATGGTTTCTTCGTGGAAATTTCCGATTTATTAGTGGAAGGGTTGGTCCATGTTTCTTCTCTCAAGGATGATTGGTACGAATATCGCGCCCGTCATAGCTGTTTGGTAGGACGGAAAAATCGCGTTGCCTATCGTCTCGGTGATGAGGTAGAAGTGGAGGTAAAAGATGTAGACTATTATCGTCAGCAAATCGATCTAGTTACGGTTAGCGGTGGCAGTTCAGCAAGTTATGACGACTTAGAAGAAGATTAATTATGAATCAACCAACCACCGAAAAAATCGGGAAAACCCGCTTTATTCTGCCCTTTTTATGCGGTATTTTTCTCTTTTTAACTGGCTGTGTCCGTTACGATGTGGGCATTAATTTTCCCCACCAACACTACGGGGAAATTATTCAACATATCACCCTCGGACAACGTTTAACCAGTCTCAGTCAAACCGAAGCCACTAAATGGTTAAATAGTATCGAACAGAGGGCAAAATTACTTAAGGGGAAAACCGCTCATATTTCCGAACGAGAAATCATTGTCACTATTCCCTTTAGTAATAGTCAGGAATTAGAGGAAAAATTCAATCAGTTTTTTGATCCTAGTTCTTCCTTTAAAATCAAAAACTCTGCTAATACTGATGATATAAAGTTACTGCAACTAGATTCAAAACTGGCAGTGACAGAACAAGATTGGTTCTTTTTGAACCAGAAAAACTTAAGATTAACCGTTGATTTGCGGGCTTTGGGTGTACTTTCCGAACAGGGAAATATTATCATTAGCCCCGGTTCCTTAGTCGATATCGACTTCGCTTTAAAGACTCCCTTAGCTGGTCAAAATATTGAAGATGACTCAGGATTAAATCCCCCGGTAGAACAAGTTGAAAATCAGTTAATTTGGCATTTAAAACCGGGAGAAATTAACACCATTACGGCGGCTTTTTGGGTTCCTAACTATTTAGGTATCGGCACAATAATTATTGTTTTAATAACAGTTTTTGCCTATTACTTGAAATATAAACGCTTGCCCGGTGTATCCCCATCGACTTAAATTGAGAGGGCAACTATTGACCAAAATTTAATGCTCAATGGGGGAAAAATTAGCCAACTCTAAAACTGATCTAAAAATTAGCCCGCAATAGGGAAAATTTTGGCTAGGATCAAATCATAGTCATAATTGAGACTAGACGAGTTTCCCTTTTTTTACTTTATTACTGGCAATTACAGTTATGGTTAGCAATATTCCCTTTTCTATCCCCGAATATAGCCTCGATCGAGATTGTACCACCCTCTCCCGTCACGTCCTGCAACAACTACAAAGCTTTTCCCCCGACGCGCAGGATTTAAGCGCAATTATGAGTCGGATTGCCCTAGCGGGGAAATTAATTGCCCGTCGTCTCAGTAAAGCGGGATTAATGGCGGATGTGCTAGGTTTTACTGGAGAAACCAACGTCCAAGGGGAATCAGTCAAGAAAATGGACGTTTTTGCTAATGAAGTATTTATCTCGGTTTTTAAGCAAAGTGGTTTAGTTTGCCGTCTTGCTTCCGAGGAAATGGATAAACCCTATTATATCCCAGAAAACTGTCCCATCGGTCGCTATACCCTACTCTACGACCCGATCGATGGTTCTTCCAATGTGGATATTAACCTAAATGTGGGTTCGATTTTTGCCATCCGTCAACAGGAAGACAATGATTTAGACGGAGAGGCGCGGGATTTACTGCAAAATGGTCGTAAACAAATCGCCGCCGGCTATATTCTCTACGGACCTTCGACTATCTTAGTTTACTCGATCGGTCGCGGTGTTCATGCCTTTGTCCTTGACCCCAGTTTAGGGGAATTTATCCTTGCCCAAGAGAATATTATTATCCCCGATCACGGCCCGATTTATAGTACCAATGAGGGCAATTTTTGGCAGTGGGATGAGGCAATTCGCGACTATACTCGTTATGTTCACCGTCATGATGGTTACACGGCCCGTTACAGTGGGGCATTAGTGGGAGATATCCACCGAATTTTAATGCAGGGTGGTGTTTTTCTTTATCCGGGTACTGTTAAAAATCCCCAGGGAAAATTGCGCTTAATTTATGAAACTGCCCCCCTTGCTTTTTTAATTGAACAGGCAGGAGGTAAAGCTAGTGATGGGGTGACAAATCTTTTAGATATCGTTCCCGATAAATTACACACCCGCACACCTTTAGTGATCGGTAGTATCGAAGATGTTAAATTAGTAGAGTCTTTTATCGCTGATCGCCGTCATCGCGATGGAGTTTAACTTATAGTTTTATTTAGCGATTAAGTAAGTAGTTATAATTAAATTGAAGATAGATTTTGCCTCTGATCCCCCCTGCCCCCCTTGATAAGGGGGGTGCCGATCCCCCCTGCCCCCCTTGATAAGGGGGTTTTGATCCCCCCTGCCCCCCTTGATAAGGGGGGATCTGAGAACTTTTAACACCTACCTACTTAGGAAGCCAGATCCTTTCACTATTTACTAACTGTTTTACGGTTTTATATCTAGTCTATCAGCAGTCAGCATATCCCTCGCCAATCTCACCGACATGGAAATTCAACGGGTCATCTTAAATAACATCGGGCTATTTGAAAAGCTGGAAATTTCCTTGGCGCCTACAGAGCAAAACCCAAGCAACATTACCGTTTTTGTTGGTAATAACGGGGCTGGTAAAACTGCTATACTAAAAGCATTAGCAACTTCTCTTAGTTGGTTTACTGCTCGTTTACTTACAGAAAAAGGGAGTGGTAATCCTATTTATGAAGATGCCATATTTAATACTGCTAATGCTGGCAGCATTGAAATCGAAGTCTCGGATCCCTCCAAATCATTAAACAATCCTGATCAAAGCGAGATTGACCATTATTTCAGATGGATTCTTGCCAAAAATAGAAAAGGACGTAAAGCCCAATATAATAGCAACCTTAATGACTGTACGCGCTTGGCCAATCGTTATCGTGATGCCCTCACCCATGATGACAAAACTAGCCTACCTCTAATTGCGTTTTATCCTGTCGAGCGTGTCGTACTCGATATTCCACTAAAAATTAGGACTAAGCATACCTTTTTGCAATTGGACGGTTATGATAACTCCTTAAGTCAGGGCGTTGACTTTCGCCGCTTTTTTGAATGGTTCCGAGAACGGGAAGATACCGAAAATGAATCAGGAATTCCTGAAGACGTTCTAAACCAACTAAGACCACTAGCTGAAACCAATCAAGACTTATGGCAATTGTTAAACGAACGCAATGCCTCAGCTAAAGATCGGCAATTAACAGCAGTTCGCACCGCCATTAGCCGATTTATGCCCCATCTGGATAACCTTAGAGTCCGTCGTAAACCTCGTCTCTACATGGCAGTGGACAAAAATGGTGAAACCCTCAACCTAGCCCAACTTTCGCAAGGCGAAAAATCCCTAATGGCTCTTGTGGGTGATATTGCCCGCCGTCTAGCCATGCTGAACCCTGCCTTAGAAAATCCTTTAGCAGGTGATGGTATCGTTTTGATTGATGAAGTCGATTTGCATCTACATCCCTCTTGGCAACGTCGCCTCTGCGAGCGCCTGACCGAAACTTTCCCAAATTGTCAGTTTGTGCTGACAACCCATTCACCTCTAGTGATCAGTGATTGTAAAAATGTTTTGATCTACAATTTAGCTAATGGCGAATTGCGACAGTTGCCCTCTCAATATGGGCAAGATGCTAATACTGTCTTATTAGATGCCATGAATACCAGCATTCGTAATGAGAAAATTGATACTGAATTGAACGATCTGTTAGATGCCATACAAGATTCAAAGCTAACCGAGGCTCAAAAATTGCTGGCAGAATTAAGTGAGGAACTACCTGCCAATCATCTCGAATTGGTCAAAGCCAAACTACTGCTCCGTAAACAAGAATTGCGTCATGGGAACCATTAGTAAAGGGGCTGAACCTTATGCGAACCATTAGTAAAGGGGCTGAACCTTGTTGTTTAACAGCTTGGAAGAGGAAGAACCCTCATGGGGCATACGATGATTTAGATAAAACAGAAGAAGGGAAAGTCGTTCGGGCAAAGATTCGAGACTATGCTCTTAATGAGCAGTTTTATCTTTGTGCCTATTGCTGCCAGCAAATCGAAGAAATTAATGCTTGCCATAATGAGCATTTAGAAGCTCAAAAGCTAAATCCTAAACGTACGCTCGACTTTTCAAATATTGTTGCTAGTTGTAATACCCCTAATCAATGCGGTGATGCACATAAATCTCAACACCTACCCCTAACTCCCCTGATGACAGAATGTGAAACAGAACTGCGATTCAAAATTAGTGGACGGGTAGAAGGATTGAGCGATCGGGCAGTTGTCACGATTCGAGTTTTAAATTTGGGTGACGATGAAAAAAATAACCGTGCTTTGATCGAAAAACGGAAGCAGTTGTCTAATGCTTTATTATGGGCAAATGATATAAATCCAGATGACGGCTTAGAGGATGATGAAATATTAAATATATTAATCAGTGACCTATCACAACCTCAGCAAGATCAGATGGAACCTTTCACTCCAGTAGTAATTAATATCTTGAGAAGTTGGCTCCAGGCTTAAGAGCAACCCTCTTGATAAATCTGGCTCTTCGTTACTTGGTATGGTTCGATAGGGGGCATAAATCGACTAAATCCTTATCTGGCAAGGGATTTAATTGATTAGTTCGCTCTAGATCGAAAATAATTGACAAAAATTGCGGTAATGTCTGTCTCTATAAGGGTTTCATTCCTTATAACCCCCGTCCATTGCATAACACAAACCGAAGAGCCAAGATTTCCAAAACATTACTGATTGCTCCCTCTGGCAAGATATACATTATTAAAGCGAAACCGCTTGCTTTTATTTTTTTCAATAGTAGTTATAGATATAAGTCAATCTATTTGCCACCCGAAAAATTCTTGATCAATAGGACTCGATCGAGGATAATTAGAGAAGGTATCTTTGCTGGTGAAATTGAGCAGATTAGTCTAGGAAAACCCTGCCCTAGACAAAGTAAAGATCAGAAAATCCTACACCATGAATACTCTAACGATCGCTTGGATAGTCGTTCCCTTTTTGAGCGGCTTTATTGGCTATTTGCTGTCTCGCTGGGCTAAATATCTGTCCTTAATTACTTCTGTTATCTCTCTCGCCTATTCTCTCCTTTTATTTAGCCAATCCTCCCCCATAACCCTCAACCTACTGGATAATTATGGCGTGAAACTGGTAGCCGATCAGTTAAGTGCCTATTTTATCCTCACTAATGCCCTGGTGAAGATGGCAGTTATTTTTTATAACTGGGAAAGTAGCAAAACCGCCTTTTTTTACGCCCAAGCTATCATCCTCCACGGCAGCATTAATTCTGTCTTTCTCTGTGAAGATTTTATTAGCGTTTACGTTGCCTTAGAAGTAATTAGTATTGCCGCTTTTCTGGTGATTGCCTATCCTCGCAGCGATCGCTCTCTCTGGGTTGCCCTGCGTTATCTGTTT